>JAFVVH010000008.1 GCA_017502285.1 Oscillospiraceae bacterium | reverse complement strand
GGCACGCCTGAAGGGACTCGAACCCCTGACCCACTGCTTAGAAGGCAGTTGCTCTATCCACCTGAGCTACAGGCGCGTATACACAAGGCACGCTGATCCGCTAAGCTCGTGTTCGCTCGGCTCACACGAGCAAAGCGGCTCATGTGTGGAGCGGGTGATGGGAATCGAACCCACGCGACCAGCTTGGAAGGCTGGGATTCTACCATTGAACTACACCCGCATGGATGACCCTGTTCCGTGTCAGCCATGAAATAATAGCACACGCAAAGACCTTTGTCAAGCATGTTTTTCGCGGGAAGGGTGCGTTTTTCTTGCCATGGGCGAACTGACCTGCTATACTGAATGTACCATGACATAAGGAGGCTGTTTTTTATGACCTTTTCCTTTGCCCATAACAATTTCAATGTTCGTGATCTTGACAAGTCTCTGGCCTTTTATAAGCAGGCGCTGGAACTGGAGCCGGTGCGCCGCAAGGAAGCGCCCGACGGCAGTTTTGTGCTGGTCTTTCTCGGTGACAAGGCGGGAAGCACCCATCAGCTGGAGCTGACCTGGCTTCGGGATTGGGATCGTCCCTATAATCTGGGTGATAACGAGATCCATCTGGCCTTTATTGTGGATGATATGGATGCGGCTCATGCCCTCCATGAACAGATGGGCTGTATCTGTTATGAGAACAAGGCCATGGGCATCTACTTCATCAGCGATCCGGACGGTTACTGGATCGAGATCATTCCCGCAAAACGGTAAAAAAACGGCTGTGTCAACCGACACAGCCGTTTTTTGTTCTTATTTCAGTTCCGCGTCGCAGAAGGCACAGCAGTCCTTGCCGCTGTTTTTCTTGACCAGCGGGGGCAGATAGTGCTGGGTCTGGGTGATGCAGTTGGGGTTGGAGCACACAGGCTTTGTGCCGATCTCCACCACGTCGGTCTGCTCCACCCGGGGCTGGTTGGCAAGGTCGGCCAGCAGGGCCATTCGGGCAAACATGCCGTAGCGGGCCTGCTGGAAATAGGCCGCCCGGGGGTCGTCATCCACGTCCACGGTGATCTCGTCCACACGAGGCAGGGGGTGCATCACCAGCATGTCGGGCTTAGCCCGGTCCAGCTTGCGGCGGGTGAGGACATAGATGCCCTTGTTGCGTTCGTACTCCAGCGGGTCAACGAAGCGCTCGCGCTGGATGCGGGTCATATACAGCACGTCCAGCTGGGGAATAACGGCCTCCAGTCCGGTGACCTCGGTGAACCGCATATTATGCTCCTGCATGAAGGTGCGCACATATTCGGGAACGGCCAGTTCCCGGGGAGAGATGAGGAAGAATGCTACATCCTTGAACTTGGCCATAGCCTTAATGAGGGAGTGGACAGTGCGGCCATTTTTCAGGTCACCGCACAGGCCGATGGACAGCCCATCCACACCGCCGTGAAGGCGGGTAATGGTGGTCAGGTCGGCCATAGTCTGGGTGGGGTGCATGTGTCCGCCGTCACCGGCATTGACCACCGGCACGTGGGAGTACAGAGAAGCGGCCTTGGCAGAACCCTCCCAAGGGGTGCGCATGACGATGACGTCGGCATAGCCGGACACCATCTTTACGGTGTCCTTCAGCGTTTCGCCCTTGGCCACGGAGGAGGAGTTGGGGTCGGCGAAGCCGAACACCTTGCCGCCCAGCCGCATCATGGCGGTCTGGAAAGAGAAATTAGTGCGGGTGGACGGCTCGTAAAACAGGTTGCAGGCAACCTTGCCGTGGCACACATCCAAGAACTTGTCGGGGTCGTCCATGATCCGGCTGGCGCGCTGGTACAGTTCGTCCCATTCTTCCCGCGTCATGTCTGCGAAATCGATCAGATGCCGCATAATCTCGCTCCTATCCACAGTGATGTTTTTCCAGATATTTTACCACAATGCGTTTGGTCGTGCAAGGTGTGATTGTTTTTCTGCATGCTTTTTTTATGGCAGGCCAAACTATTTCGGGAGGTTTGCCATGGAACTGTTCTGGTATTTTATGATCTACAGCTTTCTGGGCTTTTTGCTGGAGGTGGCCTTTGCACGACTGGTCGGGGCGCAAAAGCGGGATCGCAAGTGCTTTGCACTTTTGCCTCTGTGTCCGGTATATGGCTTCGGGGCGCTGGCTATTCTGTTTGTGTCGCAATGGACTCGTGGGCTGGGACTGATCCTGCTGGGCGGTCTTGCAGCCACCGGGGTGGAGTACCTGATGGGGGTGTTCTATGAAAAGGTGGCGGGGGTGGCTTTTTGGGATTACTCTCACATGCGGGTGCACATCCGGGGGCGGGTGTGTCCGCTGTTTTCCATGTTCTGGGGGGTGTTGGCCGCCTTGCTGGTGCACAGGGTGCATCCATGGGTGGCAGTGCTGACAGCCCATATTCCACCTGCTCTTGTCCCATCGGTGATGTTAGTGCTGGCGGCGGACAGCGTATATACCATTGCGTTGCTTCGCGAAACGGGGGATACGGACAGCCTGCGTTGGTATCGCAAGGGTTGAAAAAACACCGCTGATAAAATCAGCGGTGTTTTTGCTCATTCCACGTAATCGTCGTATTCGGACTTGCAGATGCAGGCCTTTTTCTCCTTTACCTTGCCGCAAAGGGCCAAAGTCACGTCTACGATTTTGTCCCAGTAGGCGATGATGGCGCAGATCACGGCGGCGGCGGTCAGGGACAGCGCCACTACTTTCAATACAAAACGGGCAACTTTCATGTTGTATAGCCTCCCTTTGGATTCATTATATCCAGTTTACACGATGAGGGCAGAAATTACAATCTTTTTTATAAAAATTTACCGGATGGGGACTGCGCTCTTGCGAATAGGGGGAAGGATATGGTAAAATACTTCGTTAAAACATAAATGGGAGTTGAAGCCCTTTGTCACAGTATGAAGCTGAGATCAAGCGTCGACGTACGTTTGCTATTATTTCTCACCCCGATGCCGGTAAAACGACCCTGACGGAGAAGTTCCTGCTGTACGGCGGAGCCATTGCCCAAGCCGGTCAGGTCAAGGGTAAAAAGAATACCCGCGCGGCCACCTCCGACTGGATGGAGATCGAGAAACAGCGCGGCATTTCCGTTACCTCCTCCGTGATGCAGTTCCAGTACGAGGGATTTTGTATCAATATTCTGGATACACCCGGACATCAGGACTTCTCCGAGGATACCTACCGTACCCTGATGGCGGCAGACAGCGCCGTCATGGTCATCGATGCGGCCAAGGGCGTGGAGGCCCAGACCCGGAAGCTGTTCAAGGTCTGCGCCATGCGGGATATTCCCATCTTTACCTTTATCAACAAGATGGACCGGGAGACCCGGGACCCCTTTGAGCTGTGTGAGGAGCTGGAGAAGGAACTGGGTATCGATACCTATGCCATGAACTGGCCCATCGGGTGCGGCAAGGAGTTTAAGGGTGTGTATGACCGCCAGAACCGAAAGGTCATCCACTTTACCTCCAACACCAATGCCAAGGCGGCCACCGCCACCCAAATCGAAGTGGACGACCCTGCCCTTGCCGAGCTGATCGGTCAGTCCAAGCACAGCCAGCTGGTGGACGAGATCGAACTGCTGGACGGCGCTTCCTGCGACTTCGACATGGAGCGGGTGCGTCACGGCAAGCTGTCTCCGGTGTTCTTCGGCTCGGCGCTGACCAACTTTGGTGTGGAGCCGTTTCTTGAGGAATTCCTGCGCATGACCACCGCGCCTTTGCCTCGCAAGGCTGGGGAGCAGGTGATCGACTGCTTTGACGAGGATTTTTCTGCCTTCGTGTTCAAAATTCAGGCCAACATGAACAAGGCCCACCGGGACCGCATTGCCTTCATGCGCGTGGTGTCCGGCCGCTTCGATGCGGAAAAAGAGGTCTATCACATGCAGGGCGGAAAGAAGATGCGCCTGTCCCGGCCTCAACAGCTTATGGCCGCCGAGCGCGAGATCATTGAGGAGGCCTATGCAGGCGACATCATCGGTGTGTTTGACCCGGGCATCTTCTCTATCGGCGATACCCTGTGCGCCCCCAGCAAGAAGTTCCAGTTCGATCCCATCCCCACCTTTGCGCCGGAACACTTCCAACGTATCCGTTCCATTGACACCATGAAGCGCAAGCAGTTCCTGAAAGGTGTGGAGCAGATCGCTCAGGAAGGCGCCATCCAAATATTCAAGACCCCCTATACCGGTATGGAGGAGGTCATTGTGGGCGTGGTGGGCACTCTGCAGTTTGACGTGCTGGAGTACCGCCTGCGCAGTGAGTATAACGTGGAGCTGTATAAAGAGGGTCTGCCCTATGAGTACCTGCGCTGGGTAGTTCGTGAGGACGAGAATGCCCAGCCCCTGAAGGAGGAGGACCTGCTCCTGCCCGCCGATGCCAAGCTGGTGGAGGACTATAAGGGCAACCAGCTCATCCTGTTTGCCTCTCAGTGGTCTATCCAGTGGGTCACCGAACGCAATAAGGGTCTTGTCCTTGCCGAGTTCGGCGGGGCGAAATTCTGAGAGGAGTATAGACAAAGATGACAAAGCTGTTGCCCGGACTGCTCTTGTCCGTAATGATCGCATTTGCCGCCACATGGATCGAAAACCTGCTTCCTGTCCACCTGATCGGCGGAGCGGTTATTGCCATGTTCCTTGGCATGTTCATCAACTATTTTTTGGGTGAAGCAAAGCTTTTGTCCCCCGGACTGAAGTTTGCCTCCAAAAAGGTGCTGAAGTTTGCTATTATCCTGCTGGGCCTGTCCCTGAACATTACCACCATCCTGCAGGTGGGCAAGATGTCCCTGTTGGTGATGATCTTCACGCTGGCTACCTGCTTTGGCGGCGGCTACTTTATCGGGAAGGCCCTGGGACTGAACTGGAAGCTGTCCAACCTGATTTCCGCCGGAACGGGTATTTGCGGCGGTTCCGCCATCGCTGCCATAGCCCCAACCATTGATGCGGAGGACAGCGATGTGGCCTATGCCATTTCGGCCACATTCCTCTTCGACATGGCAATGATCGTGCTCTTTCCCATTATGGGTCGGGCACTGGGCATGACAGACGAGGCCTTCGGTATCTGGGCGGGCACGGCGGTAAACGACACCTCCTCCGTGGTGGCCACCGGCTATGCCTTTTCCGAGGCTGCCGGAGATTACTCCACCATGGTGAAGCTGACTCGCACTCTGTCCATCATCCCCACCGTGATCGTCTTTGCTCTGATCCAGCTGCGGCTGAAGAAGAAGGAAGCCGCCGCGGCAGGACGGACGGGGGACGGGTTGAAGGCAAAATTCAGCATTAAAAAGATTTTCCCGTGGTTTATTCTGGGCTTTTTGGCCATGTCTGTGGTGGCCAGCATATTTGCAATTCCTGCGGGTGTGGTGGCCCAGACCAAAACGCTCAGCAAATTCCTGATGGTGTGTGCCCTGGCCGCCATTGGCCTGAATACATCCTTTTCCAGCATGAAAAAGTCGGGAATTCGCCCAATGGTCCACGGGTTTATCATTTCTGCCCTGGTGGTCATTGTGGCCCTGCTGGTGGAAATGGCCATTGGATTGGTGTAAAAATTCAAGAAAACGGCCTGCGGTATAGCCGCAGGCCGTTTGTTTATTGCACGTGTACGTGAGAATTGATATGCTCCGCGCAGTAGCAGTAGTAGCCGTTGCACTTGGAGCAGTAGCGGAACTCCATGTTGGGGTTATCTTTGTCGGTGATGCCGCATACGGAGCACTTGTGGAGATAGCCCTGCTTTTCCATCTGCTTGCGGGCAGTTTTCAGGTCGATGGTGCGGTGGGCGGCCACGGTGCGGTGTCTGGCGGCGGCCTTTCCACGGCCAACGGCTTCCATCAAATCGTCCCAGAAGAACAGCAGATAGTTAAAGACGGCCAGTACGGGGGGCAGAGCCAGCAGGAACTGTCCTGCGCTGATGCGGGAAAAGATGTCAAAAGCGAACAGTGCCGCGTCAAACCAGGCCAGCCACTTGGCCTTGATGGGGATGATATAGAACAGCAGAAACTGCAGGTCGGGATAAAGGGTGGCGAAGGCAAACAAAAGCGTGAGGTTGACATAATACATATTCACCGTGCCGAAGCCGCGCAGGGCGGGGGACAGGAAGGTCAACAGGCCGCCCAGTACGGTGAAGATCACACCAAAGAGATAGTACACGGTGAACCGGGCACTGCCCCACACGTTTTCCAGCTGAGTGCCCAGATAATAGTAGAGGATCACCGACAGCAGGAAATACAGGGGGGAGAAGTCCATGGGCACGAACACAAAGGTCACAAGCCGCCATACCTCGCCGTGGAAGATGCGCTCGGGGATGAAGGTGACCAAATTCAAAAAGGTGCCGTTGCTGAGCATGGTCAGAAGCCAGACTGCCACGTTGCCCATGGCGATGTACTTCATCAGACCCGGGATGGAGAAATTGGGATGCTTATAGGAAAAGCGGCTCAGCCAGCGGGAAAGTGCGCTCATAAAAAGGCCTCCTTGACACAGTCTTTTTGTATTGTACCCGTATTTGGGAAAAAAGTCCATGTCAAATTTGTAAATTAAAAGCCGCTGTTCCGTTGGAACAGCGGCTTTTAACAAATTGTGCTCAGAACAGACCGGTGATCTTACCATTGGCATCCACGTCGATCTTCTCAGCAGAAGGAACCTTGGGCAGACCGGGCATGGTCATGATCTCTCCGGTCAGGGCCACCACGAAGCCGGCGCCGGCGGATACCTTCACCTTGTTGACGGTGATAGTAAAGCCTTTGGGGGCTCCCAGTTTGGTGGGATCGTCAGACAGGGAGTACTGGGTCTTGGCCATGCACACGGGCAGATTGCCGTAGCCCAGTCCTTCCAGACGGGCGATCTCCTTGCTGGCGGCGGCGGAGAAGTCCACTGCGTCGGCACCGTAGATTTTGGTAGCGATGGCGGTGATCTTTTCCTTCAGGCCCTGCTCCAGTCCATAGGAGAAGGTGAAGTTGCTCTTTTCCTCGTCAATGATGCGCAGTACCTCGCGGCCCAGATCCAGACCGCCTTCACCGCCCTTGCCCCACACTTCGGAAAGGGCAACATTGACACCGTAGGCGGCGCACTTTTCCCGGATGAGGGCCAGCTCGGCATCGGTATCCTGCACGAAACGGTTGATGGCCACCACTGCGGGCAAACCAAAGACCTTGGTGATATTCTCCACATGCTTGAGCAGGTTGGGCAGGCCCTTCTCCAGAGCGGCCAGATTTTCCACGCCCAGATCGGCCTTGGCCACACCGCCGTTATACTTCAGAGCGCGGACGGTGGCTACGATGACCACGGCATCGGGGGTCAGACCGGCGGCACGGCACTTGATGTCCAGGAACTTCTCAGCACCCAGATCGGCACCGAATCCGGCCTCGGTGACCACGTAGTCAGCCAACTTCAAGGCGGTGTCGGTGGCGGATACGGAGTTGCAGCCGTGGGCAATGTTGGCAAAAGGACCGCCGTGGACCAGGGCGGGAGTGTGCTCCAGAGTCTGGACCAGGTTGGGCTTGATGGCATCCTTGAGCAGAGCGGCCATTGCGCCCTCGGCCTTCAGGTCGCGGGCCAGAACAGGCTTGTCCTCAAAGGTATAGCCCACCACCATGCGGCCCAGCCGCTCCTTCAGATCCATCAGGTCGGAAGCCAGACACAAAACGGCCATGATCTCGCTGGCCACGGTGATATCAAAGCCGTCCTCTCGGGGTACTCCCTGCATCCGTCCACCCAGACCATTGATAATATTGCGCAGCTGGCGGTCGTTCATGTCTACGCAGCGCTTCCAGGTGATGCGCTTAACGTCGATGCCCAGCTCGTTGCCCTGCTGAATGTGGTTGTCCAGCATGGCGGCCAGCAGGTTGTTGGCCGCGCCGATGGCGTGAAAATCACCGGTAAAGTGCAGGTTGATGTCCTCCATGGGGACGACCTGAGCCCAGCCGCCGCCGGCGGCACCGCCCTTGATGCCGAACACGGGGCCAAGAGAAGGCTCACGCAGGGCAAGACAGGCCTTTTTGCCCAGCTTGGACAGGGCATCCGCCAGACCCACGCTGGTGGTGGTTTTGCCCTCGCCGGCGGGGGTGGGGTTGATGGCGGTGACCAGGATCAGCTTGCCCTTGCGGGGCATATCACGCATGGCGGTGATGTCCAGCTTGGCCTTGTAACGGCCATACAGCTCCATCTGTTCCTCGTTTACACCCAGCTTGTCCGCAACGGCGGCAATAGGCAGCATCTGTGTGCTCTGGGCGATTTCGATGTCGGTCATCATAGGGCAATTCCTCCTTAGAATTAGAAAAAATAAGGGCGCACCAAGATACTTGGTGCGCCCAGACGGTCGGCATTCATGGCATTACGCCGGTCACACTCCCCGTGGGTCCACCCACTTCCGTCAGTCATATGACCATGGCTACCATATCATGAAAATGCGGAATTTGTCAACTGTTATTTTGCCTTGGCGGGCTGCTTTTCAGCTTTTTCGGCAGCTTCGGGGGCGGTGCCTTTGGCGGCAGCAACAGCCTCACCGATGGTGCGCTCGCCTGCCTGTTTGGCGTGGTTTTCCACTTCGATGCGGTTTCTGGGGCTGCGCACCAGACAGCCGGCACCCTGAACACAGCCGCCTTCGCAGGCCATGCCCTCGATGAAGTTGCCGTCCAGCACACCCTTCTTGGCCTTGAGCAGAGCCATGTTGCACTCGGAAATACCGTTGCACACCACGGGCTTGAGCTGGAACTGGTCGGGGCCGATGCCCTGCTCCTGCAGCAGCTGTGCCACCGCGGCGGTCACACCGCCGGAGTGAGCAAACTTGCGGCCGTGGCCGCTGGCCTCGTCCAGTTGCTCCTCGGGCAGCTCGGTCAGTTCGATGTCACGGGAGTCGAACAGGGCGCACAGCTCCTCGTAAGTGAGCACGCTGTCCACCGCGTTGCGGGTGCGGCCCAGCTGGAATTCCTTTTTCTTGGCAATGCAGGGGCCGATGAAGACCACTTTGGCATCCGGCTCCTTCTCCTTGAGCCACAGGCCGGTGACCACCATGGGGGAGGGGGTGTGGGACACCAGGTGCTCCAGCTCCGGGTGCTTCTTCTTGATGAAACCAACGTAGCCCGGGCAGCAGGAGGTGGACAGCAAGCCCTTTTCCAGCAGCTCCGCTCCTTCCTGCTGAGCTACCATGTCGCCGCCGAGGGCAACTTCGGCCACACCGTCAAAGCCCAGCTCCTTCAGGCCGGCAACTACCTGGCCGAAGGTGGCGGGAGCAAACTGACCGGCGATGGAGGGAGCCACGATGGCATAGGTCTTGTAGCCCCAGTGAGCGGCACCCTGGAGCATGCGGATGGTGTCGGTGATCCAGGACTTGTCCTGAATAGCACCAAAGGGGCACTGGTTGACGCAGATGCCGCAGGAAATACACTGGCTTACATCGATAGAGGCCTTTTTGTCAGGGCCCATGGAGATGGCGTTGGCGGGGCAGCCCTTTTCACAGGGACGCTGAGTCTTGACAATAGCGCTGTACTGGCAGGCGGTAAGGCAACGGCCGCAGTTAACGCACTTCTTGTGGTCGATCTGGGCGCGGTGGTTGACGATGGTGATAGCGTCTTTGGGGCAGGCATGGACGCAGCGGGTGGCAAGGCAGCCGCGGCAGGAGGCGCTGACGGTCATCTCAGTGACCGGGCACTCGTCACAGGCGATGGGCAGTACCTCCACCACGTTGGGGTTGCTCTTATCGCCGCCCATGGCCAGTTTGACCCGGCTGTTGACCACGGCGCGCTCCTTATAAATACAGCAGCGCAGGTTGGCTTCGGGGCCGGGAATGATTTTTTCGGGAATGTCCAGAAGATGAGCGGGGTTGTCCAGAGAGTTATCCCAGGTCATTCGGGCCACCTCGGTCAGAATGCTGACTTTCAGTTCCTGAATTTTTGTTTCATACTTATGCATATTACAAATCTCCCTTGTGCTTCGGCAATGGGCCGACCTTCATATCTGAGGTATTTTACATGAAAGGAAGGGAAAAGTCAACAAAAATGCAAGAAATCCTGCGCAGAGGTTTTTGGGTGGGAACAGAACAAAAGACTTATGGTTTTTGGGGGCGTCGCACTACCTTGACCACCAGGGCGGTGCGGTCGTCGGTGGGCCCGTCTTCCGGGCCGTCAGTGATAAGTTCCCGGGCAAGATCCTTGGGGCTGTTACCGGAGAAGGCGGACAATTTGGCGCGCAGCCAACCATCATTATCGGTGCCGCAGATGCCGTCACTGACCATAAGCACACAATCCTCCGGCTCCAGCTTTAGACGGGTGCAGTCGGGGCGAACGGGACCTTGCGTACTCATGCCTGCCGGCAGCGAGCAGCCGGTGACTCGCTGTATGCCCTCCCGTTTTTTGATATAGGTGGGGGCGGCGCCAAACTTATAGATCTCGGCCTGTCCGGTAAACAGGTCCAGCTGCAGAAGATCTACGGTGGTAAAGCCGCCCTCGTCCTCACTGCGCAGAGCAAGAGCGGAGTTGAGGATGACCAAAGCGTTTTCCGTTTCCACTCCCGCCTTGAGAAACTGCTCCAGCAGCCGTACGGCCAAACCGCTCTCCCGGTTGGCAGCCGGGCCGCTGCCCATGCCATCGCACAGAAGAACGTACAGTCGTCCGTCCGGGCGTTTGAACCATGTGCCTGCGTCACCGCTGACCGTTTCGCCGTCCTTCTTCCGGGCGGCAATGCCGGCTACCGCCATAAAAGGCTCGCTCTGCACCAGAATGAGGCGGTCAGGCCCGCTTTCTTCTTCCCGGCGCATGGGCATACCCATAAGGTCGCTCAGGCTGCGCAGCTGTTCCGGCTTGTCCAGCTGGTGGCAGGCCGGGCCGCTGATGTGCAGGCGCAGGTGATGCTCACTGTCGTAAAAGACAGCCACCTCGGCCTCCAGCCCGAGTACAGCCAGGTGCTGACGCATTCTGCGCAGGCGAACCGGGTCCGGAGTCAGTTCCTGACCAAGTTCTGCGGCGGCAGCGGCAAGAATGTCGGACAGCTGACCATATTGACGGCACACTGCCTGCCGGCTGTCACGGATGCGGTTTGCATACTGGCGGCGGCAGAGCAGGGAGGTCAGCTCCTCGTTGACTGCGGATAGAAAGGCGGGAAAGTGGATGCAGCGGCTGGAAAAATAGCTTGGGAAGTCAGAAGCCTCCCCACGGCCCCGGTCCAGCATGCTCTGGGAGGCATCGTTCAATGCGTTGAAGGTGGTCATGTAATCCCGTTCCCAGCAGGTGCCTCGCAGTTCACACTTACGGCACACCCGGTCTGCCGCACGGTCAAAGATAGAGGCGGTGTCGTCCTCGTGGGCGGTTGGACGGGCAAAGGAGGAACGCATGCATTCGTGCAAAGAGCGAAAAGCCTGTGCTGTCTGCTCCAGTCTGGCGCGGATATGCTCTCCGGAGCGGTCGTCTGTGCCAACCGACTGTTCGTGAAGCAGATGTGTGCCCAACCGGCGAACTAGGACGGCGGGCAAGCATAAAAAGCACACACAGGCGATGGGTAATTCGACCAGAATAGCGGGTTGCAGTCCCTTTCCCCACAGCCACATGACCGCGGCAGTTCCGGTCAGAGTGAATACGAGCCCGGTGAAGAAACGCCGGCTGCTGCGCAGCAAGCCGCCGGTCGCGCCTGCGATGCCAAATGCCATAGTATAAAGGACACTGCCGCCGGCCAGATCCATTGCAAGACCGAGTCCCACTCCGATGGCCGCACCTGCCTCGGCCCCGCCCTGCCAAGCACAGGAGAGGACCAACACCGCGGCAAGGATCCGCCCCACGGAGATGTGGGCGAACAGGTGCAGACCGGACAGGGAGACCAGCACCGCGGCCAGCAAAAGAAGCACGCAGCAGCGGCGGCGGTCACATGAGCTGTGCTTTTCCGGTACCAGTGCCCAGCGGAAGGCGTAAGCACACAGGGCGGTAAGCGCCACCTCCAGCGTGAAGTAGATGATATCCTCGCTTTGCCACCCCTTTTGGGACAGGTAGATAAAGCCCGTGCAGCCGTTCATGGCGGCTGTGGCCAAAGGCATGGCCCATGGGGTGCGGTACAGCTTGGTGTCATAAAAAGCAAAGGCCAGGGAAAAGGTAAGTATGGTAGCGGACACATAGCGCAGACCGTTTACCAGCCCCAGCAGAGTGAGGTAGCCAAAGCAGGCACCAAAAAGGGCCGCCGCGGCATTGAGACCGGAGCCTGCGCTTCCTACAAGGGCCAGGGCAAACGGAGCGCAGCCATCGAAAATCTCACCTCCGGCAAGAACGGCGCAAAGCATAAAATAACTGACGGACTGAACGGCCTGCGATACCAGACTCGTTCCCAGAATTACCCGTCCGGACCGGACAGCCTGTGCCTGAACACGGGCCAGCCGGCTTCGCAGAGTTTCATTGGTCGCCATGAAGGTACCTCCTTTGTATATCCGGAGGAGCAGCCCCCCGGAATTGGAAGTATTATATTCCAAAATATGGAAAAACAAGGTCGGAAACCGTAGGGAAAGGGAACGGCCCTGTGGTGATTGCAAAGTAGGACAAGGTATGCTACAATGTGACAAAGTGGGTGTTTGAACTCACGGGATTTGAGGCCGCGCCGGAAAAAGGCGTTTCGGACTGTGTGTCTGAGTGTGGTTGGCCTTGGATCGGACACATAGGAGGAACGCAAATGGAAATCAACGGCGAGATCGTAAACGACATCGTGCGCTATGACCAGCTTGGCCTGTCTGCCGAGGTCATGCGCGCAATCGACAAGAAAGGCTATGTGCAGGCCACTCCCGTTCAAGCGGGTGCCATTCCTTATTTCATGGAGTGGAAGGATGTGATCGCCAAGGCACCCACCGGTACCGGAAAGACCTTTGCCTTCGGTATCCCCATGGTGGAGCACATTGACCCGGCAGTGGACGAGGTGCAGGCATTGGTGCTGGCCCCGACCCGGGAACTGGCCATTCAAATTCAGGAGGAACTGCGGGATCTGTGCGCTTTTAAAGAAGGGGTGCGTACCGTTTGTCTCTACGGAGGCCAGCCCATTGACAAGCAGATCACACAGCTGAAAAAGCGGCCACAGATCGTGGTGGCCACCCCCGGCCGCCTTATGGATCACATGAAGCGGCGCACGGTTCGGGTAGACAAGGTGCTCACCGTGGTGTTGGACGAGGCCGACCGAATGCTGGACATGGGCTTTGTCAGGGATGTGACCCGGATCCTGGATCAAATCAAGAGCAGAAAGAATCTGGGCATGTTTTCCGCCACCATCTCCCGAGAGGTCATGGACATCTCCTGGGTGTACCAGCGCGACCCGGTGGAGATCACCGTCCGGGCAGACGAGCAGAACAAGCCCGACATTGCCCAGTACCGTCTGGATGTGGACCGCAATGAAAAGGCGGACACCGTGGCCCGGCTGCTGGAATTGGGGGGCTATGATCATGCCATTGCCTTCTGCAACACCAAGAATATGACCGACCGGCTGGTGGGACTGCTGCGCATGCGGGGCATTACCTGCGAAGCCATCCACGGAGATATCCAGCAACGGGTGCGGGAAAAGACGCTGAACAAGTTCCGGCAGGGCCTAATGCGGGTGCTGGTAGCCACCGATGTGGCAGCCCGCGGCCTTGACATTGATGATGTGGACGTGGTGTTCAACTACGATGTGCCCGATGAGAACGAGTACTATATCCACCGGGTTGGCCGTACCGGACGGGCGAAGCGTCATGGTGTGGCTTATACGCTGGTAGCCACCATTACCGAGGGGATCCGACTGGACGACATTCGCAAAAACACCGGGAACGATATCAAGCGAGTCTGCTTTGGCGCGGATGGACAGCTTGTGCCGGTGGAGGAAAAGAAATAAGACAATTGTCATATAATATACAAGAGAACAGAAAGGATGTGCAGACAATGAAGAAAAGACTTTACAGAACAGAGGGGCCGGATGCCAAGCTGTTTGGTGTGTGCGGCGGTGTGGCAGAATATTTTGAGGTCGACCCCACACTGGTGCGTGTAGGCTGGGTCATTCTGGCCTTTGCCGGAAGCCTTGGCTTCTGGGGGTATCTGATCTGTGCCCTCATCATGCCGAAAAAGAGCACCATTCTATAACAGCAAAACTGCCTCCGCTTTGGCGGAGGCAGTTTTTACAGGAGGAGCTATGGCTGAATTAAGAGCCTCTGAATGGACAGATGTACCCCGGCTCAAGGAGCTGTGGAAGCTGGCCTTTGGGGATGAAGATGCCTATATCGACCACTTTTTCACCCGCTACTATGCCCCGGAGCGGGTGTTGGTGCTGGAGGAGGCAGGCATAGTGCTGGCCATGACCGCGTGGTTTGACATGCCGGTGGTGTTTGCGGATGGAACAGAGTGGTCCTGCGCCTATCTCTATGCTGTGGCCACCCACCCCGATTGCCGAGGCAGGGGACTGGCCGGACAGCTGCTGGCCTTTGCCGACCACTGGCTGAAGGAACGGGGCTTTGCCTGTGTCAGCACAGTCCCTGCCCGTGAGGACTTGCATGTCTTTTTTGGGCGCAATGGGTTTGAAGAGTGCTTTGCCTTGCAGCAGGAGCAATACCAACCCCGGTTGGAGGTGCTGCCCACTCAGCTGGAGCAGGTGGACGCACAACAGTATCATATACTGCGTGAACAGCTGCTGGACCATACGGACCATGTTGCCTATGCCCCGCAAGCGCTGGAATATCAGGCGGGTGTGTGCGCCCTGTCCGGGGGAGGACTGTACCGGGTAGGAGAGCAGGGCTGTGCCTGTGTGGAGCTGGCGGGGGAGGAAGCGTTCATCAAGGAACTGCTCACACCCCCACAGGAGCGGGAAGCTGCACTGAGTGCCATTGCAAAGGAGCTCCCGGCCAGACGGTATTGGGTGCGTGGACCCTATGTGCAGGGGGAAAGATGGGATTTCGCCATGCTTAAGTGGCTGACACAGCAACCTAAATGGAATAAAAAAACAGTCCCCTATTTGGGACTGGCCTTTGATTGAAGAAACGCGGGATGGAGCTTGCTCCATCCCGCGTTTTTTATTTAGAAATACAGGTCCGATGCAAGATTGCCGTGTGTATGCAGACACACGGCTTTTTTCATGAAAGGAACCGTGACGTTAAAGTGCTCGGCCAAGGAATAGATGTCCGTGTGGCCATCCGCTACCGCCGCATCCAGCGCGTCGGCAGAGATGAGTTTCTGCACCGCCCACTTGTCGGCCTTGTATTCATGCTTTGCAACAAGGTCGTAGGGGCTACTCACCTTGTGGGTAGAGCCGGTGGATACGTGACCGCCCTCGTGAGCGACCGCTACCAGTTCCTCCGCGGCAGTGCGGATATTGCCAAAATCCATGAACACTCCGTACTGTCCGTTCATTTCCACAGTGCAGGCCTGACCGTCATCCAAATCCCAGTGGTAGAACCTGACCCCGGCGCGGTTCAGTTCATCATAAAGGGTCAGAATTTTCTCCATGCTTACTGTCCTTTCTCCTTTTGCAGCTCTTCCTTGAAAAAGCGGGCCATATCCAGCAGCATCTGCTTTTTTTCCGGGGGAAGGTCTCGGGTTTCGTTGTGCATGGCATAGGTAAAGTCGTCGAAGGTGACAGGAGCGGCAGATTCCTTGCCCAGAATTTCATCAATGCTCATGCCAAAATAGGCAGACATTTTCTCCAGAACATCGGCGCTGGGCTTTTCCGTTCCGGTGGATTTCCATTTTGCGGCAAGGGAACGGCTAACACCCATCTCCTGACAGGCCTTACCCGGACGGACACCCTTTTCCCGGCACAGTGATTCAAAGCGGTCAGAAAACATAAAACGAACCTCCAGTTTTTGTGCAGACAGACGAAGATTACGAAAGTAATCAAAACGGGGTTGACGATTACGGTTGGGCTGTGGTAGTATGATGCAAAAGATGAAATACGTAATCATATGAACGAGAAATGATGAACTCCGTTACCATTGTAGCATGGGTGAATGCCAAAGTCAACAAAAAGAAGAGGAACTCTGGAGCAACAAAACTGGCAAGAAAAAGATAACAGAAAAACGGTCCCATAAAAGGGGATGAGAGAGGAAGTGAGGCTATGTTGCGGGGAACACCGGGACTGCACCCGGCTCTGACGGACCAACAGGACGGGAGAGACGTGGGCCTGTGTATGCGGTGCGGCGGTGAGCTGTACCCGGGCGAAATGGGTTATATGTGGGAGGACAGGCAAATTTGTCCGGACTGCTTCAAAAGGGTGGTCACAGTCTGGTTGGAAGAATCCAGCCGGGAGGTGGCGGCGGCATTGGGCGTGGAGATGCGGGTGTTGTAAGGAGGTGGATGGATGAAACTGAAGGAACTGGCCGTGTCTTACCGAAACAGCGCCCATATTCTGGCGGTGCGCATTGCCCGGCTGAAGCAGGAGTGGGCACAGACTGAAGACCCGCAGGTGCGGCGCGGATTGGAGCTGCGCATCGAAACGCTTACGGCCATGTATCGGGAGACACGGGACGTGGCAGTGGTGTGCGAACGATATTACGAAAGGGGCTATTGTCGCAATGCCAAATACAAAATATAGATGTGCAGAGCCTTATCGAGCTGACATGGCCATGTATATGCGTCAAGTCCAGCAGGAAAACGGAGATGAGCAGGAGCGTGGCCAGCTGATACAAAATCTGCTCCGATGCATCCGGGAGGATGTGAGCCCCCGTCAGCGAACGATGTTGCTGCTCTATTACGGAAAAGGAGTGAGTCAGCCGCAAATCGCGGCATCGCTGGGCGTGAATAAATCGACCGTATGCCGCACCATCAAGCGCGGAGAGAAACGGTTGCGGCAGTGTCTGCGCTACGGGGCGCAACGCTATTTGATGAGCATGCAGGAATAACGGAAAGGAGAAAACGTTATGAGGAAAAAACAGTTTAACAAAATGGGAAAGGAGGTGTACGGATGATTCGATTTGAAAACTGGACTGTTCAAGCCGACGGCGATATTTTCGCCCGGCAGTTTGACAACCTGACGGGCACACTGACCGTGGTCGGTGACATCCCCAACGGATGGGATTGGACCATGCTGGTGCAAGTGGGCGAGGCTATGGATATTCTGCCTCTGACGGTGACGGAGGAGGGTCTGAGTACCGTTTTGACTGCCGGGCAGTTGTCTGTTGCCGGTTACTATCAGATGCAACTCAAAGCCACTCAGGGCGAGCGTGTGCGGCACACCAACACCGTCAACGTCTACATCCCTGCCTCTCTGTCCGGGGACAAGCAGTGGCCCGAAATCCCCAGTGAGTTTACAGAGATGGAGCGCAGGGTCACGGAGAAGGTGAAGCAGGCCGAGGGCTACGCCTCCCATCCGCCTGTAATCGGAGAGAATGGCAACTGGTGGGAGTGGGACGGTACGACCTACACGGATGCCGGAAAGCCCAGCCGTGGTGAGCAAGGTCCGCAAGGCGAACAAGGATTGCAGGGCATCCCCGGCGAGTTGACTGTGCGGCAGGGAAACACCCTCTACGCAAATGCTCTGGTAGGGACTGCAAGCGGTCCTGTGGTCTTCTTGGAAGATGCAAGTCCGCTGGAGCATGAACTGTCCGTGAAGGTGAGCAGTGAAGATCCCAACGTGGATATTAGTGCGGTTACGCTGACGAAAACGGGGCTGAATTTATGGGACGAGCAGTGGGAGCTGGGAACTGTTTACAACAGTGGAAACGCTGCAGGCTCAACAGACACCATTCGTTCCAAGAACTGCATTCCCGTCAAAGCGGGAGTAAGACTGCGTATTCAATGCCCACAGATGCCGCGGGTCGTATTTTACGACACAAACAAAACGGTATACAACAGCTCCTACCCCGCCCCCGGCGGCGCTGTCACTCCTGCACAAGACGGATATATCAAGTTTGCGATTGGCGGTTCGGTTGGTACGGGCAATGCGGCCATTACCGAGTACGGTAACGACATCTGCATCAGCGTCTTTGATGAGAGCACCAAGGGCATGTATGAGCATTACAAGGCAGAAACCTATACCCCGGATGCGGACGGGAAGGTGAAAGGAGTAACGTCTTATGCGTTTGCCACCACACTATTGACAGACACTCCCGGTGTTGTCATTGATTGCGAATACAACCGGGACATCAACAAGGCTTTTGAGCAGCTGACTCAGGCCATTATTTCTATGGGAGGTAACATCTAATGTTCAGTATGAGAAACTTTGTGAAGGACGGATTTTTGAAGGCCGTGGGTAAGATGGCAGACTATCAGGTTATCCTCAATGCCGCAAGCTGGCATGAGAAGGGCGTTCTGACCGAGGAGGACCTTGCCGAGATCCAGAGCGCCATCAGTGCCAAGAACGCTGTGGCGGAGGATGAGGTCCCAGGTGAGATGGTGGGGGTGACATGAGATGGAGCTGAGCATTGAGCACCGCCTGACCGAGGTGGAGGAACGGGCCAAGTCCAACCAGCACCGCATTGAAAAGCTGGAGACTTCTACCGAGGTGCTCACCCGTCTAGCTACCTCCATGGAGGTCATGGCGGAAAAACAGGAGCGGGTAGCCGACGCGGTGGATGAGCTGGACGGCAAAGTCACCGCGCTGGAGGCGAAACCAGCAAAGCGCTGGGATGAGCTTGTAAATAAGCTGGTGCTGGTGACGGCCACTGCTGTATTGACGTGGCTGTTGAGCCGGGCGGGGCTGGCAGTATGAGGAACATACCCCACCTGTTTGGCAAGGTGATGGTGGTCTGGTGTGTGGCGGCGGGTACGCTGTGCAGTTTGTGGGCTATGCGCATCCTGTCCCGGACGGGGCAGGATGCCGGAGGCCTGTTGGCCCCCGTGCTGGCCTTTTTCGGGGGCGAGCTGGCCCTGATGTTTGGCCGCAACGCCCTGCAAAAACAAAACAGAAAGGAAAAAACGGAAGATGGACATTACGAGTATTCTTGAGGCGGTTATCGCGCTGGCGGTGGCAGTGGTCACTGTGTTCCTGCTGCCCTGGCTGAGCAGCAAGACCACGGCCGAGGAGCGCAAGGAACTGTTGGGTTGGGTGGATATTGCCGTAGCGGCGGCTCAGCAGCTGTACCACCAGTGCTCCGGGCAGCAGCGGCTGGAGTATGCCCTGTCGGTGCTGGAGGAAAAGGGCTTTGATGTGGACAACGGCGCGGTAGTGGACGCGGTGGAAGCGGCGGTGCTGAAGCTGCACCGGCAGCTGGAGGGGACAGCCTGTGACGGCTGACATGCTGCTGACACTGGCCCGCGGGGAACTTGGTATGACCGAGCGGCCTGCCGGGAGCAACAAAGTCAAATACAACACCGCCTACTATGGCCGTGAGGTGTCCGGGGCAGGCTATCCCTGGTGCTGCACCTTTGTGTGGTGGCTGTTTCAACAGGCGGGTGCGTCTGCGCTTTTCTATGGGGGTGGCCGCACGGCTTATTGCCCGACCCTGCTGACCTATCACAAGAAGCAGGGAGTGCGGGGGGACTATCGCCCGGGGGATGTGATTTTCTTCAATTTCTCCGGGAAGACAAGCGCTGCTCATGTGGGTATCTGCGAAAAGTGGGACGGTGAGTATATCACCACCATTGACGGAAATACCGGCAGCGGCAACGAGGCTAATGGCGGTGCAGTCATGCGCCGCACACGACACAAAAAGTACATCGTTGGGGCGTACCGCCCCGCCTATGAGGAGGAAGAAATCTTGACCCAACTGCAGTTTGATAATCTCATGGCAGATTGGCTGGCCCGCCAGAGTGAGCGCCCGGAGAGCCCCTGGGGTAAAATGCCCGAGGCCAAGCGCTTGGGAATCACCGACGGAACCCGCCCTCAGTCCTTTGCCACAAGAGAAGAAGTGGCAACTATGATCGTGTCAGCCAAGATGTGAAAAGACCCGCCCCACCGGCTATGCCGACGGGGCGGGCTTTCTTTACTCTTATTCTTCGCCGAACAGGGCGGTCATCTCTGCGTCCATGGCCTTGTTTTTCTCCATGACGGCCAGGGTGTCCTCTTTCAGTTCAGTCAGGAACGTATGCCAGCTGTTGGGGGCGATGAAGGGGTTGCCGCCCTCCTCCAGCTGCTTCGCCCGCTTCTGCATGGTCTTGTTGTTGCCGGGGTGGTTGCCCAAATGCACCATGACCGGCTCGTTCCAGATGTGCGCGATGGAGTCCAGCATCATATCGGCGGCATGTTCAGGCTCCATATTATGGGAGGTATAGGGGCGGCTCATAGCGTTGCGACCCGCACCGCCGAACAGACCGGCAAGGTAGGTCTTGCCTTCCCAGGCCACGTTGAAGAAGAAACTGAGCACACCGGGGGTGTGGCCGGGGGTGAGCACACAGCGGATCTTGGTATTGCCAAGTTCAAAGATATCACCGTCTTCCAGTTCCCGGTCGAAAGTGGGGATACGGGCATAGGGCAGGGCGGACAGATCCAGGTGAGCCCGGTGGGGCAGTTCCTTCAGTGCCCGGGCATCTACCCGGCTGATGGCAGACTTGGTGCCGTACAAGGTGCGGAAGGCCTCCGCCGCACCAAAGTGGTCGAAATGACCGTGGGTGTGGAGGATCCACTTGACGTTTTTGGGATCGAAGCCCGCCCGCCAGATACTCTCAATGAGCAGATAAGTAGCGCAGGGGAAGCCGGAATCCAGCAGGATCAGCCCGTCCCCGGTGTCGATCAGGTGGATGCACACCTGTTTGTCGCCCACGTAGTACAGGTTGTCTGCGATCTTAAAAGGTTCCACGTAGGAGATGGCCGGATTGGCATAATACTCCGCCTTCTTGGGCAGCCACTTCTGTCGGGCTTCAAGATACTTCTGCGCTAAGAATTCCGTTCTGTCCATATTTATTACCTCAAGCGATTATTGGTGATTGTCATATACGGTCATTTCAAATGTCGTGGGTACAGTACCATTTCTGTGGGATAGGGTTTTCACTGAACAGGGGATCGATCCCACCGCTGTTGTTCCAAATCAAGGCAATGGTGTCCCGCATTTTTCGGGCATTACACAGCTGGGTGGGGGCATTGCCAATAAAACCGTCGGTAATACACCTGTGGTAACGGAAAGGGGTGTCATACTTGATAAAGCGGTCGGAAATATCCTCGATGTAATCTGTATAAAACAGGGCAGTGGGTCGGGTGACCACTTCGCCGTTTGTTCTGCGGATGGTCAGCGGCATGGTTTTTTCTTCCATTCGGTTGGGGATAGAAAGCATTTCGTCCACACAGTGCAGATAGGTGTTTCGGTTCTGGGCTACACCGACCAACAGAATAAAGTCAAGCTTTCCGTAGCAACTGTTGGGAGCGGTTGGTGTAGTGACAAGGGGTTCATCCTGAATGAGCTTTTCAGCCTTTGCTCGGTCACCAAAAACAACCATGGAGTGGGTGGGGCTTTCCGAGCGGAGGCCCCGTCCATCCTCCAGGGCCACGGTGGAGAAAGCACCCAGACAGTTGTCGCTGTCGGACATGTTCAGCGTGATTTCTTTGTCCAGATTGTGCCAAGTGTGGGTGGGTACACAGAACAGACCGCCGTCCCGGGTGAAATAATCCACCAGCGCGTCCAGAAGAGCCTGTGCTCCGCCCTCTATCGGGCCGACGGCACGAAGGGAGGAGTGCATCAGCACGATCTTGTCCGTAGGCGCGCGCATTTGGGTCAGTTGGGAAATAATATCTGCTTTTGTAACCATAGTGTATCACATTCCAATCGGGTTATCTGTTTTTTTGATTGTAGCATCGAGGTGGATGAAACGCAAGAGGAGATGCGGGAATGCAATAGGGGAGGGCTGCGACATCAGGGCGGTGGCCGTGGTGCTTTTTTGACCCCAATATTGACCCAAATATTTGTGCTTTTTCGTGTTGCGTCGTGTTGTGTTATGTTTAGTTTTTGGGACATGAAAAAACCCCTGCATCCTTTGGGATGCAAGGGCTTTCCTTACTGGTGGAGGAGGGTGGATTCGAACCACCGAAGCGAAACGCAACAGATTTACAGTCTGCCCCCTTTGGCCACTCGGGAACTCCTCCATATTAAATTGGAGCTGGTAGACGGATTCGAACCCCCGACCTGCTGATTACAAATCAGCTGCTCTACCGGCTGAGCTATACCAGCGTGTCTTGCGGTCTGTCCACAGCAAAAGTTAGTTTAGCAGACGACACTTAAATTGTCAATACCAAAATTCGTATTTTTACAAATAACTTTTCAGATGCCGCAGGGCTTTCCATTTGTGCGCAAATCTGCTAAAATAACAGTAAATATACTGAGGCGGTATGCGCCGCGGAGGCAAACACTGACCGCGGCGGACAAGGAGAGACCATGAAAGAACGGCAAGCCCCGGATCGAAGCCTCCGGGAAAACAAAATGCTCAATGCACCTATCTCCAAAATCATTCCGGAGATGGCTATTCCCACCATTATTGCATTTCTGATCAACTCCATCTATTCGCTGGCAGACACCTACTTTGTCAGTGAACTGGGCACCAATGCCACCGCCGCGGTCAGTGTCAACTCCGCACTGGACCAGATCATCATGATGGGTGGCTCCATGCTGGCGGTGGGTGCAAACAGCTTTGTGGCCCGACTGCTGGGCGCACGGCAGAAGGAAAAGGCGGACAAGGTGCTGTCTACCGCGTTTTTCCTTGCCTTTGGCGCAGGACTTTTGCTGATGATTTTGGGAAGCGTGTTTATGGTGCCCATGGTGGACCTGCTGGGCGCCACCGATACCTGCCGCCAATATTCCATTGACTATGCTACTTACGTTTTGATGGCAGCTCCCTTCATGGCATCCACCTTTGTAATGAACCAGTGCCTGCGGGCGGAGGGCAGTGCCACTCTGTCCATGATCGGCATGGGCTTTGGCGGTATTCTCAACTGCGTTCTGGACCCTATCTTTATTTTTGGCTGGGGACCCATCCCGGCAATGGGTGTGGCCGGCGCGTCTATTGCAACCGCTATTTCCAAGCTGGTCAGCTGGATCATTCTGATTTTTCCCTATCTGGCCAAGCACAGCCTGCTGCGGCTGTCTTTCCGATGCTTTTCCTTCAAGTGGGATATTCTCCACCAAATCATTACCGTGGGTATGCCGTCCATGCTGCGCTCCGGTCTTGCAGTGGTTGCGGGCATCCTGCTCAACAACATCGCCGGCGACATTTCCGATTCCGTGCTGGCGGGCATCGGCGTGTCCACCAAGATCATGATGTTCCCCTTCAGCATCATTCTGGGCTTCGGCAGCGGGTTCCAGCCGGTGGCCGGCTTCAACTGGGGAGCGCGGCGCTATGACCGTGTGACGGAAAGCTACCGCTTCTCTGCCATAACAGCTTTTGTTGGTGCGGCGATCATGGCACTGGGATTGGGCATTTTCGCGCCTGAGGTCATTACCATGTTCAATGCCGAAGCGGATTTGGAGATGCAGCGGCTGGGTGCACTGTGTATTCGTCTGCAGTGTATCGCCCTGCCCATCCACGCATGGGTGGCGGTGGTCAACATGTTCTGTGCGGGGCTGGGTTATGCGGGCAAGGCGTTTCTGCTGGCCACGGCCCGGCAGGGCACCTGTTTTCTGCCTATTTTGTATCCTATGGCCATTTTTATGGGTGAGTTGGGCATTGTTTCCGTGCAGGCGGTGGCAGACGTGCTGACTTTGGCGCTGGCTGTGCCCATCATTTTCCGGGTCCTGCGGCAGGTAAAGCAGGCACAGCAGGACACGCAGGAGAACGCAATGGAAAAAATTGTTGATAAAATGTGAAAAATCGTTTGTCCTTATTGCGAAATAGCTATATAATACTATGGAGCTTAAACTGAGCAAGTGTGCATATAGATCAAACACAGGAAAGAGAGGAACCTATTATGTCCAATTACATTCCCACTCCAGCCCACTATGACAAGATGCCTGTGGACATCTCGTTTGTGTTCAAGAACGAGCGTCCTGCCGGCAAGCACGGCTTCCTGCAGGTGGACGGTGACAACTTCCGCTTTGAGGACGGCACCTTAGGAAAGTTCTGGGGCGTCATGTTCAACGGCGGCGCCAACTTCCCCGAGCATGACTACGCCAAGAAGGTTGCCCGCCGTCTGGCCATGGCCGGCGTGAACATGGTGCGTCTGCATCAGCTGGATGCCGAATGGTGCGTGCCCAACATCTATCAGATGTATGCCGGCCCCCGTCTGGAAACCACCCGCGTGTGGGACGAGGAAGCCGTTGACCGTCTGGACTACCTGATCTACGCCCTGAAGGAAGAGGGCATCTACGTGTCCGTGGACATGGTCACTTACCGCAACTTCAAGTCCGGTGACGGTGTGCAGTGCCCCGAGAAGCTGGGTGACGCAGCCCGCTTCTACTCCATGTACGATCGCACTATGATTGAGCTGCAGAAGGAGTTCATCGAGAAGTTCTGGAACCACTACAACCCCTATACCAAGCTGGTACATAAGGATGACCCTGTCTTTGCCATGTGCTGCCTGATGAACGAGAACAACCTGTTCTATGATAGCAGCGTGCGCAAGAACTTTGTGCGTATCCCCTACTATGACAACATGTTCCGCGACCTGTTCAACGACTGGCTGAAGGAGAAGGGAATTGAGTACGACGCTTACGGCTGCAACCTGTTCTCCACCGACGATGTCATGACTCAGTTCAAGATGGAGCAGAGCGAGAAGTACTATCATGAGATGATGGACTTCTACCGCGCTCAGGGCGTGAAGACTCCCGCTGTCGTGTCTAACTGGCTGCACACCAATGCCGAGGTTAAGCTGGGTCAGATCAGCGACTTCACCGACATGCACAAGTACGTCTGCGACTGGCATTGGCAGGAGCATGAGAAGATCAGCGCTCACAAGTCCCTTACTGATGGCGAGAGCCAGCTGGGCAACATGGCCCGCGTGAAGATCCGCGGCAAGCCCGTGTTCTTCTCCGAGTGGGATATGACCTGGCCCAACTCCTATCGTGCCTCCGCTGTGCCTCACTTTGCCGGTGTGGCCTGCCTGCAGAACTGGGGCGGCATGACCATCCATACTTATTCCTATGCCAACTATCTGGACAAGGTGGACGTGCTGGGTAAGGAGAGCACCTCCTCTACCATCGGCAGCGTGGCCTATCGTGACGGCTACTTCTCCATCTGGAACGACCCTGCCAAGTTCGGCCTGTTCTATCATGCCGCTCTGATGCTGCGCCGCGGTGACGTGCAGCCCGCCAAGAAGGTCTACGGCTGTAAGATGTCCCAGCTGCCTCTGCTGAACCATCAGGCCTTCTCCTCTCTGGTGGAGCGCAGCCAGGTCCAGACCATCTTTGACGACACCGACCTGACCGGTGTGGACGAGATCATCATGGACAGCGACGTGATCCCCCGCGAGGATCCCAACATCATCCGCTCCGATACGGGCGAGATGTGGCGCAACCTGAAGCGTTCCATCGGTGTGATCGACTCCCCCCGGACCAAGATCGCCTACGGCTTCCTGGGCCGCTTCCAGGGTGAGGATACCCGCCGCCGCGAGGGCTTGGGTCTTCCCATCGAGTTGAACGACATGGTGGTGGACTGCTACACCGACTTTGCAACCATCGCTCTGTCCTCCCTGAACGACGATCCCATCACCGAGTCCGAGCATATGCTGCTGTCCACCATCGGCCGTGCCCGCAATGCCGGTGCTCAGTTCGACGGTGAGAAGATGATCGACGTGGGCCATGCACCCATTATGTCTGAGGTCATCACCGCCGACATCTCCATCCGCACCCCCCACGACACCATGACCGTATGGGCCATCAACTCCGACGGTTACTACGTGGGTAAGGTCCCCACCGATTACAAGGACGGCTGGCTGACCATCCACTGCGGCAACCACTTCCCCGCCCAGTACTTCATCATCGTCAAAGAGTAAGTGACATACGAAACGGCCGCGCCCATATGGGTGCGGCCGTTTTCTTTGTAAAAAAATCAAATCTCGTTTTCCTCGGCCACCACCTGGTGGGGAGTAGGGGGAGTAATGGGTTCGTCGTGCTCCAACTGCTCGAAATAGTCTTCATCCTGCAGCACAGGCTTGCGACGGCGGGCGATGGCGATGATGGCGGGATAGAGGACGATGGCGATCAGACCGCCGGAAAAACCGTTGTTATACAGGTTCATGCCTGACGCGGGGGAGCCGGAGTAGAGCACCACCGAGGAGTGCAGAAAGCCAGCCAGTACACCGTAGGGCCAGCCGAAGTAGCCGGATACGGGAGCCAGAGTGGTACAGAACAGGCAGGCCAGTTGAACCGCCGGGTCGGACAGGGACCAGTGCATCACAAAGCCGCCAAGGGCCACACCTGCCATGATGGGCAGGATGTTGAAGGCGTGTTTGCCAAAGGCGGAAAAACCGATGATAGTCAGGATACCGCCAATGGTGGGGCCGTTCAGGTCACCACCCACAGCAAGGATGAAGCAGGTTCCGATAAGGCCATTGATGCCAGCATTGACCATGACAACATTGTGACCAAACATACGAAAATAGTCACTGGCGGCACGGCCGCTGGTCTGGAGCAGGCGGCGATAGCCCGCCCACACCGCCCAAACGGGCTTCTTGGTCAGAAACAGGCCGCCGGCGATAAGCAGCACGGACAGACTGCACAGCAGTATGGAGAAGGTAAGATTATAGCCGGAAGCCCAGTGGTAATAGGTGGTGGGGTCGGCACCCAGAGAGGTCATCAACGGCACGAAAATAAAGGCCAGCAGTCCGCAGGCGAAGCCCACGTTGTAGAGATTCATGCCGTTCTGGATACGGTAAGTGTAAGCGGCCAGAGGGGGCATAACAAAACCGATCACAAGGCCTGCTCCAATGCCCAGCAGAGGATGGCCCCAGCCGTTGTCAAGCGCTATGTAGCTGACGATAGGGGACAGGGCGGTGGCCATCAGACCGATGTTGGCAAAGGCACCAAAGGGCTCCTTGCGGTATCTGGTATACAGCCATGTGCCAAGCAGAATGGGCCAGATGTTGACAAAGTTCTTTCCGAATAGGGAAAAGCCGGACATCAGACCGATCACCACAAGGGTCATGCCGTTGGGGATGTCATCGGCCACATAGAGCACACACAGGCTGATGGCGGTGACGATGGCGGAGTTGACCAATGCGGCACCCGGACCGGCGATGAGAATGTAATCGGTGATCAGGGCATCCTCGGACAGAATTATGGTCACAAGACCATTCAGAATGTTTGTTGGGCTGTCCAGCAAGAAGCCTATCAGTGCCAGCAGGGCAGCATAGACCCACAGGACGGGGAACAGCTTTTCGTATCGGAAGTGGGTTTGATGATGGTGCAGATGGACATCCATAGGCGGGGTCTTCCTTTCCTCGGATATGGGTGGTTACAGTTGGGCGAAGCGGAAAAAGGTGCGGGTCTGCTCCACGTTGCGGGCGATCTCATCCCGCAGCGCGTTCAGGTCGGGGAACTTCTCCTCCGGGCGCAGGAACTTGTAAAACTCCACCCGGACGGTTTTGTCGTACAAATCTCCTGTAAAGTCCAGCAGAAAACCCTCCACGGTCAGCCGGTCACCGTCATCCACAGTGGGGCGGCTGCCCACATTGGTCACTGCCATGTGGGGCTGGCCGTCCACCCAAATGCGGGTGGCATATACTCCGTGGGCGGGAACGACCACACCGTCGGGGATGGAAAGGTTGACCGTGGGAAAGCCGAGGGCACTGCCCAGCTTTTTGCCGTGGGCCACCGTTTCGCTCAGTGTGTGGGGGTGGCCCAAAAAGGTGTGGGCGCGCTCCATTTCACCCTGAGCGATCAGTGTGCGGATGTAGGTGGAGGAGACGATAATGCCCTCCTGCACCACCGGGTGGATGATGTCACAGCCCAAACCCAGTTCACGGCACTTCAGTTTGAGCCGTTCCGGGTTGCCTTCGCCCCGGTAGCCGAATCGGAAATCATGCCCGGCTACGATGTGGATGGCGCCGCAGTCCCGAACCAGATAGTCGGTGACAAAGTCCTCCCACGGAGTCTTCATCATCTCCCGGTCATAGTGGGCCACCACCACGTCCTGTATGCCGTACAAACGGCGCATCAGGTCGGCCCGGTCCGCCGTGGTGGACAGCAGAGGAGTGGCTCGGCCAAGGATAAGGCTTTCCGGGTGGGTGTCAAAGGTGAAGGCGGCAGGAACAGCGTTCAGCTCCCGGGCACGCTCGGTCACCCGGCGCAGCAGGGCTGCATGACCATTGTGCACGCCGTCAAAAAAACCGAGGGCAATCACGCGTTTCGGAGTGTTCACAGTAAAATCGCTCCCTAACACAGGTTATACTTCAAAAAAACTTTTGATGGTGGACAGCTTGCCCTGTTCTGACCGGCACAGAGCCAAAAATGCACCGCTTTCCTCCCCGTATACCCGATATTCACCGTCGGGCAGGCCGGGCACCACCACCGTCATACCGTTGCGCACTTTTTTCTCAAGGTCGACGGGCAAACGGTGGTCGGGTCGGTGGGAAAAATAGGTGTCCACGGGCAAAAGCATGGCTGCCGGGTCATGGGCTGACATGACCTGTTCCAATGTGACGGCCTGCTCCAGCGTGAAACCGGCGGCCATGGTGCGCCGCAGGGAACTCATGCAGCCGCCGCAGCCCAGTGCCGCGCCAATGTCATGGCACAGGGTACGCACGTAGGTGCCCTTGGAACAGCGCACCCGTATGATGAACTCGTCCGGGGCGGTCTGGGTCTCCACGGTCAGAGCGTGGATGGTGACGGGGCGGGCGGGGCGCTCCACCTCGCGGCCTTTGCGGGCCAGTTCGTAGAGCTTTTTTCCGTTGATTTTGATGGCGGAAAACATGGGCGGGATCTGGGAAATATCCCCGCGGAACTGTTCCAGTACGGCTTCCAGCTGCGCCGGGGTGACCTGTACCGGCTGCTGCTCCAGTATTTCGCCAGAGGTGTCCTGCGTATTGGTCACAAGGCCCAGCTTCAGCCCAGCCACATATTCCTTTTCGCCCTTGTCGGCAAATTCCACCGCGCGGGTGGCCCGGCCCACAAAGATGGGCAATACTCCGGTGGCCATGGGGTCCAACGTTCCGGCATGACCGATGCGCTTTTCCTTCAGGATGCCACGCAGCTTGGCGCATACGTCCATGGAGGTCCACTCCTGTGGTTTGTCAATGATAATGATACCGTTAGGCATAAGAGGTCGTCCTTATCCTTCGTTCTGCACCTGACGGATGGCGGTCAGGATGGCTTGCTGAGTCTGCTCCGGGGAGCCGTCCACGGAAGCACCGGCGGCTGCGGCGTGACCGCCGCCACCTAAAAGACCGCAGACCTTGCTGGCATTCAAATCGCCCGGCTCGGTGCGCAGGGAGATCTTGCACCGTTCAGGTGTAAGCTGACGCACGGTGATGCCGGTGCGTACCCCTTCGATCTGGCCCACGAAGGCAGAAATATCGTCCAGATCTTCCTCGGTGGCCTGCAGGTCGTTGATCATGTCCAGTGTCAGGGTGACCATGGCCATGGTGCCGTTGTCAAATACCTGCATCCCGGCGGTGAGCATGCTTTCCAGCTTCAGCCGCTTCAGGGACTTGGAGCGGAAATGCTTGCGGTTGATGGGGTAGAAGTCGATGCCTGTTTCCAAAAGTGCGGCGGCAACCCGGTGACAGGCGGCGGAGGTGTTGCTGTATACAAAACAGCCGCAGTCGGTGGATACTGCCACATACAGGGGGAGCGCGACCTCTTTGGAGACAGGACCCCACTGACGAATGATGT
This sequence comes from Oscillospiraceae bacterium, assembly GCA_017502285.1. Taxonomy (GTDB): domain Bacteria; phylum Bacillota; class Clostridia; order Oscillospirales; family Oscillospiraceae; genus Lawsonibacter. The sequence goes on along the minus strand of JAFVVH010000008.1, from coordinate 10,263 downwards.
CGTAGATCAGCTCGCCGCAGGCGGCGCGGTCTGCGTCCAGACAGGTGTTTTGGGCATAAAACTCCTGAGAGGGGTGGTGGTCAATGGTCAGATCCACCCGGTCCATATAGGGTTTTGCAACCTCATGGAACATGGAGCGGGCGGCCATGTCCACGGCTACTACGGTGGCAGGGGTGTAGCCGTCGGGAGCCAGCAGACCCTCCAGATAGGGCGCATAGATGCCGCTGGTATTGGGGTCGGGCAGGATGTGGGCTGTTTTGCCCTGTTCCCGCAAAGCCCGGCACAGACCGGCGGCGCATCCCACGGTATCCCCGTCCGGACGCACGTGGGTCAAAATGAGGAACTGATCGTGCTCCAACAGCCACGCGGCAGTCTGCTCATAGGTCAGGGAAGCCATAGTTACTCCTCCAGTACGATGTCCGCGTTAGCGGGATTGGCGGGCTTGACCACGTTGGGGTCACGCAGCAGGTCCAGAATGTGGGCACCCTGATCAATGGAGTCGTCCCGGACAAAGATCAGCTCCGGGGTGTAGCGCAGATTCAGGGAATGGCCCAGCTCACGGCGCAGCCATCCGGAGGCGGACTTGAGCCCCTTGAGCACCTGGGTGCAGTCGCTTTTGTCCAGTACGCTGATATAGATTTTGGCGAACTTCAGGTCGGGGGTGGTGTCCACGGCGGTGACGGAGATCATGCCGGTGACCCGGGGATCCTTGACGCTGCGGATGAGGGTGGACAGCTCACGCTGGATCTCCTCGTTGATGCGTCCGATTCGGTTGTTTGCCATATAGATTCTCCTTCAAAAGCAAGTTGGGGCGGGCGAAACGCCCGCCCCAACGGTGGTTGCAAAATGTGAATTATACTTCGATCTGCTCCATAATGAAGGCCTCAATGATATCGCCTTCTTTAATATCCTGGAACTTCTCAAAGGTAATGCCGCATTCGTAGCCGGCGGCGACCTCTTTCACGCTGTCCTTGAAGCGCTGGAGGGAGGCGATGGCACCGTCATAAATGACAATGTTGTCACGCAGCAGACGCATCTGAGCGTTGCGCTGCATCTTGCCGTCCACCACGTAGCAGCCGGCAACCATGCCCACGTTGGTGATGCGGAATACGTTGCGCACCTCGGCGCGACCCAGCTCCACTTCCTTGAACTTGGGAGCCAGCATGCCCTTCATGGCGGCTTCGATCTCGTTGATGGCATCGTAGATGACCCGATACATGCGCATATCCACGTTCAGGCGGGCGGCAGTCTCCTTGGCGTTGGAGTCGGGACGCACGTTAAAGCCCACGATGATGGCACCGGCGGTAGCGGCCAGAGTGGTGTCGGACTCGTTGATGGCGCCAACGGCGCAGTGGATCACGCGCACACGGACTTCCTCGTTGGTCAGTTTCTCCAGAGAGGCCTTCACCGCTTCGGCGGAGCCCTGAACGTCGGCCTTGACGATGACGTTCAGATTCTTCATCTCGCCGGCCTGGATCTGGCTGAACAGATCCTCCAGAGTGACCTTGCCCACGTTATTGGTGGCGGCGGACTTCTGCTCATGTTTGCGCTGTTCCACCAGCTCACGGGCCATGCGCTCGTCGGCAACGGCATGGAAGTCGTCGCCTGCGCCGGGCACCTCGCCCATACCGATGATCTCCACAGGGACGGAGGGGCCGGCCTCGGTCAGCTTTCTGCCCTTAGCGTCGGTCATGGCGCGCACGCGGCCAACCGCGGTGCCGGCGATGATCACATCGCCCTGTTTCAGGGTGCCGTTCTGCACCAGCAGGGTGGCAACAGGGCCGCGGCCCTTGTCCAGGCGGGCCTCGATGACGGCGCCGTGGGCGGAGCGGTTGGGATTGGCCTTCAGCTCGCGCATCTCGGCAGTCAGCACCACCATGTCCAGCAGGTTGTCAATGCCCATGCCGGTCTTGGCAGAGATGGGGCAGATGATGGTCTCGCCACCCCACTCCTCGGGCACCAGCTCGTACTCGGTGAGCTGCTGCATGATGCGGTCGGGGTTGGCGGTGGGCTTATCCATCTTGTTGATGGCTACGATAATGGGGATCTCGGCGGCCTTGGCATGGTTGATGGACTCCACGGTCTGAGGCATGATGCCGTCGTCAGCAGCCACAACCAGAATGGCAACGTCGGTGATCATGGCACCGCGGGCACGCATGGCGGTAAAGGCCTCGTGGCCGGGGGTGTCCAGGAAGGTGACAGGCTTGCCGCCCACATCCACCTGATAGGCACCGATATGCTGGGTGATGCCGCCGGCCTCGCCGGAGACCACGTTGGCATTGCGGATATAGTCCAGCAAAGAGGTCTTGCCGTGGTCTACGTGGCCCATGACCACCACCACGGGGGCACGGGTGACCAGGTCCTCTTCCTTGTCCTCGGATACGTCGATGAGCTTTTCCTCAATAGTGACGATGACTTCCTTTTCCACCTTGCAGCCCAGTTCCTCGGCCACGAAAGCGGCGGTGTCAAAGTCGATCAGCTGGCTCAGAGAGGCCATAACGCCATTCTTCATCAGGCACTTGACCACCTCGGCACCGGTCTTCTTCATGCGGCTGGCCAGCTCACCCACGGCAATCTCATCGGGGATCTTGACGGTGAGGGGGGTCTTCTTGGCGATCTCAAGCTGCAGGCGGCGCAACTTTTCAGCCTCTTCCTGCTTGCGCTTGTTGCCGAAGTTGCCCTGCTGACGGCCCTTGTTGTTGCGGTTTTGGAACTTCTGCTTGCCGCCACGGTCCTGCTGACGCTGGTCGGTGAAATTCTCCAGACGCTCGTCATACTTCTCCAGGTTGACGTTGCCGCCCTTGCGGGTGTCCACCACCTTCTTTTCGGGCACGCGGGTGGTAGGTTGGGCGGGAGCGGCGGGCTGGGCCTTGGATGCCTCCTTGGCGGCGGGCCCAGACGTGGGAGCGTCCTGCTTGGCGGCAGGTTCGGCTTTGGGGGCCTCCTGCACGGGGGCGGGCTCGGCCTTGGGCTCATGGTATACGTCGGCAAAGACGGACTCGATGGAGTCGATCTGATTGCTCTGAGTCACGCGCTCGAAAATAATGGCCAGTTCCAGATCGGTGAGTACCTGCATGTGATTCTTGGGTGTGGTGCAGTACTTGGTCATGATCTCGGCGATGTCCTTGGAATTCAGCTTGAAGTCCTTGGCCACTTCATGCACACGGTATTTGATCAAAAGAAGCCACCTCGATTCTTAGGATTTGCTTTTGGGCTTGAAGCTGCCGGTGAGCTTGCGGCCGGTGGGGCCGGGCTTTTTGGCAGCGGGAGTCTTGGGAGTTTTGGGCGCGTCTTCCGCCTTTTTGGGTGGAGGGGCCCACGGTTTGCGCTTGCCTTCGCGCAGGTTCTTTTCGTGCTGACGCTGTTCCTTTTGACGCTGAAGGGCTTTGGCGGCCTTTACGTCCAGACTGGCGGCGGCAGCACCGTATTTTTCCGGGTCAATTGCGGCCAGCTTTTTCACAATGGAAGCGGCAAAGCCGATGTCGGTCAGTGCCAGCATGGCCACGCTGCCCCGGCCCAGGGCAAAGCCAAGTTCTTCTTTGGTTTGGGGCAGGGCCAGCCAGAGCACGTTGCCCGCCTCACCGAAGTGGGCAGCCCGGCGGAAGGTGTTGGGGGCGGCATTGCCTGCGATGAGTACCAGCTTGGCATGCCGGGCCCGGCATGCGGCACCCACCGGCTCCTCGCCGATCTCCAGCCGGGCGGCCTTGCGGGCCAGCCCAAGCAAATGCAGGATGGGATCATTGGCCATCTGCGGGCACCTCCTCCATCTGCTGCTCCAGAGCCTCGTAGACCTCCGCGGGCAGGGCGGTGTCAAAGGCGCGTTCCAGCGCTCTTGACTTGCGGGCCTTGGCAAGGCAGGCGGCCTGAGGGCAGACGTAAGCGCCCCGGCCGGGCAGCTTGCCCTTGAAATCCAGTGAAACTTCACCCTCGGGGGAACGCACCACTCGGATCAGTTCCTTTTTCGGTTTATGCTCCCGGCAGCCAAGACATTGGCGCAAAGGGATCTTTTTGGGCACGTCAGTCACCCCTTAGATGCAGAATTGCGGTAATTATTCTTCTTCAGCGGCCACGGGCTCCTCCTCAGGAGCGGAGGCGGGCTTGATATCGATCTTCCAGCCGGTGAGCTTGGCGGCCAGTCGAGCGTTCTGACCTTCTTTGCCGATGGCCAGAGACAGCTGATCGTCGGGGACGATGACCCGGCAGCTCTTACCCTCCTCCAGCACGGTGACGCTGATCACGTCGGCGGGGGACAGGGCGGCGGCAATGTACTCAGCGGGGTCGTCGGAGAACTTGATGATGTCCACCTTTTCGCCCTTGAGCTCCTCTACGATGTTGTTCACGCGGGTACCACGGGGGCCGACACAGGCGCCGATGGGATCCACGTTGGGGTCAGCGGACCAGACGGCCAGCTTGGTGCGGCTTCCGGCCTCGCGGGCGATGGACTTGACCTCCACAGTGCCGTCGTAAATTTCGGGCACTTCCAGTTCGAACAGGCGCTTGACGAGACCGGGGTGGGTGCGGGAGATGAGCACCTGAGGCCCCTTGGTGGCCTTGCGCACTTCCACGACATAGACCTTCAGACGGGTGCCCTCGGAATAGGTCTCGCCCTTGACCTGCTCGTTGGCGGACAGGTAGGCATCGGTGTACTCGCCGCCACTGGTAATGCGCAGGGAGATGGCGCCGGAGCGGGGGTCGATGCGGGTGATGATACCGGTCAGGATCTCGTGCTCCTTGGAGGTGAACTCGTCATAGACCATGCCCTGCTCGGCCTCGCGGATGCCCTGAATGATGACCTGACGGGCAGTCTGGGCGGCGATGCGGCCAAAGTTCTTGGGCTTGATCTCCATGCGGATCACATCACCCAGCTCGGCCCGGGGCAGAGACAGGCGGGCCTCGTCAAGGCTGATCTCGGTGCCGGGATTGTCCACGGTCTCCACCACGTCCTTTTTCAGGAACATGCGTACCGTGCCCTTTTCCTCGTCGGTCTCGATGGACAGATTATCACCCACACCCTCGTGATCACGGCGGTAGGCAGACAGCAGCGCCTGGGTGATCTTCTCCATCATGTAGCCGGGCTTGATGCCCTTTTCCTTTTCGATTTGAGCGATGGCGGCAAAAAACTCCTTGCCGTCCATTTCGCTGTTGGCAGCTTTCTTAGTCGTTCTCTTAGCCACTTTCTTTTCCTCCGTTAAAAACGCACGTACAGGCGGACCTGTGCAAGCTCTTTTTTCTCAAATGTGGTGGGGGTGCCGGACGCGTCGATGGTGACGGTGCCGTCTTCGGTATAGTCGGTGAGGATGCCCACATGTTCCTTACGTCCGTCCCGGGGGCGGTAGAGCTTGATCTCCACCTCGGAGCCCATGAACTGGTGGAAGTGCTCCGGCTTTTTCAGAGCTCGGTCCGCACCGGCAGAGGACACTTCCAAAGTATAGCTTCCCTCGATGGGATCGGCCTCATCCAGCTTGTCGGACAGGGGGCGGGAGACCGCCTCGCAGTCCTCAATGGAGATGCCGCCCGGCTTGTCGATATAAACGCGCAGAAACCAGGTGCCGGCCTCTTTTACATACTCCACATCCCAGATGGAACAGCCCACAGACTCGGCAATGGGACGGGCCAGCTGAGCGGTCAGGTCGGTGACTTTTGCCATGGGAACCCTCCTGTCGGGCCGCGAAAAGGGGAGTGCGGCCGGATTTTTTCAATCAAAAAGAGCGGAGCCGAAACCCCACTCTGACTAATACTTCCATAATTACAAAGTCACTATACCATAAAAAAAGAAACTGCGCAAGTCTTTTGCACGATTTCGTTGGAAATTTTCGCCGCAAAAAGTGACACGAGGGGTTTTTGCAGATTTTATCTCCGGCCAACCTTGACCAAAATGTGGATTTATGATACCTTTAATTTGTATTGATTTGCGCGTTCCGGGCATGCCCGGTGGACAACGACTTATTGAGGTAAAGGAGACGATAGTATGAACAAGAAAGCCCGCATCGGTTATGTCTGCTTCGGTGAGGTCAACACCCCCATCGAGCGTCTGCAGATGAAGCATGACGAGGCTCTGGCCGCCCTGAAGGCGCTGGACTATGATTTTGTAGACGGCGGTCTGGTCATCGACGACCCCGCCTATGAGACCGCGGATGCCGCTTTGGCCAAGATCCAGGGCGAGGATCTCAGCGCGCTGGTGATCTGCGTGGCCGGCTGGGTGCCCACCCATGCCGTCATCCGCGTTACTGACCACTTCCGTCACATTCCCATGGTGCTGTGGGGCCTGTGCGGCTGGAAGGAGAACGGCCGCATCATCACCACCGCCGAGCAGGCCGGTACCACCGCTTTGCGTCCCGCTTTTGAGGCACTGGATTACACCTTTAAGTATGTTTACAACATCATCGACAAGCCCTTCCCCATGAAGAAGATCGATGCCTATCTGCGTGCCGCCGCCACCCGCCGCGCCCTGCGCGATGCTCGCGTGGGTACTATGGGTTACCGCGACATGCTGCTCTACGGTACCCAGTACGAGGGCAACTCCATGCGCAGCCAGATCGGTATCGAAGTAGAGCCCTTCGAGATGCTAGAAATGGTCCAGAACATGGAGAAGCTGGATCCCGCTCAGGTGGCCGAGGGTGTGAAGTTCGTTAAGGAGAACTGGGTGTTCAAGAAGGCCTGTGATGACAGCGTCATCGAGAACGGCGTCAAGTACGCGCTGGCTATTGGCATGAAGATCGCCGAGCGGGGCTGGGATGCCATCACCCTGATCGACGTGGACGGCATGAAGAAGCTTATGGGCTTCCCTCCCGCCATGGTGTTCATGCTCATTGAGCGCTACCACAACATTCCCACTGTGCCTGAAAACGACGTAATGGGCGCTGTGACCCAGATCATCATGAAGGGGCTGTCCGGCCAGACCGTGCCTTACATGGAGTACTACGAGTTCTTCGAGAAGAGCATGCTCATCGGTGTGCCCGACTATGTGCCCGCCTGCGTCACCGACGGCGATGTGACCGTACTGCCCGCCGCCTTCGGCCTGCTGAATGCTTCTCTGCTCAACGTGTCCAAGGTCAAGACCGGCTACGTCACCTGCGCCCGTCTGGTGTTCCTGAAGGGCAAGTACAAGATGCACGTCTACACTGCCGAGGCCAAGACTCCTCCCGCCTGGAACGAGTTTGGCTGGGACGATCCCGCTCCCCAGCTGCCCAGTCTGGAGGTCTTCCCCGACAGCTGCACCGTGGAGGAGTTTGCCCAGAACGTCTCCTGCCAGCACGTCATTCTGGCCTACGGTGATTTTGTGGAGGAGATCCGCGACTTCTGCAAGATGATGGACATCGAGCTGGTCATGTAATTACATATCCTGCAAAAAACGGAGGTCTCACAGCTGTGAGACCTCCGTTTTTTATCCCAATAGAACAGTGTATACCGCGCCGATGACCAGCGCAGGGAGCATATTGGCCACCCGGAACCGGTTGTCAAAGGCCAGATTGACACCTACGCAGAAGATGAGCACAGAGCCAAGGAAGGACAGGTTGGCAATGACTGCGGGGGTGAACAGGGGGGCAATCAGTCCGGCAAGCAAGGTCACACTGCCTTGCAGCACACCGACGGGCAGGGCGGAGAAGATAGCGCCCCGGCCATAGGTAGAGGCAAATACCATGACGATGGTAAAGTCCAGAATGGACTTGGTATACAGGGTGGTAGGATTGCCCATGAGACCGTCCTGAATGGAGCCTACAATGGCCATGGCTCCTACACACACCACCAGTGAGGCGGTGACGAAGCCTTCGATAAAGCGGGCATCGTCGCTGCGGGCAGCTTTTTCCTTCAGCCAGAGGCCCAACCGCTCCAACAGACCGTCAAAGTCCAGAAATTCACCGACCACCGTGCCCAGCGCCAGTGCCAGCACCATGCACAGCGTATCCTTACCCACAAGCTGACCCTCTGCCACTTCCAGCATGCCGGGCAGGGCACCGGCGATGCCGATGAACATGGTGGTCACACCCAGCGTTCGGATCAGCGCAGTCTGATAGCGCTCTTTCAGGCCCCCTCGAAACAGGGTGCCCAAACAGCCGCCCACAACGATGGCGGCTACGTTGACGATGGTGCCAAGTCCGATCATAGTCATCACTCTCTTTCTTCGGCAGAGTATAACAGCATTTTTGCAAAAAGGCAAGGCCGTGTCGAAAACACGGCCTTGTGGTCATAAAAGCAACGGCTGGATTTGCCGTCCTGCAAAGGCGGCCTGAATGGTCTGGGGGATTTGCTCGAAGTTGGCGATCAGGGAGGTAGGCTTGTTGATGGCATCGTCCTGACCAAAGGGGACGAAAAAGATGTTCTTGCGCATGAGCAGCTGTCCAATGGCGGGGGCAGAGCCGGATAATCCATCGTTAGAGGCAATGCATACCACCATGGGGCGGCCGTTGCGCTGATGGGCCTTGGCAGCCATGGACACACTGGTGTCGGTAATGCCGGCGGCCATTTTGCTTAGCGTGTTGCCGGTGCAGGGGGCAATGACCAGCAGGTCAAGCAGCTTTTTCGGGCCGATGGGTTCGGCCTCCAGCACAGAGCTGATCACCTTGCAACCACAGATGTCTTCCATTTTTTGTATCAGATCGCGGGCAGTGCCAAACCGGGTGTCGGTGATGGCGGTGATCTCGGATACAATGGGGATAACGTGTTCGTATTGTGCGGCCACCTGCTCCAGCGCCGCCAATGCGCGGCTGTGGGTGCAGAAGGAGCCGCAAACGGCAAAGCCGATGGTTTTCGGTTCCAAACAGATCTTCCTTTCCGGGGTTCAGATTCCTGCCTGACGCAGGATGTTATATACGGTGTCACGGATACAGGCCCCTGCCGTGATGGGGGCAACCTTGCCGGGCAGAGACAGTGCCCAGATCACTCTACGGCCCAGTTGGGTGGCAGCGTCCATGTTGACTCCACCGGGCTTGGAGGCAAGGTCGATGACCAACGCATCCTCCTTCAGTTCGACAAGCTCATCCCGACCCAGCATCGGAGCTGGGACGGTGTTGATGATCAGGTCATAGCTGCACAGCAGACCGGACAAATGCTCTGTGTGCTCGGTGCCCAGACCCATGGCCTGTGCCCATGACAGTTGCTCATAGGAGCGGGCGGCCACGGTGACTTTTGCCCCCAGAGCGGCAAAACGCTGGGCAGTCAGCTTTCCCACCCGGCCAAAGCCAATGACCAGAGCCCGGGCGCCGTGTATGGTGATGGGCAGTTCTTCCATGGCAATTTGGAGTGCCCCCTCTGCGGTTGGGACAGCATTGGCCACAGCCAGTTCCTCACGCTGAAAGTAGTCGTAGACTGTCAGGCCGTGCTGGGCAAACGCGTTGTGCGTGTCCAAATCAAGTCGGCCTCCGCAGAGTATTTGGGTGGGGGAGACAGACTCCAAAATGGGGGGCAAAGCGTGTTCTGACTGGGAAAGTGGGGTGCTGAGCATGCCGGGAGCGGAGCAGACGGGCAGGGGGAAAATGACGCAGTCTGCCCGACCAATGCCCTCCAGTGTCGCTTGGACCCGGGCGTCCGGTGCAGCGTGTGTCCCATGTTCCAACGCGTAAGTACATACGGTGTGTCCATCCCGGGCCAGCAGCTGGGCCAGATGGGCCTGGCGCAAATCGCCTCCCACCACCCAGAAGGTGCATTCCTGTTTCATGGCAAAAGCCTCCCATTTGGTTTCTGGCCTATCTTATGCGCAGAAGAGGAGGGTGGTGCGAAAAGAAAACGCTCCCTGCCTTGAAAGGCAGGGAGCGTTTAGAAAGCAAAGGGTTTTACTTGGCAGCCTTAGCGGCCTTAATGGCCTCGATGAGCTGGGGAACGACCTTGAACAGGTCACCCTCGATGCCGTAGTCGGCGCACTCAAAGATGGGGGCGTTGCCGTTCTTGTTGACGGCGATGATGCACTCGGAATCCTGCATGCCGGCCTTGTGCTGGATGGCACCGGAGATACCCAGAGCAACGTAGATGCGGGGATGGACGGTCTTGCCGGTCTGGCCGACCTGGTGGTCAGCGGAGATCCAGCCGGAGTCAACCACGGCACGGGAAGCGCCAACGACGCCGCCCAGAACCTCAGCCAGCTCCTCGGCCAGCTTGATGCCGCCCTCAACGTCCTTGGAAATGCCGCGGCCCACGGAAACGACCACGTCGGCACCGATCAGGTCAACCAGCTTCTTAGCGGCCTTGACGACCTCAACGACCTCGGTCTTCATGTCGGCCTCGGTCAGGGAGAAGTTGGGCTTGATGATCTCGCAGGCATTGGCCTTG
>JAFVVH010000050.1 GCA_017502285.1 Oscillospiraceae bacterium | reverse complement strand
GAAGTAAGCGGGAACGGTGATGACGGCCTCGGTGACGGTCTGGCCCAGATAGGCCTCGGCATCCGCCTTCAGCTTCTGCAGGATCATGGCGCTGATCTCCTGGGGAGTGTACTTCTTGCCATCGATGTCCACCTTGTAGTCGCTGCCCATCTCGCGCTTGATGGAGATGACGGTGCGGTCGGGGTTGGTGATGGCCTGACGCTTGGCCACCTGACCCACCATGCGCTCGCCGTCCTTGGAGAAAGCCAGAACGGAAGGGGTGGTGCGGTTGCCTTCGGCGTTGGCGATGACGACGGCTTCGCCGCCTTCCATGACGGCCACACAGCTGTTGGTCGTGCCCAAATCGATACCAATGATCTTAGACATAGTAAAATTCCTCCTGATATATCGTAAATATTTTTATTAACAAATGGATAAGACGATTAGTTTGCTACTTTGACCATAGAAAACCGAATGACCTTCTCGCCGCAGCGGAAGCCCGCCTGGAAGACCTCGGCAATGGTGTTTTCACCGAAATTCTCGTCATCAATGTGCATGACGGCATTGTGCAGGTTGGGGTCAAAGGGCTCGCCCAAGGCGGGGATCTCCTCGATGCCCAGCTTGGAGAAGACCTCCTTAAGCTGGTTCATGGTCATTTCCACACCTTTTTTATAGGCTTCGTCCGCAGTCTCCTGCTTTATGGCACGCTCCAGATTGTCGTACACGGGCAGGAAGGCGGCGGCGGTGTCCGCCTTGACCTGAGCCCAGATGGACTCCTTTTCCTTGGCGGTGCGCTTGCGGTAGTTGTCATACTCAGCGGCCAGACGCAGGTATTTGTCCTCCTGCTGGGCCAGCAGTTCTTTTGCCGGATCGGACTCAGGGGCAGGATCCTCGACTGCTTCGGGCTGGGTCTGCTCCGGGGTCTGCTCCAACTGCTCCTCCTGAGAGGGATCGGTCTGTTTTTTCTTGCTCACGGCGGTGTTGCTCCTTTTATCTTATTCCTGATCCTCTATGTTCAATGCCGGGGGAAGCTCTCCTTTGCCGAACATGCGGGTCAGACTGTCTGCGAAATAGGAAAGACGGGCGGTAACTTTGGCGTAGTCCATGCGGGTGGGACCCACCACGCCGATGACACCGCGCATGTTGTCGCCGATGTCGTAGCTTGCCATGACCACGCTGGTGTCCCGGAAGGCCTCGTTGATGTTTTCCGGGCCAATGAGGATGTTCATGTTCTGGTTGCTGTCAAAGGGGATGGGCAGACGGGCGGTCTCATCTTCGTCGGACAGGTACCGCATCAGGGGCTTTGCCTTGTCCAGACTTTTGTACTCGGGGTGCTCCAACAGTTGGGTAATACCGGCGGTGTGGACGGTCTGCTTTCTCAGCTCGCCCAGCACCTGAATGGCGAAGTCCACCACAAGGGAGATCAGCTGGAACGCGCCGGGTGCGGAGTGGGCGCGCATCTTTTCCAGCACCTGAGCCATCTCGTCCCGGGACAGGCCGGTGAAGGAACTGTTCAGGATGGTGGACAGCATTTGCAACTGAGGGTCGGACAGCTGGTCGGGGATGCGGATGATCTTATTTTTCACCACGCTGGTGTCCGTCATGACTACGGCGATGAAGGCATTTTCTTCCACCATCAAAAGGTCGTACCGGCGCACGGTGACCACGTCCTTGACGGCGGTCATGGAGAACACGGGGTAGTCACTGATTTTGGAGAGCATTTTGCCCGCCTTGTCAATGACCCGGTCCAGCTCCTCCATCTTCAGCTCCAGCGCGTCGTTGATGCGCTGGGTCTCCTGCATGGTCAGCTGGTGCTCACCCATCAGCTCGTTGACGTACAGCCGGTAGCCGGCAGGAGAGGGGATACGGCCGGCAGAGGTGTGGGGCTGTTCCAGATAGCCCATGTCGGTCAGGTCGGACATCTCGTTTCGGATGGTGGCTGAGGACACATCCAGTCCCGCCAGCTGAGCGACGGCCTTGGAGCCTACCGGCTCTGCCGTGGCGATGTAGCTTTCAATAATGGCGCGCAGGATGCGCTTTTTGCGTTCGGTCAGCTCCATTGCTTGTCACCTCACTGAAATTAGCACTCCCTTTATCTAAGTGCTAAAGATAATGTACCACTACCCCCTATAATTGTCAATAGCTTCTTTTGTAAATAAATTATGAAGAGAAAAGAAAACAGGAACACGCTGTGTTTTTGCACAGTGTGTTCCTGTCTGCTAATAACATTATAATGTGATGCGCGCTCCGGTCTTCATGTATTCCAGCCGGTCGCCCAGCTCCTGTTTGAGCAGGTCGAAGGCGGGGGTGCCGGTGCAGTGGCCGGTATAAATGCGGCCGATATTCAGCCGTTTGAACTCATCTACCACCCATTTGACATAGTTTGCCGAGCAGTTAATGGAGTCGGTGCCTGTGGCTCCCATCATGTGAAAACCGCCCAGCAAAGCGGCGATGGGCTTGCCGGAGAAGGTTTTGGCAATGTGGGCGGCGATGTTGGCCGCGCCAGCGTGACAGCAGGAGTTGAACACCACCAGACCGTCCTTGCCCTCCAGCACCAGACTGTGCTCGTGGGAAAAGTCGTCTTCAACAAAGTGGTCCTCCCCCAGCTTTTGATACAGGTGCTGGGCACGCTCGGCACTTGCCTCGGGCGCGGGGTCATCCACCAGCCACGCGCCGGGGAACAGCGGGTAAAGGCCGTCCACCTCTGTCAGCCGATGGGCATAGTCACGACAGATGTCCCGGTGGATGCCCACAAAGCGGGGGGCGGTGCCGCCGCGCATGGAGTAGTAGGGGCCCAGTGCGCCCCGGCGTACCAGCATGGGAGTGTGATCGTTGGCGGCAAAGAAGGCCCGCAGGCCGTCCGCGTGGTCGTAGTGGCCGTGGGACAGTACCGCATACTCTACTCCCGCAAGGTCGATACCAAGCGTCTTTGCGTTGTCGGCGAAGGCCCCGGAGGAGCCAGTGTCCAGCAGGATGCTGTGACCCTTATAACTGATGTGCACAGACAGGCCGTGCTCCCGGGCAAGATCCTCCGGGCCGAGATTTTCAATGAGAACGGTGATTTTCATGTCAGCCCTCCGTTGCCGTCAGGTCGTTGATCCATTCGCCGGAGCGGAGTCTGTGTATGCCGAGGAAGAACTTGACCAGCTGGTCAAGGGAGATGCCCACGTATACCCAGAACACACCCCACTTCAGCACCAGACCGAACAGGGCCGCGGCGGGGATGGATGCCGCCCACAGGGGGAGCAGGTCGATGACCGTGGCCGCCCGCACGTCGCCGCCGCCCCGGAGCACGCCCACGATGTTGGTGAAGTTAAAGGCCCGGGGTGCCATCATCACAGCAATCATGGACAGCATCACAAGGGCGATGTGCGATGTGCTGTCCGACAGCTGGAACAGGGGGAAGATATAGCGGGGCACCAGCGTCCAGCTTACCGCCAGCATAACGATGCCAACCACAAAGCCAACGGCCACCGAAAGGGTGTTCAGGGCAAGGCCAACGTCATATACCGTTTTCCTGCGGCCCGCGCCGATCTCGCGGCCAATGACGATGGCCGCCGTGCTGGCAAGGCCGATCAGAGCCACCAGCGCCAGCTTTTCCACGTTGCCTGCCACGGTGAAGGCGGCCAGAATTTCCGTGCTGTTTTCCATGTGGCCCATAATGGTGGGGTACAGGCCGGTGCCGATGCCCCAAAGAGTCTCGTTGAGGATGACGGGGGTGGCATAGGTGAACAGCTTGCGGGCGGTCTCTCTGCCCGGACGAAGCAGGCAGGCAAGGTCAATGCGGAAATGCTTTCCCAAACAGGCGTGGGCGAGGACGATGACCAGCTCCACGCACCGGGAGATCAGGGTGGCCAGCGCCGCGCCCTCCACACCCATTTTGGGCGCGCCCAGCTTGCCGAAAATGAGCACCCAGTTCAAAAAAGTGTTGGTCAGCATGGAGGCCGAGAGCATATACAGGCCCAACCGGGGGTTTTCCATACTGCGGTGAGCGCCCATATAGACCAGGTTGAATCCGTTGAGTACGTAGGACAGGCAGACGATGCGACCGTACCGGGCGGCCACATCTACCGCGGCCGCGTCATTGCCGAACAGACCCATAAACTGCACCGGGTCGGTCAACAAGAAGGCGGAAAAGAGCGCAGACAGCACCCCCACCACCAGCCAGCTCAGGCCCAGAATGCGGTTGATGGCCTTGCGGTCACCCTTGCCCCAGTACTGGCTGATGAGCACGGCGGAGCCGCTCTGCACCCCGAAAAAGAACATCTGCAGGGCATAGAAAGGGATGTTGGCCAGCGTGACACCGGCCATGGGTACCTCACCCAGCAGGCCCACCATGAAGGTGTCTGCCATGGCGAGGGTGCTGGTGACCAGATTTTGCAGGACTATGGGCAGAGCCAGCGCCGTGATATTGCCATAAAAGCCGGGCTCCCGCTTCATAAAGAGGAACAAACGATCAGATCCTCTCAAGAAAGGCTGGTAAACAGCTGGTCCTTGGCTTGCTTCAGGCCCTCTGTCAACGCATCGATATCCTCTTTGGTGTTATGGGTGGAAAAGCTGATGCGCAAAACACCGTCCATCTGCTTTTTGGGCAGATTCAGGGCGGCAAACACGTGGCTGGGCTTGCCCTTGTGACAGGCGGAGCCGGAGGAAATGAAAATGCCCCGGTCACTGAGGAAGCGTACCACCACCTCGCTTTTGTAGCCCGTCAGGGTCACCGGCAGGATGTGGGGTGATTCTCCGTTGCCCACCAACTCAAGGCCGGGTATCTCTGCCGTCAGTTTCTGCACGGCATAATCTTTCAATTCCTTTAAATACATGCGGTTTTCCGTGCCCCGGGCCTGCCACTCCTCCACCGCCGCGGCGAAGGCGGCAATCTGGGCGGTGGGCTCGGTGCCCGAGCGCAGATTGTCCTCCTGATGCCCGCCCATGATCATGGGCGCAAGCTTGATGCCGTTTTTGATATACAGCGCGCCGATGCCCTTGGGCGCGTGGACTTTGTGGCCGCTGACGGACAGCAGGTCCACACCCAGCGCACCAACGGTAAAGGGGACATGGAGAAAGCCCTGCACTGCATCGCAGTGGAGCAGGGCGGCGCTTTTTCTCTGCTTGAGCAGTTTGGACACTTCTGCCACGGGCAGGATGATGCCAAGCTCGTTGTTGACCAGCATCATGGACACCAGCACCGTGTCCTCCCGCAGAGCGTCAGCCACCTGCTGGACGGTGATGTTGCCCATGCGGTCGGGCTTGAGATAGGTGACCTCATAGCCCTCCCGTTCCAGTGCCCGGCAGGGCTCCAGCACCGCGTCGTGCTCAATGGCAGTAGTGATGATGTGCTTGCCCTTGCGGCGGTTCAGGTGCACCGCGCCCCGGATGGCCCAGTTGTCGCTCTCCGTGCCGCAGGAGGTAAATATCACCTCGCCGGGCTGTGCGCCAAGAGCCTTGGCGATGACGGCACGATGCTCCTTCAGTGCCTGTGCCGCCCGGGTGCCCGCCTCATGTCGGGAGGAGGGGTTGCCAAAACTGTCGGTCATAGCGGCAAGGGCCGCTTGTGCGGCCGCCTCGGATACCCGGGTGGTGGCCGCGTTGTCCAGATAATGCTCCATAATTCCTCAACTCCCAAATACTTACAGTGCAGATAATTTTACTGTTTTGGCTTGAAAAAGTCAACTGCGCCGCATTTGCTATTTTCTGCGCGAAAAAAATATGCTATACTATTATGCGACAAACACGTGGGGGGCGGGGGCCGAATGAAACAAGTGCAAAAGGATGCCGTTTGCTTCGTTGTGGGAGCGGGCTGTGTGGCCCCAGATCTTCGCCTGTCTGTGTGCCGGAACGACCTGCTCATTGCCGCGGACGCGGGCTGGCTGACGGTGGAAAAAATGGGACTTGACCCCCATTTGGTGGTGGGTGATTTCGACTCGCTGGGCCATCGGCCCGACCACCCCAACACCGTGACTTTGCCCACGGTGAAGGACGATACGGACATGCACGCGGCCATCAAGTTGGGTCTGGAGCGGGGCTATACCCGCTTTGCTCTGTACGGAGGGACCGGGGGGCGGCTGGCCCACACACTTGCCAATCTTCAGCTTCTGGACGGCCTTGCCCGGCAGGGCTGTCGGGGTTTCCTTGTGGGGGACGGCACGGTGGCTACGGCGGTTTACAATGGAGTGCTGGACTTACCCAGCTCTATGAAGGGCTATGTCTCCGTGTTCTGTGCCAGCGGTACGGCCAAGGGTGTGACCCTGTCCGGACTGAAATATGAATTGGACAATACGGAATTGTCCGGAAGCTTTCCACTGGGTGTAAGCAACGAGTTTGCGGACCGAAGAGCCCGGATATCCGTTGAGAACGGAACGTTGCTTGTGCTCTGGCAGGCGGACGATGTGGAAGAAAATCTGTTGCGGACTTTGTAATAAAATTTTGATGAAGGAATGATTTTATGAACAACGTGAAGGCTCTGGTCCTTGCCGCGGGCAAGGGTACCCGACTGCAGACGGAGGGCATCAATCTGCCCAAGGTTATGCGTTTGGCTGACGGCAAGCCCCTGCTCCACTATGTGCTTGCCGCGCTGGAGTTCCTGCCCACAGAGGATGTGATTCTTGTGGTGGGCTATCAGCGGGAGGCGGTGCTGGAGGCCTACCCCCAGTATCCCCATGCCGTTCAGGCCGAACAGCACGGCACCGGCCATGCCGTCCAGTGTGCTGCCCATCTGCTTCAGGGCTTTGACGGCCATGTGCTGATTTGTTGCGGCGACACCCCGCTGGTGCAGAAATCTACCTTTGAGTCTCTGGTGGAACTGCACCTGAAAGAAGGGAATGCCTGCACCATGCTCTCGGCCATTTTGGACGAGGGCGGCAACTACGGCCGCGTGCTCCGGGAAGAGGACGGCTCCTTCAAGTGCATTGTGGAGGCTCGGGACTGTACTCCGGAACAGGCCGCCGTGCACGAGGTCAACGTGGGTACTTATTTGTTTCATGTTCCGGAACTGCTGGCCGCGCTGGACCAGCTGACGGACAATAACGCACAGGGTGAGCTGTACCTGACCGACTGCCCGGCCATCATTAAGGCGGCCGGATACCGGGTGGGTGTGTGCGATACCTGCTCCGAGCGGGAGATGCTGGGTGTAAACACCGTGGAGCAGTTGCAGGAGGTCGAGGACATCCTGCGGGGTCTGCGCTGAGATTTCAAAGCAAAACAGGCGGCGGAACAAGGTGTTGTGTCCTGCTCTGCCGCCTGCATGTCATGCCCGGACGAAAAGGGTCGAACACTTTCTTGCAGTCGGGGCTTGACAAGGCGGCGGTATCGTGTTATTATAATCAAGCCCTTTCGGGCAGGAGATACCGGAGCCACCCATGCCGGAGTGGCGGAATTGGCAGACGCCCGGGACTTAAAATCCCGTGGGAGTGATCCCGTGCCGGTTCGACCCCGGTCTCCGGCACCATATCGCGGAGTAGAGCAGCTGGCAGCTCGTCGGGCTCATAACCCGGAGGTCGCAGGTTCAAGTCCTGCCTCCGCAACCATAAGGAAAGCCTCGCTATCTCAGGATAGCGAGGTTTTTTGCTCATTTTGCTGGTTTTTCGGTACTTATTTCTGGTTGTTGATAGTTGCGCCTAGTCATGCCTTTTTGTGCCTTTCCTGTCGCTTCCTTGTCGCTTTCTGCATCGTTACGACGATACCTCCGTCGCTTTCGTCGTCGCTTTGGTCGGCAACACCATCATACTACAATCCACAAAGTTTCTTGAAAAAACACCTTGTTTGACATATACTAAAGAGAGATAAAGGTCAAGGAGGGGTTCCATCAAATGACTCTAAAAAAGTTCGGAGCAATCCTCAAAACAACAGTTTACAGATGCACTGAAGCAATATGTTGAAGATGATCGATATAAGTATGCGCATTTTACCGATATGATCTATGTGAGTATCTTCCGGGAAAAAGCCAAGGAGTACAAAAAATTCTGGATCTGAAGGCGAGTGACAAGGTTCGCGATACATTTTATAGCGAAATCCTTGATATCATTCCATCCACAAATAAGCACGATGGTTTTGATACAAAACCATCGTGCTTGTTTTTTAGCCCAAAGCCTTATGCCGTAGGCTTTTGGGCTTTTTTGTTTGTGAGGATAAGTTTCATCGTGGGCTATGCATGGGCGTTTTTCCCCGCTCTGGGCAGCCGTTTCACACCGTGACTGAAAAGTTTCTTTGTGGTAGGAAAAGTTTGACCGAGACTGATTATTTAATTGCATACTAAAAAATGTTGCCTGAATGGATGGCGTCGATCCCTCACGCCCTTCCATTCAGGCAACATTTTTCAAACTTGATTTTGCCGTCCATCGGCTTGTTGTTTTGGGATTGCGGAAACGCCGGGAGCAAGGTTTCCGCACCGTTGGCGGAGCCATGCTCTCTTATAAGTAAACCTTACTTTTTCTGCCTCATCTCTGTTCCAAGTAGCGGATGGCAGATTTGACCATTACTCTTGCTCCGTAGTACAAGGTGTCCGGATCAGGGACAAACCGTTCGTTGTGCTGCGGATATTCTGGGGTACCTTCTTTGTGACAGCCGATACGGTAAAACACCGCCGGTACCTGCGCGGCAAAGTAGGAAAAATCCTCCCCGCCCATGGGTTGCTGCGGAACTACCATGTTTTCCTCTCCCTGCAGGCTGACTGCCGTGTCGTACACCAGACGGTACATGGAACGATCGTTCAGAATCGGGTCATAGCCCTTCACATAGCGGAACTCATACTCCGCGCCCATGCCCTCGGTAATGCCGCGAATAATATGCTCCATCCGCTCCGGCAGGGCCTCTCGCACCGCAGGATTCAGGTTTCGGCAGGTACCTTCCATCCGGAAGGTATCGGCGATCACATTATACCGAGTACCGCCGCTTACCGTTCCAATGGTGATCACGCAGCTGTCCACCGGACTGATACTGCGAGAAACGATGGTCTGCAGTGCACTGATCACCTGTGCCCCGATTACGATGGCATCCACACCGTTGTTGGGCTTAGCTGCATGGCTGGCTTTTCCTTTGATGGTAATGAAAAAGCGGTCGGATGCTGCAGATACAGCCCCCTCCAGAGTGGTCACCACGCCGGTAGCCCGCTTGGGATTCACATGTTGGCCGATGATGGCATCCACCTTGGGCTGCTCCAGCACACCATCTTCGATCATCCGCTTTGCCCCGCTGTTGTCAGAAGTCTCCTCCGAAGGCTGGAAGATCAGCTTCACACTGCCACAAAGCTCGTTCTTCATTTCATTCAGCACCCACGCCGCACCCAGCAGCATGGCCGTGTGGGCATCGTGACCGCAGGCATGCATCACGCCGGGATTTTGGGAGGCAAAGGGCAGTCCCGACTTTTCCTGAATGGGCAACGCGTCCATGTCCGCCCGTAAGGCCAGACACCGCCCCGGTTTAGCTCCTTCGATCAGCGCCACAACACCGTGGCCTCCCACCTGTTCCCGGGGTTCCAGCCCCATCTCTCGCAGACGGGCCGCCACATAGGCCGCCGTCCCCGCCTCCTGCCCGGACAGCTCCGGGTGAGCGTGGAGCCACTTCCAATGCTCCAGCATGGTTGGTTCGTATTCTTTTAACAGCGCTTCTATCCGATCCATATTCGGCACATCCCTCTTCTTTACAGCTTTGAGAACTCTCCGTGGATAAATGTCTTGAAACCTTCAGCTAGAGTATGGGGCGTAAAGGGGTAAATGTCAAGCGTCTTTTTCTCGCTAGCGGCATGATGATAGGCAGAGTAAACGAACTCAGGCAAACACACATCATCGGACAGGCCCTTACGAAACGGAAGAGGGGTGCTTGTCCCTGTTGGGTGGCCCGCGCAAGTGCAAGCGCTATCAGACCATCAAGGTACAGTGGCAAAATGAACAGTTCCAGACCAGAATCAAAACCTTTACCGGCTGGCCGGCGCAGATCATCCAGCACGAGATTGATCATTGTAATGGAATTTTGATTTAACAGACCGATTTTTTGGACGGCTTGCTTGCTATGATTACCCCAAGAGGAGGGGAGTGTATGGCAAGAAAGCGAATCAAAAGCAGACCCGAGTTGTTCGGAATGACCTATTACTATGACGAGCTTGGCCGGCCGATCGGGAAGAGCCGTCCGGGGCTATTGGGTGACACACGAGTGTATTTTGACCAAGACGGAACATACGCAGGGCGGAGCCGTCCCGGCGTCTTTGCAAAAGAGGTTTTCACCGACAGAAACAACGAGTACATCACATCTTACGACGCATTTTTAGGGGATGTACACTTTAAGAACGGCAGATTGCTCGGGACAACAAGGTCGGGATTCTTTGATTGCGCATACACGACCCTTGATGTAGAGGAAGAGGATGCGGAAGACCTTTGTTTCGATGAAGATTCGGATTATGGCGAATTCGAAGATGTGTACGAAAATGACACTTTCGAAGAAAACAATTGTGTCAGAGAACGTTATAAGGGTTCAAAAAAACTGGTGTTGATTGCATTGCTCGTGTTAGCATTGGTTGTGGGCGCAATTGTGCGGATACGTTAACACTTCAACTAAAGCAGAAAAACAGTGAGGGGTTTATATGGATTTTCTGGATAAAGTGGTTCTTTGACACGAAAGTGACAAAGCATTCTGCTTGTGTCAACTTAGGACCCATTAGTTTGCATCTATCATTTACAAAAAGTATGTAGTGTGGTAAAATATAAAAAGTCCATGCAAACATATAAACATATAAAGGGGTTATAAGCTATGTTATTTATCAGAAATGGTCGTATTCGGACCATGGCAGGTCCCGACATTGAGAACGGCTGTATTCTCATTGGTGACGACGGCAAGATCGTCTCTGTGGGGTGCGATATCACTCCCCCTTCTGCTGCTCGGGTTATTGATGCAGGCGGTCGTTTAGTGACTCCGGGCTGCGTGGAGGCACATTGCCACGTAGGAGTGTCCAATCCTATGCCCGAAGTGGGAGATCACAATGAAAAAATCGACCCGATCACACCTCAAATGCGTATTATTGACGGCTTTAATCCCAATAACAAGCAGTTGAAGATCGCAACCCAAAGCGGTATCACAACAGTCTGCACCGGTCCTGGCAGCGCCAATATCATCGGCGGAACCTTTGGTGCTTTCAAAACCGCAGGCTCCCGGGCTGACGATATGGTGATCAAGCACCCCATCGCCATGAAATGCGCCTTTGGCTATAATCCCAAAAAGGTATACGGTGGTATGAATAAGGCACCGTATACCCGTATGGGAACTGCCGCCCTTCTTCGTGATTTTTTGCAAAAGTGCAAGCATTATCTGGAAGCAAAGGAAAACGGAAATCCGCTTTCCTATGACAGTAAAATGGAAGCAATGATTCCTGTGCTGAAGAAGGAAATTCCCTTGAAGGCCCATGCCCATCGCACAGACGATATTTTTACCGCCATCCGCATTGCCCGAGAATTTGATCTTCGTATGACCATTGACCACTGCACTGACGGTCATTTGATCGCCGATGCTTTGGCAAAAGAGGGCTTTCCTGTACTGGCTGGTCCGGCATTCTATGTAGCCCAAAAATCCGAGGTTCAGAACGTCAGCTTTTCCACCCCTGCCGTGCTTCACAACGCCGGTGTTTCTGTGAGTATCATCACCGACGCCTCTGTTACGCCGATTCGCTATCTTCCCTTGTGTGCTGGTCTGGCAGTGGCCGAAGGGTTGCCTTTGGAGGAAGGTTGGAAAGCGATCACCATCAACCCTGCTACCCATACCGGCATTGCTGACCGAGTGGGCAGCCTGGAACCCGGCAAGGATGGAGACGTGGTTATTTGGACAGCAGACCCACTGATCCACATTGGTGGAAAAGCGTATACAACCATCATCAACGGCAATGTGGAATGGCAGGCATAATGTTTTATTGCTCTCTTAAATCAAACACATCTTTATACGATCTCCCAATTAAAAAAGGCTTGACCACTTGGTCAAGCCTTTTTACTAGAATAGAGTTGTAATCCAATAAATAACCCCATAAATCACACTCGTCACGGTGCCGTAGACTTGAAGCGGTGTACTTTTCGCGTTTCTTCCCTATGGTTACACACCGTTATGGTGCTCTTTGCCATTATGATCGACACATAAATCTACCACGACCTATGTGTCAATTCTTTTTTTATGCCGCAGAGTCAAAATCCCTGGAACCACATTGGTTGCAGGGATTTGTTCCGGTGGATGATTGACCTCCCGCACATCAAGCGATGTCAAGGAGTTTGCTGGCGGGGTTTTCTTTGATTTAAGGGCTGTTATTTTATTTGTTAATAAACCGGATAAAGTTGTGAAGTGCAGGAGCTTTTTTAAGGTTTTTTCTGTAAGCGAAGCCGAGGGGACGCTTTAGACGGGGCTCCAGACGCAGAAGGGAGGTGCCCGCCGTATTTCCCTTCAGTGCCAGCGAGGGCAAAACAACAATGCCTAGTCCCTCGCGCACCATATCGATACAGGAGAGATCGTCTTCGGAGCAGAAATAGGTGAGCTCCTTGAAACGCGACACATCAAAATAGTCCCGCAGGGGTTTGTCATCGGTGAAGATCTGGGGATATTCATACAGCTCCTCCCGGGTGATCACATCCCGGTCGCCCAGCATATTTTGGGGTGTTACTGCCAGATACTCATCCTCCATAATAAGACACCATTCATGCGAGCCAAAGGCCGGAGCAGTAGCGAAGACGATATCCGCTTTGTCCTCGTCCAGCCAGCCGACAAGGTTATCCGCCACGGTGACAGAAAGGCGGATCTCCGGGTGGGCGGTTTTGAAGCGCTTCAGAATTCCGGAGAGGTAATTGCGGGATATGCTGGAGTAGGTGGCGATTCGCAGTTCCGAACTTCTGTTGTCGGTCAGCTCGGCAACAGTTTGCATCAGCTCCGTCTCACTGTCCAGCATGGCAGCAAATTTAGAGAGAAGAAGCTGTCCTTCTTTTGTCAGCTCCACCCCGTTGGGGCGGCGGTGAAACAGCTTAACACCAAGCTCTTTTTCAAACGCTGCTGTCATGTGGGAAAAGGCAGAGGGGGTGTAGGAAAACGCCTCAGCCGCACGGGACAGACTTTTATATTGCGCGGCCGCCAGAATGGCCTTGATCTTGAATGTTTCCATGGCATTTCTCCAATCTTTCTGCTCGGAAGCGTTATGAAAGTTTCTCATAATGGTAGTATGATGCTTCGCATCAAAAAAGTCAATACCTGTGCTAAGATTCAAGAAACAGGGAGATTTCGATGCGGTGCGTGACAGTCTGCCGTTTGGATCAATGCCGACGCAGCGGGATGCCTTGACACCGGATCTGTTATATGAACTATCTTTTGGCGTTTGCTTTGCTCAAAAAAGAATGCGCAAATGCCTATCATAGCAAGGGAGTGTTGCCGAGATGAAAAAAAGCAGAGAAAATGGCTTGTTTCTCGATGTCCCAGACGAGCAGTGGAATGACTGGCGTTGGCAAGTCTCTCATCGCATTGAGACGCTGGACGAACTGAAGAAGTACATCAACCTGACTCCGGAAGAGGAGGAGGGTGTCGCTAACACCCTGGGTAAGCTGCGCATGGCAATTACCCCCTACTACCTGTCCCTGATCGACCTGAACGATCCCTTCGACCCCATCCGCAAGCAGGCCATCCCCACCAGCGCCGAGCTGGAGTTTGCCCCTTATGAGGAAGCGGACCCCCTGCATGAGGACGTGGACTCCTCCACCCCCGGTCTGACCCACCGCTATCCCGACCGTGTGCTGTTCCTCATCACTGACCAGTGCTCCATGTACTGCCGTCACTGCACCCGTCGCCGTTTCGCCGGCCAGAACGACTGCAACGTGCCCAAGTCTCAGATCGACCAGGGTCTGGAGTATATCCGTAACCATCCCGAGGTGCGCGACGTTCTGCTGTCCGGCGGCGACTGCCTGATGGTCTCCGACAGCACGCTGGAGTACATCGTCAGCAACCTGCGGGCGATCCCTCACGTGGAGATCATCCGTCTTGGCTCCCGCACTCCCGTGGTTTTGCCCCAGCGTATTACCCCCGAGCTGTGCAATATGCTGAAGAAGTATCATCCTGTGTGGCTGAACACCCACTTCAACACCCCCAACGAGATTACCGAAGAGGCCGCCAAGGCCTGCGGTATGCTAGCTGATGCCGGTATCCCTCTGGGCAACCAGAGCGTTCTGCTGGCCGGCGTGAACGACTGCTCCTACGTGATGCTCAAGCTGGTCAACGAGTTGGTTCGCATGCGCGTGCGTCCCTACTACATCTATGCCTGCGATCCCTCTCTGGGTCTGAGCCACTTCCGCACCACCGTCTCCAAGGGCATCGAGATCATGGAGGCTCTGCGCGGCCATACCTCCGGCTACTGCGTGCCCACCTTCGTGGTGGACGCCCCCGGCGGCGGCGGCAAGACCCCGGTCATGCCCAACTATGTCATTTCCCAGACGCCGCACAAGGTCATCCTGCGCAACTTCGAGGGCGTGATCACCACCTATACCGAGCCAAGGCAGTATGATCCTGTGTGCCACTGTGACGTGTGCACCGGCAAGGTCCAGCCCAAGATCCGCAAGAGCGGTGTCGCCGCGCTGGCAGAGGGCGTGGAACAGAAGAGCATGGAGCCCACCACGCTGGCCAGAAGAGAGCGGCATCAGCACTGAGCAAAAGAGAAGCAGCTGCGTGATGATTTGGTTTTAAGAAAAATGCTTTCCCGAATGTTACTTCGGGAAAGCATTTTTTATGAGTATGATTTTGCACTTGCGTATCAGAGAGCGATTGTTTTCTGTCTGCACTCACCGACTCTGCGCAGATTGCGGTTGGCATTATTGGCCCGGTGCTGTGTCGGCAGAAGCTTGCTCGTAGTGCTTTTTCAGTTTATAAGAAAGCAGGGAATGAGAGACTCCAAGAGCCGCTGCTGCTTTGCGTAAGGTGCCGTATTGTGCCACATACTGATCGATGATCTTCATCTCGTATTCAGACATCAGTTCTTTCCACAATTTTGGCTGCGGGGGATTTTCCGCGGTTGTTTGCATATGGCGAAACTGCTTGTTGGCTGACAGGCAGCGCTGCAGCAAAGCTACAGAGTCCATCAATGTGTTATCCGACATAAATGCCATGCGTTCGAGAACGTTGTTTAACTGTCGAATGTTTCCCGGCCAATCATACTCCAGAATGGCGGCCATTACGTCCGGACTGACGGTGCGCTCCAAACCCAGATTTTCATGGATATGACGCAGCTGCTGCATGGTCAGCAGTATGATGTCTGCCGGACGTTCCCGCAATGACGGGATCACAAAGGGGGAAGAGTTGAAATAATAGATCAAAGGCGCGGTCAAACGCGGTTCTCGCATACCGTTCATGCTGTTGGGATAAATGATGTACCGGATATCGTTTGCTTTTCCGCTGGTAGCGTGGATATGCTCCATAAGACGATACTGGGTTTGGTTGGGCAGAAGGGTAATGTTTTCGATATACAGGCTGCCTCCCTCTGCCCGATGAAGCAGACCGAACTCAGAACTTCCGGAGCCGAACAATTCGGCGGTGACCAGATCCTCGGTCAGATAAGCGCAGTTGATCTTCAAAAAAGGCTTGTTTCTGCGGCTGGAAACATCATGGGCATACTGGGCGATATTGTCCTCGCCGCAGCCGGCTTCACCAAGGATGGTCAGGGGAATGTTGGTATTGCCCAGCCGATCAAGCATATCCAACTGACTGTGCATGGTTGCGTCACAGGTGAGGATATTATGGCGGGCATAGCTTTGCAGCCTTCCGCGGATGGTCAGTCCGCCGTTTACGATATCACAATAATCTTCAATTCTTACCATAGCTCACCAAAACATATTTGTTTCCTGTGTATCAACGTCCAATGCGTGTATACGGGAAAACAGGAGCTTTTCCCGCTGCATACCCAGCGCCAAAGCGAGCGCTTCGATAAAGGCCATTCCCGAAATCAGAGAGGTGTTGAAATCGAAGGAGTCCGCCGGGAGGATAAAGTGGTAGTCGGTCAACGGGATAAACGGGGAATCGGGGGAGTCCGTAACGCAGACGATTCGGAAGCCGCGCTGGTGCATCAGCTTGATCTGGGCGACCTGACGGGCATTGTATCGGGCAAACCCAAAGACGATCAAAAGATTGGAAGGCGACAGGGCCTCCAGCGTGGCGGTGTCATCGTCGGTGCGGAAAAGATGAAATCGGATCTTCAGTATCGTGAAGTTGCTGGCCAAAGCATGGCCCAACGCCAACGTAGGGCCCGCGCAAAAGAGGGTCACTTCCGGCGATGCCCAAATATCCCGGGCCAGCTGCTCCACCTTGTCATGATCCAAACCGGCGCAGAAACTGGTCAGATTATGCAGTTCAAAGCGAATACTTTCATCCAGAAGGCTGGAAAGGGAGCGCTTGACGGTCACGCGGTCGGTTGCCTCATAATACAGGCATTTCCGAAGAATGTACTTGAATGCAACGAAATCCACGACATTGAAGGCACGGAAGAACTCCATGACCTGTTCTTCGCTGACAGCGGCGCGTTCGCATAGTTGTTCAAGAGAAATATAAAGCACCTTATGGGCGTTTATTGCAACGTATTGCAGCAGGGTTTCATCGACTTCGCCGTGCAGATTGTCCCGAAGCACAGCAAGTGTCATGTTGCCGGGCATATTGTCCACCTCTTTTGCCGGATGATATGGCAAAAGAATAGCATTTTTTCCGTCGTTCGTCAAATTTTGACCGGTCAATTTTCAAAAATTCCAGAAAAATATAAAAAAATGGTCAATATTTTGACCACAAAATATTGAAACGCAGGTGCCACTCTAATATAATTCAAGTAATGGTTACGATTTTGGTCATACAAACTGCAAATTCTGCAGGATCAAGCCGGAAACTTACGAACACAAACAAGGAGGCAAAAACCATGCGTAAAAAGCTGATCGCTCTGATGATGGCGGCCCTGATGCTGCTGTCTCTTGTCGCCTGCGGCAGTGATCCCGCATCCGGATCCACTTCCGATCCCGCGTCGACTTCTGCTCCCACCGGTACCGAGGAGGATAAGTATGGCGGTGATCTGGTGCTGGCCAACAGCAATATGTCCGTCACCATCGATCCCCATGCCAGCAAGAACGTTCTGGGCAACTTCCAGTGGATGGTAAATGTTTACGACACCGTTCTGGCCCGCGACGCAACCGGTAAGGTATTCCCGCTGATCTGCGACTTTACCCAGTCCGAAGACGGTAAGACCATCACCTTGACGATGCGTGAGTACTACTACCACAACGGCCAGAAGATCAAGATCGAAGACGTTCTGGCCTCCATGGAGCGCGCCACCTATTTCAGTGGTACCTGGGCCGAGACCTGGTCTAAGGTGGACGCCTCTATCGAGGGCGACACGCTGACCCTGCAGTTCAAAGAGCTGGAGGTCGACTTCCTGCCTACCCTGGGCCATGTCAATCCCTGCGCCTTCGTCCTGCCCAAGGAGATCTGCGAGCAGTACGGCGCGACCATGATTGATGACCAGTCTGTCCTAGACGGCTGGGGCTCCGGTTGCTACATTCTGGAAGAGTATAATCCCGACGTGGCCATCAAGGTCAAGCGCAACCCCAACTACGTTACCACCAACAATGAAGAAGCTCAGGGCGGTATTGCCGCTCCCCGTAAGGCTTATTTGGATACCATTACCTGGGCCACCAATACCGACGCTGCTTCCCGTACCGCCGGTATGATCGCCGGTGAATATCACGTGGGCGGCGTCCTGTCCGAGATGCGTTCCTACGCTCAGTCCGCCGGTCTGAAGGAAGTCCCCCTGTACAACCAGTGGACTCACGCCATGTTCTTCAACCTGGACGAATCCAACGCCGACAGCCCGGTTGCTGATGTCAACTTCCGTAAGGCCATCCGTGCCTGCCTGGATATGAAGGCCGTCGGATTGTCCATCTATCAGGGCGATGAGACCTCCATGGATCTGAACTGCAGCGCCGTCGTTCCCGGCAGCCCCTATTGGAATGACATCATTCACGACACCGAGTGGAACATTGCTAACAAGGAACTGGCCAAGGAATACCTGGCCAAGACCGACTACAACGGCGAGCCTATCGTCTGGCTGTGCTCTGCCAACTCCGCCTTCTACCGTCAGGCCATGGGTTGTATCCCCCAGCTGGAAGAGATCGGCATCAACGTGGAACTGAAGGTCGTTGACTCCGGCTCTCACGGCGGTCTGCGCGGTGACCCCGCCACCGGCCACGACATCGGCGGCTGGGAGACCCAGAAGACCGTTTTGAATCCCACCAACAACGCCTCTCTGACCTGTCAGGGCAACGGCTGGTGGGCCAACGAGCGCAAGGACGAACTGAACGAGATTATGCGCAGCACGCCTTACGCGTCTCAGGAGTCTCTGGATGCCTATGCTGAGCTGTGCCAACTGATTGCGGACAACGTGCCCTGGATCGGCTTCTGCACCACCATCTCCAAGACCTATACCCAGTCCAATGTGGTGATCGGCTACGAAGGTCTGTTGGCCTACCACTGGAACACCTACTTTACCAAATAAATATGTCTTTAACAGTGGCAGCTGCGTTCTGCAGCTGCCACTATCTCCATTTTCGGAAGGAGCGATCACATTGCTGAAATTCGTGATCAAACGCATTGGCGCGGCGATACTGCAGCTGTTTGTCGTGATGACGCTGATCTTCTTTATGGTCCGCATTATCCCCGGCGATCCTGCCACACAGATCCTTGGCGAAGACGCCAGGATCGAGGACATTGAAATGCTGCGGGAGCAGATGGGGCTCAACGACCCCATTCCCGTGCAGTATGTCAAGTATCTCAAAGATGTTGTGCGTGGTGACTGGGGAGAGTCCCTCTATAACAACAAGCCTGTGTTTGAAAATATCCGCAGCCGTATGGAACCCACCATTCTTCTGACCGTCTATTCGGTGTCCCTTGCGGTACTGATCGGCGTGCCGATGGGCATCATCGCCGCCAAAAAGCGCAACAGTCTGGCCGACTATACCCTGACCTTCTTCAGCGCCGTAGGCATGTCTGCCCCCGGCTTCTGGGTGGGACTGATGATGGTCTTTTATCTGGGCGTGCAGCTGCGGTTGTTCCCGACTCAGGGATATACCTACATCGCGGATGGCGGGCTGGGCGGTGCTTTGTATAGCCTGACCATGCCTGCCGTAGCCTACGCGCTTTCTCATGTCAGTTCTCTGGCGCGTTACACCCGAACGATGATGCTGGACGTGATCAGCAACGACTATGTTCGTACCGCACGCGCCAAAGGTTTGAAGGAGCGGATTGTTTATTACAAGCATGCGCTGAAAAATGCGCTGGCACCGGTGGTTACCAATATCGGCTTTTCCATCGCCACTCTGCTGGGCGGCGCTACCGTGGCAGAAACCGTCTTTAACATTAACGGCATGGGCAGACTGGCGTATGACTCTCTGATGCGCCGTGACTATACCCAGCAGCAGGCCAATCTGCTGTTCACCACCATTCTGCTGCTTGCCACCAATATTCTGCTGGATATCGTCTATAAGATGCTGGATCCCCGCATCGAATTTGACTGATACAGGAGGTGCATTATGGAAAAGCGTAAAATGAAACCCGGCGCGTTTTTGAGGAGATATATTCGCGTCATCGCCGCCGGTATCGTGCTGCTCTGCATATTCATGATGGCCTTCTTCGCACCCGTTATCGCCACCCACGACCCTATGCAAACCGACATGTACAACATGAACCAGCTGCCCAATGAGGAGCATATCATGGGCACCGACTGCTATGGCCGGGATCTGTTTTCCCGGATCGTTTACGGTTCGAGAATGTCCCTTATCATCAGCATTACGGTCAATGTATGTGCCATTGTCATCGGTACCTGTCTGGGCTTGCTGGTCGGTTACTTCAAATGGGCAGACAGGATCATTATGCGTATTCTGGAAGGGATCCGCGCCCTGCCGATGATTGTGTTCGCCATCACGCTGATCACCGTTCTGGGATCCGGCGTAGACAAGCTGCTCATCTGTCTGACGGTGGTCAATCTGCCCGGTATTGCCCGACTGGTACGCTCTCAGGTATTGTCCATCCGTGAGAAGGAGTTCGTGGAGTGTGCCAAAGCAAACGGCGCGTCTAATCTGCGTATCATGTTCAAGTACATCCTGCCCCAGTGCACTTCCCCTCTGATCATCCGCTTCACTTCCGGTCTGGGCAATACCATTTTGACCCAGGCGTCTCTAAGCTTTTTGGGCGTGGGTCTCGATCCCCGTATCCCCAACTGGGGCGGGATCATCAACGAAGCGAAAAACCTGGTCATGATCCAGCCTCATCAGTGCGGCTATGCCGGCCTGGCCATTATGATCACCGTTTTGGCTTTCTCCATCATGGGCGACGGTCTGCGTGACATTCTCGACCCAAGACTGCGATAAAAGAGATGTGACATATGGAAAAAGAGAAAATTATTGAAGTCAAGGACTTAAAACTGTACTTTGACGGCGATTACGGCACAACCCAGATCCTGAACGGCATCACCTTTGACATTCACGCCGGAGAAACGTTGGGTATCGTGGGCGAGTCGGGCTGCGGCAAATCCCAGACCGCCATGTCCATCATGCGTCTCAACAAGGCCCGACTGGATGGCGAGATCAACTTCAAGGGCCAAAATGTGCTCAAATTGCCCATGAAAGAAATGCGCCGCATCCGCGGCAATGAGATCTCTATGATCTTCCAGGATCCCATGACCTGTTTGAACCCAGTGTTTACCATCGGCCACCAGCTCAGCGAGGTGTTCCGCCTGCATCAGGGCATGAGCAAGAAAGAGGCATGGGCTGCCTCGATCGAAGCCCTGCGGATGGTCAACGTGGCTATGCCCGAAAAACGCGTCAAGGATTATCCGCACCAGATGTCCGGCGGTATGCGTCAGCGCGTCATGATCGCCATGGCGTTGGCGTGTAAACCCAAGCTGCTGATCGCCGACGAGCCTACCACCGCTCTGGACGTAACAATTCAGGCTCAGGTGCTGGATCTGATGCGCGAGCTTCGTGACGAGATCGGTACCGCCATCGCCTTCATCACCCACGATCTGGGTGTCGTGTCCGAGATGTGTGAGCGGGCGATCGTCCTGTACTGCGGCGAGATCATGGAAGAGGCCTCTGTGGAAGAACTGTTCCGCAACCCCATGCATCCCTATACCGAAGGTCTGCTGAACGCGCTGCCCAAGCCCGGCCAGCGTGACGGCAAGCTGTACGTCATTCCCGGCATGGTTCCGCCCGCCGGTAAGTTCCCCAAGGGTTGCGTATTCGCGCCCCGCTGCAAGTATGCCACCGAGAAGTGCCATGCCGAAAAGCCCGAGGCCAAGATCGTTGGAGACGGTCACGCCGTGAGATGTTTCCGCTATGAGGAGGTGCAGGGCGAATGAGCAATGAAATTCTGGTGCAGGCCACCCATGTGAAAAAGTGGTTTCCCATTAAGAAATGGTTCTTTGAAAAGCAAAACTATGTCAAGGCGGTTGACGATGTTAGTTTGACCCTGTATCGCGGTGAGACTCTGGGCATCGTAGGTGAGTCGGGCTGCGGCAAGTCAACCTTGGCCAGAACCCTGCTGCGTCTGATCGAACCCACCGACGGTGAGATCACTTACGACGGCAAGGATCTGATCGCCATGAAGGGCAAAGAGTTGCGCGGGCTGCGCAAGCGTATGCAGATCGTCTTTCAGGATCCCTATTCCTCACTGCATCCGAGAATGAAGATCGGCCAGATCATCGCCGAGCCCATGCTGATCTCGAAGCTGAAAAAGACCAAGGCAGAGTGTATGCCCCGCATCTATGAACTGCTGGACATGGTGGGTTTGGACAAGACCTATGTGGATCGTTATCCTCATGAGTTTTCCGGCGGTCAGCGACAGCGTATCGTTATTGCCCGCGCTCTGGCCACCAATCCTGAACTGATGATCTGCGACGAGCCGGTATCCGCACTGGACGTGTCCGTCCGTGCGCAGGTGCTGAACCTGCTGGAAGAATTGCAGGAAAAACTGAATTTGACCTATATGTTCATTTCCCACGATCTGTCGGTGGTTGAGCATCTGTGCGATCGCGTGGCTATCATGTATTTGGGCCAGCTGATGGAGATCGGTACCGTGGATCAGATCTACGAAAACGCTAAGCATCCGTATACGCAGGCACTGCTTTCCGCCATTCCCAAGGTGGGTCAGCACGACAGCTCCGGCCGTATCCTGCTGGAAGGTGACATTCCCAGCCCTGCCAATCCGCCCTCCGGCTGCCGGTTCCGTACCCGCTGCCGTTTCGCAACCGCAGCCTGTGCCGAAAAACCTGCTGCCGTGGAAGTGGAGCCCGGACACTTCGTCACCTGTCACTTGATATGTGACGGTGTGGACGAAAAAGAGGCTTGATCATGGGTAAAATCATTGGCGTTGTACCCGCCGCGATTTTAGGCGATCAAGCCTTAAGCAATATGAACGATTACTATAAGGTGTGCAACAATTACGCCAAGCGAGTGCTTGAGGCCGGTTGTGTGCCTATTGGTATGGCACCTGTGGATTACTGGCTGACTGAAGAAGCCCTCGATCTGTGCGATGGCTTTATCGTTCAGGGTGGCAATGAGTTTTACGCGTATCACTTTCAGGTCATCCATCACGCCATTACCCACGGAAAACGCTATCTGGGCATCTGTCTGGGGCAGCAGCTGATCTACGTCTACCTGGAACTGAAGCGGAGGGTAGAGGAACGGGGCTACGAGGGCGATTTGATCAAAGCCATCTGTGCCTATCTGGAAGAGCAAGGTCCCAATTTCTCTGTTCAGGAGAAGATCCCCGGTCACCGCAGCGAGAGCATGCCCCGCGGCAATGAGGACGTTGCCAAACATGACGTCAACATCGTTCCCGGAACGCTGCTGCATCGCGTGCTGGGAAGAGATACCATGCGCATCGCCTCGTTCCACGACCTAGATACACCGCCTACCCAGAAACTGGTAACCATCAATGCATGGTCCGCCAAAGGTGACGGTGTGGTGGAAGGCACCGAGTATGGCGAGAACATTTTGGGCGTTCAGGGTCATCCGGAGGTGGATGAGCTGCTGCCGGAGCTGTTTCGGTTTCTTACAGAAGAATAATGGGCAAAAACGGAGGGAATTACCAATGATTTTTGGCATTTTGAAAGACATTAAGGAAGGCGAGAACAGAGTCATCTGTACTCCCGTGGAGGTCGCCTCCATCGTAGCTGCCGGCCATAAGGTGCTGGTGGAGTCCGGTGCGGGTGTGGGCTCGGGCTTTGCCGATGCAAAGTACGCCGCTGCCGGTGCAAAAATTTGCGACACCGCCAAGGAATTGTGGGACACCTGCGATTTCCTGGCAAAAGTCAAGGAGATCGAGCCCTCTGAGTTCGGTTATCTGAAGGAAAATCAGATGATCTACTGCTGCATCCATCCCGCCGGTCACCCCGAAGAGGTTCAGGCCATTCTGGACAGCAAGTGCATCGCTATCACCGCCGAGGACAGCCATCGCTACGGTTCTCCCAACTGCGAGGCCGCCGGTAAGCAGGGCGCCCTGTTCGGTCTGGAGTCCATGCTGACCATTAACGGCGGCAAGGGCAAGTTTGTTGGCGGCTTTGCCGGCGCTCCCGGTATGAACGTGCTGATCCTGGGCGGCGGTACCGTCGGTCAGGGCGCTTTGTCCGTGCTGTATGCGCTGGGCGCCAATGTCACCATCATGGATATCAACCCCGGCCTGCTGCGCACTCTGGGCAACCAGTACAACCAGAAGATCAACACCATGTTCTGCACCCAGGAGACCATTGCCTCCGTGCTGCCGCAGACCGACATGGTCATCAACTGCGTCAAGTGGCCCAAACAGCGCAAGGACTTCCTAATCACCAAGGAAATGCTCAAGCTGATGGAGCCCGGCTCCGTTCTGGTTGATATCTCCAATGATGATCCCGGTGCCATTGAGTCCAGCCATGAGACCCACCACAACGATCCCCGCTATGTGGTCAACGGTGTTGTTCACTACTGCGTGTCCAATATCCCCGGAGCTGTGGCACATTCCACTTCGGTCTCTCTGGCCGGTGAGACCCTGCCTCTGCTGCTGAACATCATGAACAACGGTCTGGAAGAGGCCTGCGTCCGCGACGGCTTCATCCGCCGTTCTCTCACCGCCTATAAGGGCTATCTGACCCATGAAGAGACCTCCGGCATCCAGGGCCGTCCCTGGATCAAGCCCGAGGACATTCTGGGCATCGCCGACCGCAAGCTGGACTTCGCTCCTCCCGCAACGACCACCAAGAGCGAGAACTTTATCCGGCTGGACTGCGAGTGATTAAGTGTATGTGTGAGAAAAAGATGTTTTGCGACCCTGACGCAGGAGCGGTCGTGTTGCCCGAAGATATGGGTCTGGTGATAGAGAGCCATGGCAGCAAAATATACGGTCGTCTCTTGCTGCCGGCATTTGACGACTTGAAGAGCACATGCCCATTGGTGCTCATGCTGCATGGGTTTCCCGGTATTGAACAAAATATCGATCTTGCACAGCTGCTTCGAATGGCAGGCTATGCGGTGGTGCATTTTTCTTATCGCGGTGTTTGGGGCAGTCACGGTGACTACTGTCTGTCTCATCTCGTGGAAGATACGTTTACCGTTGCCGCGTATATCCGGGAACACGCCATATCCTGGCGCGTCAATCCGGAAAAACTATATCTGTTGGGACACAGTATGGGTGGCTTTGCCGCGGTGAATGCGATGGCCGGTGGCCTGAATGTCAACGGCGCGGTCATTATGACGCCTTATAATATCGCCCACAGCTACCTGTTCGATAGGCCCGCTTTTGAAACGCTTACAAGCTGCCAGGACAACGGATATTTCCGTACACCCTCCCGTGATTTTATCGAAAATGACGTTCGGGAACACGCGGAACAGTGGTTGTTCGAAAAAGCGGCAGAAAAACTGGATACCGATATCTTCTATGGGTTTATCAGCGGCAGTAAGGACCTGGTTGCACCACCGGATGTGCATGTCTATCCGCTTTTGGAAAAACTCCGTGAGAGGGGCGCTAAGGTACACCATACGGAGCTTTGCGATGGACATACCTTTCCTGCCAACCGCTTGCGTCTGGCGGAACAAATTGTTTCTTATTTGAAGGAGATGGAGTAATATCCATGACGGTTGCTGCAACAGCAACTTCAATACCTCCAAAATAGCTGTTTGTCCTTTCGCGACTACTGGCTGACTGCTGGTTTTTAAACTCGGGGAGCGCCGTTTGCGCCGGTCTCTCACACCACCGTGTGTACCGTTCGGTACACGGCGCTTCAATTGCGCACACCACCTTTTGGCGCTGACATCGCATAAGGAAAGCCTCGCTATCTCAGGGTAGCGAGGCTTCTTTTTGCTCATTTTAGTGTTTTTTCGGTACTTATTTCTATTTATTGATAGTTGCGCCTATTTACGCCTGTTTGTGCCTGTTCTGTCGCTTTC
>JAFVVH010000049.1 GCA_017502285.1 Oscillospiraceae bacterium | reverse complement strand
CGGTACTTCTGCTTGTTGCCGCCGCCGTGATGATGGACGGTGATGCGGCCATAGCTGTTGCGGCCGGCGTGCTTCTTCAGGACCTCAGTCAGAGCGCGCTCGGGCTTGGCCTTCTTGTCGATCCCCTCGAAGGCGGACACAGTCATGTGACGGCGGGAGGGGGTAGTGGGCTTAAAAGTCTTAATAGCCATTTGTCATTCTCCTCCTTACACCATGCCCTCGAACAGCTCGATGGACTTGGAATCGGCGGTCAGGGTGACGACAGCCTTCTTCCAGCTGGCACGGCGGCCGGCGGGCTGGGCACCCAGGCGCTTCATCTTGCCCTGCACGTTCAGGGTGTTGACCTTGGCGACCTTGACGCCGAAGATCTCCTCGATCGCCTTGGCGATCTCGATCTTGTTGGCGGTCTTGGCGACCTCGAAGGTGTAGCGCTTCATCTCAGTCTGCTCCATGGACTGTTCGGTGATGATGGGGCGCTTGATGATATCATAAGCCTTAGTCATTACGCGAACACCTCCTCGATGATAGCCAGGGCAGCCTTGTCGATGACCAGCTGCTTGGCATTGACGATGTCATAGACGCTGAGGATCTTGGCAGTGGTGGTGACCACGCCGGGGATGTTGCGGGCGGACTTGATGATGATCTCGTCCTGCTCAGCGGTGATGACCACGGACTTGGTGACGTTCATGGCGTCCAGCAGGCCCTTCATGGTCTTGGTCCTGATGGCGTCCATCTTCAGGCCGTCCACCACGACAACGTTGCCGTTGGCAGCCTTGTCGGACAGAGCGGACTTCAGAGCCAGACGCTTGACCTTCTTGTTCAGGGAGTAGCTGTAATCGCGGGGCTTGGGAGCGAACACGATACCGCCGTGAGTCCACTGGGGAGCGCGGGTGGAACCCTGACGGGCGTGGCCGGTACCCTTCTGGCGCCAAGGCTTCTTGCCGCCGCCGGAAACTTCGGCGCGGGTCAGAGCGGACTGAGTGCCCTGACGGCAGTTGGCCAGATGATTCTTGACGACCTCGTGAACAACCACCTGATTGGGCTCAATACCGAAGATGGCCTCGGAGAGCTCGATCTCACCGACCTGCTGGCCGGCCATGTTAAACACATTTGCTTTAGGCATGATTCATACTCTCCTTTCCTTACTTGTTGCGGGCGGAAGCCTTCTGGGGATTGACGCGGGCGGAAGCCTTCTGCGGGTTGTTGCTGATGCCGGCGGCAGCGCCCTTCTCCTTGACGTTGATCACGGAGTTGTGGACGAACACCACGCCGCCCTTGGGGCCGGGGATGGCACCGCGCACGGCGATGATGCCCAGCTCGGTGTCGACCTTGACCACGTCCAGGTTCAGCACGGTGACCTGCTCGTTGCCCATCTGACCGGCGCCGTCACGGCCCTTGAAGATGTGGCCGGGAGTGGTGCCGGCGCCCAGAGAACCCTGATGACGATGGACAGGGCCACCGCCGTGGGTCATGCGCTTGATGGCGGCGCCGTGGCGCTTGACAACGCCCTGGAAGCCGTGGCCCTTGCTGATGCCGGTCACGTCAACACGGTCGCCCTCGGCGAAGACCTCAGCGGTGAGCTGATCGCCGATCTCGTACTTGGAACCGTCCAGAGCGAACTCCTTCAGGACCTTCTTGAACTCGCTGATGCCGGCCTTCTTCTGATGGCCCAGCTCAGGCTTGGTGAGCTTGCGCTCGGGGATGGTCTCGAAGCCCAGCTGCACCGCCTCGTAGCCGTCTTTCTCCTTGGTCTTCTTCTGCACCACGGTGCAGGGTCCGGCCTGGATGACGGTCACGGGAACGGCATGGCCGGCCTCGTTGAAGATCTGGGTCATGCCGATCTTCTTGCCGATGATTGCCTTTTCCATTGACTTGTTTCCTCCTATATAAAGGTTATTGGTTGACGTAGTTGACCATTGGCTGTCATTGCTACGGCAACATGACCCGTTCGCCTCAAAGAAGCGGCGAACTGCGGGTACACAAAGTTAGGTGAGATGCAATTTATAATTGAGTGGATTTTTTCGTTAGGCGAGGCGTGCCGGCGCAGGCAGTACCGCGTGTACGGCCAGACGGCACAACGAAGCATAACGGAAAAAGGCATCAATTACAGCTTGATCTCGATGTCCACACCAGCGGGCAGTTCGAGGCTCATCAGGGCCTCCACGGTCTTGGGGGAGGGCTTGATGACGTCGATCAGGCGCTTGTGGGTGCGGCGCTCAAACTGCTCGCGGGAGTCCTTATACTTATGGACAGCGCGCAGGATGGTGACGACTTCCTTCTTGGTGGGCAGGGGAATGGGACCGGACACGGTGGCGCCGGTGCGCTTGGCGGTCTCGACGATCTTCTCTGCGGACTGGTCGATGAGCTGATGGTCGTAGGCCTTCAGGCGAATGCGGATCATTTCTTTCTGAGCCATGGGTTGTTTCCTCCTTAATTACATACGAAGTGACTTTTGTTGTCTTGCCACGCTTCGTACGGTGAGAAATCCGTCTGTCCACTGTTTCGTGCGTATCACTCCAGGCCAGAATGAAAACCGGCGCAACATAAGCCGGCCGGTTCTTTCTGCTTGGCGATATACGCGTGCACAGACATTCCTCAGCCGCCCGATTCACGGACATACTCCGCGGAAGTTACCTCATTTCTGAGCAATCTCCCGCATCATCGCAGACTACGCCCATACAGGCGCTTGGCTATCATACTACACTCACCCGTGTGTGTCAAGCATTTTTTCAAAATATTTTTCAAAATATTTTTCCTGCCCCTTTTACCCACAATCCCTTGTGGCAGGGGCGTTTTCAAACCACAATTCCATCCTTGCAGGTACTGGTTTTAGGACTTTATGTGTGCTATAATCCTTTTAGACCGCGAGAAGGCGAGAGAATAAGGCGGCTTTTGAGATGATGGTTAAATATATCGGTATTACCAATCCCGTTCAGCTTGTTAATGGAAAACTTTATAAATGCCTCGGAAAAGAATACGAGTTTTATCGAGTGATCGATGAGTCAGGAGAAGATTATTTGTATCTTGCAGAGGACTTTGAAATCATTGAACCCAACCCAGCCCAGGAAGAAAATGATATTCAATATATCTATAGAGATAAGGGCGTATATGTTGGAGAAGCGATTCCACAGAAGAGGAAAGTATTGCATTTCTTGAAAGCATTTAGGCCAACTTCGGCAACAAGCGGAAAAGTGTTTGATGTCGTATCACAACAATCGGTCGACAACTTATATAATGTATGTTATGAATACTGCGGCTTTTTCTGGAGCGAAACGGATATATATCATTTTGAAAAATATAATATGCCGCTCAATCAAAGCTTTCTTAATTTTGTTTTAACAAAAACATCTAATATATAAAGGAGGGCATCCCCATGTCCGTTAAGGAAGAATTTATTGAGATCTTCAAGCAGCATATCACCCGCCCCGGCGCGGACGCGCTGCTGGACTATCTGGAGAACAAGAGCGACTTTTTCACCGCTCCCGCCTCCGCCCGCTACCACAGCGCCTACGAGGGCGGCCTGTGTGAGCACAGCGTGAATGTGTACCACTGTCTGGTGGACTATCTGGCCCGGGCCCGGGTGCAGGAGCTTTACGGTCTTGAGTACAGCGAAGAGTCCATTGCCATCGTGGCCCTGCTCCACGACCTGTGCAAGATCGGCTGTTACAAGCCGGGCACCCGCAACGTGAAGGATGCCAACGGCAAGTGGCAGTCCGTGCCCACCTACACCTTTGACGACCCTCTGCCTTACGGCCACGGAGAGAAATCGGTCTACATCGCCAACGGCTTCATCCGCCTGAGTCGGGAGGAGGCTATGGCTATCCGCTGGCACATGGGCTTCTCCGGCCCGGAGGACAACCGCACCGTGGGTCAGGCCTTTCAGCAGTTCCCCCTTGCCTTCGCTCTGTCCACCGCGGACATGGAGGCCAGCTATTTTCTGGAGAACGAGGACGAATAACAAAAAGCTGTGCATCTGCGATGCACAGCTTTTTACGTCATTTTCCGCAGTTTCTCCAGCACCGATTCAAACCAATCAGGCAGAGGACACTCCAACTCCACCGTTTCACCGGTGGCGGGGTGGATGAATTTCAGCCTTCTTGCGTGGAGGCACTGGCCTGCCAAGCCGGGATAGGGCTTTTTGGCTCCGTAGACCACATCACCCAGCAGGGGGTGGCCCACGCTTGCCATGTGCACTCTGATTTGATGGGTGCGGCCCGTCTCCAGACGGCACTCAATAAAAGTATAGCCGGGATAGCGCTCCAGCACCGACCAGTGGGTCACTGCCTCCCGGCCGTTTCTGGGGTCGATAGCCATTTTCTTGCGGTCAACCGGGTGGCGGCCGATGGGAGCGTTCACCGTCCCATCATCTTCTTTGAACCCACCCACTGCGATAGCGGCATAGGTGCGAGCAAGGGTGTGGTCCTGCAGCTGGGCGGCAAGGGCCAGATGGGCCGCATCATTCTTGGCGGCAATGATCAAACCGGAGGTGTCCCGGTCAATGCGGTGGACAATGCCGGGGCGAAGCTCTCCGTTGATTCCGGACAGCGAACTTCCGCAGTGATATAACAGCGCATTGACCAGCGTGCCATCCGGATGGCCGGGGGCAGGATGGACCACCATGCCCACCGGCTTGTTGACCACGATGACATGCTCGTCCTCGTACACCACGTCCAGCGGAATGTTCTGGGGCACGATGTCCACTGTCACCGGACCGGGAATGTCCACGCAGACTTCCTGTCCCACAACGGTCTTTGCGTTCTTTTTCAGCGGCTTGTCCGCGCAGGTGACCCGCCCTTCCTCCAGCAGGCGCTGGGCCGCCGACCGGGTCAGCTCCCCGCACCGGGCCAGAAACGCGTCGATGCGCTCCCCGTCCCGGTCAGCCGTCAGCTTGCGTATCATGGTCGTTTCCCTCCAGCTTGTCATAGAGGAACAGATAGTAGGCCGCCGCCGCGATGCCGCCCACCACCACGCAGATGTCCGCCACGTTGAACACGGCAAACTCCATAAACAGGGTGCGGAACATATCCACCACATAGCCGTACAGCGCCCGGTCGATCAGGTTGCCCACCGCACCGGCCAGTACCAAAGCGATGGTGACTCTGCCCAGCGGATGCTTGAAAAAGCCCTTTGCCAGCGCCACACCCAGCACCACGGACATGATGGCGGAAATGATGGTCAGAAGCCACGTGTGCTCCTCCAGCAAAGAGAAGGCGCACCCGGTGTTTTGCACATAGGTCAGATCCATAATGTACGGCAGGAAGGGCACACTGCCCCCCAGCGGAATATT
Organism: Oscillospiraceae bacterium; assembly: GCA_017502285.1. Taxonomy (GTDB): domain Bacteria; phylum Bacillota; class Clostridia; order Oscillospirales; family Oscillospiraceae; genus Lawsonibacter. Next base: position 16,233 of record JAFVVH010000049.1, on the reverse strand, counting down.
TGCGCTGACCAGATATTTGACCAGCTGATCCAAAGCCACCAAAGCGGCAGCCAAAATAAAGTAGAGCATAAAAAACTCCTTTGGTCGTGTTGTATTTGTTATTATATCATGCGCAACGGAACGTGTAAATCACTCAAAATAAAAACAGCCGCCCGAAGCAAATGCTTCGGGCGGCTGTTTTGTTTGTTCTTACTCAGTCAGCAGGGCGGGGCCGATGGCGGAAACCCTCGGGGCCCCCGGGCGAACCCAGCGAAGCGGGTCGTCTGGGGAGCGGCAGAGCAAGGGACTGGATGAGAAGTGCTCCTTAGAGCGCTTCGAATGAAGTGGACTTTGCGATGACGCCGGCGCAGCGGGGGCACAGGCCGGGATGACCGGCATGGCCGCCCACCTTGATGTGATTCTTCCAGCAGCGCTCGCACTTGGCGCCCTCGGCGGGGGAGACGGTCACGGCCAGCTCGCCGCCCACAGTCACCTCTACCTGAGAGACGATGAGCAGGTCAGCCAGATAGTCGGCCTCCAGCTCGGCCACAAAGGCGTCCTCGGCAGGCACGGTCAGGGCCACCTTAGCCTCCAGGCTCTTGCCGATCTTCTTCTCGTTGCGGGCGGTCTCCAGCGCGCCGTTGACGGCGTCACGGATGGCGATGACACGATCCCACTTGGCCATCTGCTCGGCAGACAGGGCATAGTCGGCAAAGGGCTTGTTCATCTCGTTGAGCACCACGTTGCGCGCATCGTCCCCGGCCTTGTGGGGCATGGCCTGCCAGATCTCATCACAGGTGAAGGCCAGGATGGGGGCAAACAGCTTGGTCATGGTGTCCAGAATCAGCCACAGGGCGGTCTGGGCGGAGCGGCGGCTCAGGCCGTCGGTCTCGTCGCAGTACAGGCGGTCCTTGATGATGTCCAGATAGAAGGAGGATAGCTCCACCACGCAGAAGTCGTTGATGGCGTGGGACACGGAGTGGAACTCGTACTCGTCATAGGCCTTAAAGCACTTTTCCGTCAGCTCGTTGAGCTTGGTGACGGCCCAGCGGTCCAGCTCCAGCATATCGGCAGGGGCAACCAGATTGTCGGCATCGAAGCCGGCCAGATTGCCCAGGCAGTAGCGGGCGGTGTTGCGGAACTTCAGGTAGCTCTGAGACAGCTGCTTAAAGATGGCATCGGAGCAGCGCACGTCCACGTGGTAGTCGGCGGAACCGGCCCACAGACGCAGCAGGTCAGCGCCGTACTTCTTCACGATGTCGGCGGGGTCAACACCGTTGCCCAGAGACTTGTGCATGGCACGGCCGTCGCCGTCCACGGTCCAGCCGTGGGTCAGGCACTGCTTGAAGGGAGCGCCCTGGCCCAGCGCGCCAACGGCGGTGAGCAGGGAGGCCTGGAACCAGCCGCGGTACTGGTCAAGACCCTCGATATACATATCGGCGGGCCAGAAGTTCTGGGTCTTCTTCATGGACGCGAAGTGGGTAGAGCCGGAGTCGAACCAGCCGTCCAGCGTATCCTCTTCCTTGAAGAAGTGGGTACCGCCGCAGTGGGGGCACTTGTAGCTCTTGGGCAGGATATCGGCGGCATCCATCTCATACCATGCGTTGGAGCCCTTCTCGGCGAACAGGGCGGAAACGGCGGCGATGGTCTCGTCGTCGCACACGGGCTTCTTGCAGTCCTCGCAGTAGAACACGGGGATGGGCAGGCCCCAGCGGCGCTGACGGCTGATGCACCAGTCGGCGCGCTCGCGGATCATGGCCTTCATGCGGTCAATGCCCCAGGCGGGAAGCCAGCGCACCTCGTCACAGGCATCGCAGGCGGCATCCTTGAAGGCATCCACGGAGCAGAACCACTGGGGAGTGGCACGGAAGATGATGGGGCTCTTACAGCGCCAGCAATGGGGATAGGAGTGGATGATCTCCTCGCTGGCGAACAGGGCACCGGACTGCTTCATGTCCTCCAAAATGACGGGGTTGGACTCCTCCGTCTTCATGCCGGCATACTTGCCGGCATAGTCGGTGTGGCGGCCGCGGTCATCCACGGGCACCACCATCTCGATCTTATAGCGCTTGCAGGTCTCGTAGTCGTCCGCGCCAAAGCCGGGAGCGGTGTGGACACAGCCGGTGCCGGAGTCCATGGTCACGTACTCGGCGGTACACAGCTGGCTGGTCTTGTTCAGGAAGGGGTGCTGGGCCAGCATATACTCAAAGTCCTGACCGGCGAAGCGCTCCACGATCTCGAACTTCTCGATGCCGCCCACAGCCATGACCTTGTTGCACAGAGCCTCGGCCACGATATACATTTCGCCGTTGTCCGCCTTGACCAGCACGTAGCTCTCACGGGGATGGACGGCGATGGCAAGGTTGCCGGGCAGGGTCCAGATGGTGGTGGTCCAGATCACGAAGTACATCTTGGACAGGTCGCCGTACTTGGCCAGCTTGCCCTGATCGTCCTTGACGGCGAACTTGACATAAACGGTGGTACAGGGGTCGTCCTTGTACTCGATCTCCGCCTCGGCCAGAGCGGTCTCGTCCTTGGCGCACCAGTACACAGGCTTCAGGCCCTTGTAGATGTAGCCCTTCTTATACATCTCGCCAAAGATCTTGACCTCCTCAGCCTCAAAGCCGGGGTCCATGGTCATGTAGGGATGCTCCCAGTCGCCCAGAGCGCCCAGACGGCGAAAGCCCTCACGCTGGATATCGATATACTTCTGGGCATAGTTGTGGCAGGCGGTGCGGAACTCGGGCACGGACATGGCCTTGTGGTTGAGCTTCTGCTCCTTGATGATGGCGGACTCAATGGGCATACCGTGGTTGTCCCAGCCGGGGATGAAGGGGGTCCAGTAACCGCGCATGGCATGCATACGAATGATAAAGTCCTTCAGGGAGCGGTTCATGGCATGGCCCATGTGGGGGTTGCCATTGGAAAAGGGAGGGCCGTCGTGCAGGGAGAAGCGGGGCTTGCCCTCGTTCTTCTTCAGAAGCTCGTTGTAAAGGTCCATCCCGTTCCACTTTTCCAGCATGCCGGGCTCACGGTTGGGAAGGCCGGCGCGCATGGGAAATTCGGTCTGGGGGAGATTGATGGTCTTGTTGTAGTCCATGTCTCGATTCCTCCGTTTTATGTGTTAAATGTTTTTTGTTAAAAGGCCTGGAAGAGTTTGCGCCCGCAGGCGCAAAGCAATTGAATCGTTTTTTGCCGCGACATGCGCGTGGCGAAAAACACTTCTCGGTCTGCAAACGTGCGCTGCAGCAGACCGCAACTTTCTCAAAAAAGCGACTTGTCGCTTTTTTGAATAAAAAAACCTCTGCCTCTATTAAGAGACAAAGGTCTGCCCTCTGCGGTACCACTCTTATTGCCGGCACAGCCGGCCACTCAAGGTTCGCCCGGTAACGGGGGCGTGCCGGAGGAGCTTACTTTCCCAAAGGAGTTCGGCCCTCTGCTCCGAGGTGATGTTCGCTCCTCGTCCCGACCGCCTTGCACCGTCCGGCGGCTCTCTGTACGGGTGTGGGAGGGGCTACTTGTCCTCATCTGCGCACCATTCCGATATACATCCGCTATCTTATCCGCTTTTTCCCGTTCTGTCAAGCAAAAAATCCGGGAGGAACGGCTTTTCGTTCCTCCCGGACCCTTTTTACTTAATTTCGTAATCTCTTCCGAACTGCAACTCGCCGAAATCCACGTGGTGGACAGCGGTCTTTTCCAGATCGGGCTCGTCCTGCGGATCCTCGTCCTCCGGCCCGAAATTAGCAGGCTCCACGTCCACGGAAAACTCCGTGGTGTTCTCCAGCTCTTCCCGGGCAAGCTCTGCCTTCACATCAGCCTGAGCCGCGGCCAGCAGACGCTGGACGCTGTCGTCGATCTCCTGGGCAGTCTCGTCCACATGGCTGACGCTCTGGGGGGCGGGAGGGGTGATCTGGTCCAGCTGGTCCAGATACTCCTGAGTCTGCTTGTGCAGGAACTGCACCTTGGCCACATAGTCGGCAGTAGCCTTCTGCGCGGCGGCCAGACGGAACTCCTCCTCAGAGATCTCCTTGCGCAGGCCGGCCACCTGAGCGGCCACCTCCAGCTGAGCATCCTGAAGCATGGTCTCCTTCTTCTGCTCCGCCTCGCGCACCAGATCGTCCGCCATGCGCTGAGCGGTCATGAGGGCCTTGCGCATGGCCTCCTCGGTGGAGCGGTACTCCTCCACCTTGTCCACCAGCACCTTCATCTTGCTCTTGAGCACAGCGTTTTCGTTATACAGGGCGGAGTAATCCGCCGTCAGCAGATCCAAAAACTCGTCCACCATAGCCATGTTGTAGCCGCCGAAGGACGCTTTGGCAAATGCGCGTTCGGAAACTTCCTGCGGAGTCAGCATATCTATTCCCTCCAAGCCGTCTCAAGGACGGGTCGTATGTTTCTGTTAGAAGTACAGACCGTTGTTTTCCAGCTCGTCGATCAAATCGCCCAAAATATCCACATTGTAGGGGGTAATGATATAGGTGGAAATGGCAACCTTCTTGATTTTGCCGCCGTGGGCATAGGTCACACCGGACAAAAAGTCCAGCAGACGGCGGGCCACATCCTTGTTAGTGGACTCCAGATTCAGCACCACGGTACGCTTTTCACGCAGGTGGTCGGCCACCTCGCTGGCGTTTTCGTAGCGGTCGGGCTTGACCAGCACCACCTGCAGCTGGGTGGTGGTGTGGATATTGACCACCTTGTTGCTGCGGCGCTCCTGCTCCATGGCATAGCCGGCGGCCTCGCTGGGCGCACTGCGGCGCTCACGGCGAGCGGGAGGCTCGGCCTGAGCACGGGTATTCACCTGATCGAAATCGTCGAAATCATCCTCGTCCTCATCCTCATAGGGGCGGGCCAGTCTCTTGAGTTCATCCATAAATCCCATTATGACAACCTCATTTCTTAAGTAAGATCACACTTCGCGGGCCGGTCTGGGTCCAAACAGGGCCGTACCCACCCGCACCAGAGTGGCACCCTGTGCGATGGCATCCTCAAAGTCCCTGCTCATACCCATGGACAGACAGTTTATATCATTTTTATTATGGTCTATTTTTTCCTTCATGTCAACAAAAAGCTGACGCATCTTCACAAAATAATGTGTATTGTCCCCGGGCGCAAGCGCAATGGGTGGTATTGCCATCAATCCGCGCAGGCGCACATTGGGCAGCTCCCGCGCCTGTCCGGCCAGCTCATCCAGTTCCTCCGGGGCAATTCCACCCTTGCTTTGCTCGCCGCCCACATTCACTTGAAGCAGGATGTCCTGTACGATGCCCAGCTTCCCGGCCTGCTTGTCAATGGCCTGCATCAGATGCAGGGAGTCCACCGACTGGATCAGCTCCACCCGGCCTACCACCTTGTTGACCTTGTTGGTCTGCAGGTGGCCGATGAAGTGCACCTGCTGTGCCCCGGCATAAGCATCCGCCTCCAGATGGGCACACAGCTCCTGTACCCGGTTCTCCCCGCACACGGTCAGCCCCGCGGCAATGGCGGCGCGGATGGTTTCGTCGGACTGCACCTTGGTGGCCGCGCATAGGGTGATCTCCTCCGGATCGCGCCCTGCGGCAAGCGCCGCCGCGCTGATGCGCTGTTTTATGCTTTGAAGACTGCGTTCCAGTTCCACGTCAGCACCCCCTTATTCCTGCACGACCTTGCCGTCGTAAAGGTCTCTGGCCCGGACGATGACCTGATCCCCCGGGCGCAGGATGCGCTTGCCGGTGTCCAGCGGCTGCACCACATAGAACTGGGTGCCCTCCGCCATGGTCCTCACGGTCTTGAACTCCGCCTGTCCGTTGACCAGCGCGTACACGCCGGTGGTGCTGACCTTCTTCTGCTCGCCTGTTTCTTTGTCCGTTACCGTTTTGGTCAGAATATGTACCGCGTCTTTGGGCACACGCAGGCCCTGATCGCTTTCAAAAATGATCTCCACCGTCTGTCGCCGCAGAAGGGTGGTGTTGGCCAGATAGCGGTCGGAGGAAAACAGCACCATGCACTGCCCCTCCTCCGGCTGGCTGATGGCATCCACCCGCATGGTCACATCCCGGTCAAAATCACCGGCAAAACGCACCACGGCTTGGCCGCCCATGCTCAGCCGCTCCGCCGCGCGCACAGGCAGATTGACCGCCAGACACCAGCGGTTCGCGGTGATGATCTTGCCCAGCGCGTTCTCATCCGGCTTCCCGCCCTGCTTCAGCAATTCTTTCAATCCCGCGGGGGTGAGCTGTGCCGCGGACCGGGGATCCACTCCTTCATAGCCATCCACTTGTGCAGAGAAGGTCCCCTCCTCTTTGGCATGCACCCGGCTGGTGTCCTGGGCAGATCGGGTTTGCAGGGCACGAAGCTGGGCGGAGATCTGGGTCAGGTGCGTGCTGTCCACCCCCGCGCCATAGGTATAGTCCCGCTTCAGCACCGCCCGCTTCAGGTCCAGCACCTGATCCTCCAGCCGGCCAAATTCGCCCGCGGCTCCGTCCGCGCGCAGGGCGACCGCCGCCCGGACCACATCGTTCTCTAGCTGGGCCACTCCGCCGCCGGGCTCGGTCTGGGTGGTGGCATACTGCAAAAGCTCCGCCTCCAGCGTCAGCTGTTGGATCTGCTTCTTGCGCTCCAGTGCCTCGCTGTCCCGGTAGAGCACCGCCACCGTCTGACCCGCGCCGATCCGTTCCCCCTCGCCGGGGATCACGTCGGCAATGCCCGCTCCGGCGGGAAGCACCTGCTCCTGCCGCACCAGCAGAGCCTCTGCCTCTACACTGTCATTGACGGTGTAGGCATAGGCCACGGCGGTGGTCAGCGGATCGGTCATGCCCCGGAACAGGTACACGGTGAAATAGACCCCAAGACACAGGGCCAGAAAAAGCATGACCAGTTTTGTAACGGTAGTGCCTTCCTTCATGGAACCTCTCTCTTTCTCTGGGGCACAGGCCCCCGGTTACGTCTGCTGTTCCTCCCACTCCAGCGGTACGGGCCGCTCGGGAACAATGGTAGAAATCGCGTGCTTATAAATCACCTGCTGTTTTTCCCACGGAATGCTTGCATCCCGTGGGGCCCCGGTGATTTGAAATCCTCGGGCGAAGTGAATTCGCCCTGCGGGACGCGCGTTGCGCGGGTCGCTTCGCTCCCACGGCAAACAGCAGGTTATTGCGGTTGTTCCTCCCACTCCAGCGGTACAGGCCGCTCGGGGACAATGGTAGAAATCGCATGCTTGTAGATAACCTGCTGTTTGCCGTCGGTCATAAGTACCACGGTAAACGGGTCAAAGCCGGACACCTGCCCCCGCATCTGGAAGCCGTTCATCAAGAACACGGTGACCTGCCGCCGCTCCCGGCGGATCTGGGCGAGGAACATTTCCTGAAGATTCGTTTTCTGCATTTTGACGCACTCCTTTTTCTTTTTGACGGACAAACCGTCCGAGTGCATCTATCATAATCCAAATTCTTCCAACTTTTCTGTCGAATAACGCAGGGCGGACGCAAAATCAGGCTGAGCATCCCAGCGATACCAGTTTGCCGCCGGATTTCTTGCAAACCACGTCAGCTGGCGCTTGGCGTACTGCCGGGAGCGCAGTTTGATTTCCTCCGCCGCCCGGAGTACGTCGCCGTCCCCCCGCAGGGCACACACCATCTCTTTATATCCGATGGCCTGCATGGATGTGCATTTGTCCGGGATGCCCCGGTCCAAAAGGCCCTTTACCTCGTCCACAAGGCCCATGTCCATCATCTCGTCCACCCGGCGGTCAATACGCGCCCACATATCCCCACGATCCTCAAAGGCAAGGGCAAGGGTCACTGCCTCGTACCGGGGCGGAATGGCCTGTGTCTCCAGATTGTGCTGAGTGATGGTTTTGCCCGTGGTGTGAAACACCTCCAGCGCCCGAATGATGCGCTTGGCATCGTTGGGGTGCAGGCGGGCGGCGGCTTCGGGATCGATTTTTTTCAGTCGGGCCAGCATCTCCTCGCCGCCCAGTCGGTCAAACTCCGCCTCCAGCTGACCCCGCAGGGCACTGTCCGGGTCAAAGGCGGCAAAATTCCGCCCGGAAAGCAGGGAGTCGATGTACAGGCCCGTTCCTCCCGCCACAATGGGGAGCTTGCCCCGGGCAAGGATGTCGTCCACGCATCGGGCAGCCATGTCCACGTACCGGGCCACGGAGAAGTCCTCCGCCGGGTCAGCCACGTCCAGCATGTGGTGGGGCACGCCCCGCATCTCATCCACCGTGGGCTTGGCAGTGCCGATGTCCATGGTGCGGTAGATCTGCATGGAGTCGGCGGACACCACCTCACCGTTTCGGACAAGGGCCAGCTCCACGGCAAGCCGGGTCTTGCCTGATGCCGTGGGCCCGCAGATCACTACGATTTTCGGTGGCACGGTGTCACCGCCTTTCCTTTCCAATCATGCACGTTTAAACTGCTTTTCCAAATCCTTTTTGGTCAGCTCAATGGCCACGGGGCGGCCGTGAGGACAGTATTTGACACTGCCGTCCATCACCGCCTGCACCACCCGCTCCAGCTCCTGCGGTCCGGACTTCCAGCCGCCCTTGATGGCGGCCTTGCAGGCCATGGTGTGCAAAAGCTCGTCCCGGGCGGCATCGGGGTCGGCCCGACCCGCGGACAGCAGTTTGGCCGCGATTTCCGTCAGGGTGGCAACGATGTCCCCCTCGTCCACATCAAAGGGGGCCTGCCGCACGATGAGGGCCCCGGTGCCAAACTCCTCCACCTCAAAGCCAAATTCAGTCAGCAGAGGCAGATTATCCGCCAGCACCGACCGCTCCTGCGCCGCAGGGGTAAAGGTGAGGGGGGTGAGCAAAGTCTGCATCATGGGCTTGTAGCCCTCCGCCTTCATGCGGTCAAAGTTCATCCGCTCATGGGCGGCATGCTTGTCAACCAGCAGAACCTTGTCCCCCTGCTCCACCAGAACGTAGGTGCGGAACAGCTCGCCCACGATTTTCCAGCTCTCCTGCACCGTCACGGGCTGTTCCGGAGCGGAGGGCGGCACCTGCACCGCAGGCTCCACCTTGGGCGCGGGCTTGGGCTCCATCTTGGGGACAGGCGGCTTCTCCCACACCACGTCCACTGGCTTAGGGGCGCGGACCGGGGCGGCAGGCTTCTGCGCCGGGGCGGTCTGCGCGGAGGGAGCCCTGGGTGCGGCGAAATCGTGCAGGGGCAGGGAGGTCGCCACCGGCTTTGCCGCCGGGATGGGGGTGGCATTCAGCTTGATTTGATTGGGTGTAACCGTATCGTGGGCCTTGGGCTTTTCCAGCACCGCCGTGGGATGACTGCGGTCCCCGGTCAGCGCGTTGAGCACCGCGTGGTACACCGCGGAAAAGACCTGCCGCTCGTTGGTGAACTTGACCTCCGTCTTGGTGGGGTGGACGTTCACGTCCACGCAGGACAGCTTTATGGTCAAATGGAGCACACAGCCGGGGAATTTGCCCACCATGCGCTGGTTGGCATAGGCCTCCTCCAGCGCGGCGGTCATAATACGAGACTTCACATACCGGCCGTTGACAAAGAAATGCTGATAGTTGCGGCTGGCCTTACAGCACACGGGCAGGGTGACAAAGCCGGACACACTCATGTCCTCGCCACTGCCCGTCACTTCCTTAAAGCCAAGTGCAAGGTCGCGGCCCAACACCGCATAGATGGCAGACTGCAGTTTGCCGTCGCCGGGGGTAAGCAGTTCCTGCTTGCCGTCCCGGATGAACTTGACGCTCACCTCCGGATGGGCAAGGGCAAGCCGCTGGACCACCGCAAAGACCGCCGCACCTTCGGCGGCGTCCTTTTTCATAAACTTCTGCCGGGCGGGAGTGTTGAAGAACAGGTCCCGGACCACCATGGTGGTCCCTTCGGGACAGCCCGCCTCCTCTACCGTGCCGGCAATGCCGCCCTCCAGCGACAGGGACGCACCAAAGGGTGCACCGGGAGTGCGGGTCATTACATCGATGCGGGCCACGGCACAGATGGCGGCCAGTGCCTCACCCCGGAAGCCCAGCGTGCCGATGGCCTCCAAATCGTATTCCGTGCGCAGTTTGCTGGTGGCATGGCGCAAAAAGGCCGTCTGCAGCTGGTCGGCGGCCATGCCACAGCCGTCATCCGTCACCCGGATCAGGGTCATGCCGCCGTTGGCGATCTCCACCGTCACTTTTTTTGCTCCGGCATCGATGGCATTTTCCATCAGCTCTTTGGCCACACTTGCCGGCCGCTCCACCACCTCACCGGCGGCGATCAGGTCGGCTACATGGGGGTCCAGTACTTGAATATTGGGCATGCTTCCCAACTCCTAACTCAATTCAGGTCGCTTTTCAGCTCTGCCAGCAGGTTGAGCGCCTCGATGGGGGAGAGGATGTTCACATCGGTCATGCGCAGTTTGCGCAGTACCGTCTGTCCCCCGATGTCCCCAAGGGACACCTGCTCCTCCACAGGGTCGGCAGGGGCGGCAACTCTGCCGTCCTGCTGTTCCAGCTCCTCCAGAATGGCATGGGCCCGCTTGATGACCCGGTCGGGCACTCCGGCCAGCTTGGCCACCTCGATACCGTAGCTCTGGTCGGCCCCACCCCGGACGATCTTGCGCAGGAAGATCACGTCATCCTTACGCTTCTTGGCCGCGATGTTGTAGTTCTTCACCCCGGCAAGCTGGCCTTCCAGCACGGTCAGCTCATGGTAATGGGTGGCAAACAGGGTCTTTGCGCCCAGCCGCTTCTTGTCGGCGCAGTGCTCCACCACCGCCCGGGCGATGGCCATGCCGTCATAGGTGCTGGTGCCCCGGCCGATCTCGTCCAGAATGAGCAGAGAGCGGCTTGTGGCATTTTTCAAAAGCCCCGCCACCTCGGTCATCTCCACCATGAAAGTGGACTGTCCTGCGGCAAGGTCGTCACTGGCTCCGATGCGGGTGAAAACCCGGTCCACAATGCCGATGCGTGCCGCCCTTGCAGGCACGAAGGAGCCCATCTGCGCCATAAGTACGATAAGGGCCACCTGCCGCATATAGGTGGACTTACCCGCCATATTGGGGCCGGTAATGACGGCACACAGGTCGTTTTCACCGTCCATATAGGTATCATTGGGCACGAAGACCGCGTTCTTCAGCACCTTTTCCACTACGGGATGGCGGCCTTCGGTGATGCTGATGACATCGCCCGCGTCCACCTGAGGCATGCAGTAGTTGTTGGCGGCGGCTACGGTGGCAAAGGAGTTGAGCACGTCCACCTGGGCCACTGCGGCGGCAGACTTCTGGATTTGAGCCACGCAGGCACACACCTGCTCCTTCAGCGCACAAAACAGCTGGTATTCCAGCGCCACCACCTTGTCCTGAGCGGACAGGATGGTGTGTTCCAGCTCCTTCAATTCCTGGGAAATGTACCGCTCGGAGTTCACGGTGGTCTGCTTACGCACCCAGCCCTCGGGCACAAGGTCGGTCTGGGATTTGGCCACCTCGATATAGTAGCCAAAGACCTTGTTGTAGCTGACCTTCATGTTCTTGATGCCGGTCTGGGCCTTGGTGTCGGCTTCCAGTTGGGCCAGCATCTCCGAACCGTGCTCCATGATGTCACGCAGGCGGTCCACATCCGGGTCGTAGCCCTGCCGGATGAATTTGCCCTCCCGCACGGAGAAGGGAGGCTCGTCCACCAGCGCCCGGCCAATGAGGGCCCGCAGGTCGCTCAGGTCGTCCAGCTCACCGCGCAGGGACTGGAGCAGGGCAGAGGGACAATCCTCCAGCAGATCACGGATTTGGGGCAGTTTGCCCAGTCCGTTGGCAAGGGCCACCAGATCACGCCCGCCCGCAGTACCGTAGACCACCCGGCCGATAAGCCGTTCCAGGTCGGTCACTTCCCGCAGGACGAGAGACAGCTCCTCCCGGGTGACGATGTCGCCCACCAGATCGCCCACCGCCTGTTGGCGGCGGCTGATCTGCACCGGAGAGAGCAAAGGCCGCTCCATCCAACCCCGGACGAGCCGCCCGCCCATGGCGGTCTTTGTCTTGTCCAGCACCCACAGCAGGGAGCCTTTTTTCTCCTTGGACCGCAGGGTAGCCGTCAGCTCCAGCGTCTGCCGGGCCGTCAGGTCCAGCTCCATGAACTGACCGGCGGTGTAATAGTTGAAGTTGGCGATGTGGGACAGGTCGGTCTTTTGGGTCTCGTAGAGATACTGCAAAAGGCCGCCCGCCGCCCGCAGGGCGGCGGTGTCATGGTTGGGCAGGGCCTCCAGCCCGGTTTTGAACTGCTTTTGCACCAGAACGCGGGCGGCATTCGTATCAAACCGCTCCTCCGGCCACCGGGCCGCAGAGCAGTCCAGCCGCTGACACAGGAAGTCGGCCAGCCCCTCCAGCTCCCACGCGGCGGGGGATAGCACCGCTTCGGCGGGATGGAAGCGTCCCAGCTCATTTTCCAGATGGGCGCACCCGTCCCCGGTGGCGGGAAAGGAGGTGGCGAACACCTCGCCGGTGGAGATGTCGCACAAGCAAAGGCCCACGGCATTCTCGTCGGCATAGACGGTGCAGAAAAAGTTGTTGCGTCCCTCCTCCAGCATGGAGGCGGCAATGACCGTACCGGGGGTGATGATGCGCACGATATCCCGGTCCACAAGGCCCTTGGCCAGCGCCGGGTCCTCCGTCTGCTCGCAGATGGCCACCTTATAGCCCTTGGCGATAAGCCGGGCGATATAGCTGTCGCAGGAGTGGTAGGGCACACCGCACATGGGGGTGCGCTCCGCCTCCGGCTTGTTCCGGTCCCGGGTGGTCAGGGTCAGGTCCAGCTCCTTGGACACCAGCTTGGCATCCTCGTTGAACATCTCGTAAAAGTCACCCAGCCGGAAGAACAGGATGCAGTCAGGATTTTTCTCCTTTATTTCCAGATACTGACGCATCATGGGGGTCATCTCAGCCATGAGTCCACCGTCTTTCTCTCTCGTTTAAATCAATTCCCCGTACAAAGACCACTTGTTGGCATCGGTGATCTTCACATCCACAAATCTGCCCGCCGCGTCGGAAGGCCCGTCCAGCCGCACCAACCGGTTGCCGGGGGTGCGGGCGGTCAGCGCCCAGCGGGGGTCGTCGGACAGCCCATCCACCAGACATCGCACGGTTTTACCGATATATTCCCGGTGCTTTTCCTCGGAAATCTGGTCCTGCAGAGCCACCAGCCGGTTGAAGTTGGCCAGCTTTTCCTCCCGACTCATGGGGTCGTCCATGGAAGCGGCAGGAGTGCCCACGCGGGGGGAGTAGATGAAGGTAAACAGCGCGTCGTAACGCACTTCCTCCAACACCTTCAGGGTATCCTCAAATTCCTCGGTGGTCTCACCGGGGAAGCCTACGATCACATCGGAAGTCAGCACGATGTCGGGAATCAGCGCCTTGAGCGCGCGCACCTTGTCCAGATACTGCTCTCTGGTATGGCGGCGGTTCATCACCTTCAGCACCCGGTCGTTGCCCGCCTGGAAGGGCAGGTGGAGCACCGGGGCCACCTTTTCGCACTTTGCCATGGTCTCAAACAGCTTCTGGGTGGCATCCTTGGGGTGAGAGGTCATAAACCGGATGAGAAAATCACCGGGAATGGCATTGACCTGCTCCAGAAGGTCGGAAAAGTCCATGGGACAGTCCAAATCCTTGCCGTAGGAGTTCACATTCTGCCCCAGCAGGGTGATGTCCTTATAGCCCTGCTCCACCAGTTCACGCACCTCGGACAAAATCAGCTCCGGGTCCCGGCTCCGCTCCCGCCCGCGCACGTAGGGCACGATGCAGTAGGAGCAGAAGTTGTTGCATCCGTACATGATGGACACCCATGCCTTCACGTCCCCCTGGCGGACCACGGGGATGCCTTCGGCAATGGAGCCTGCCTCATCGGGAATCTGGAAGATGCGGCCCCGGCGGGTGAGCAGGCCGTGGATGAACTGCGGGAATTTCCACAGCACGTGGGGACCAAACACAAGGTCCACGTGGCGGAAGGACTGCTTGATCTTTTCGGTCACGTGCTGCTGCTGCATCATGCAGCCACACAGACAGATGAGTTGGTCGGGCTTGGCCCGTTTGGTGTGCACCAGCGCGCCCACGTTGCCCAGCACCCGCTGTTCGGCATGCTCACGCACGGCGCAGGTGTTGATGACGATGATGTCCGCCTCTTTTTCGCTCTGGGTGAAATCAAAGCCCATGGTGCGCAGATAGCCCCGGATGCGCTCGGAGTCGGCCTCGTTCTGCTGGCAACCGTAGGTATCCACAAAGGCCAGCGGCTTGACGCCGCGGGCAGCGTATACCTCTTTTACCTCAAGGCAGTATGCAAGCTGGCGGTCAATGTCCGCCTGCGGGATATGAGTGGTCTGCTTGTCCATATGATCGCCCTCCGACGGCGTGGTTTACATGGGTATAAACGCCCATTTTTACATCTAAATATAATATCATTTTTTCGCGAAAAGAGCAAGGGCGGGCGACTGAATTTCCTGCAAATTACCGCTGTTTTTCTCTAGCTTCTGTTGCTGATTCGTTTGACAGGTAAAATCAAGTTTTCAACCGGATCGCCCCTTGACTTGCGCCCCCGACGGACTACGATCGGCAAAAAGCCGTGGTCGGTTGACCACGGCTTTTTCTTATCGTTCCAGTGCTTTGGCCACCTCGCAGACCAGCACAGGGGCCACAGCAAGCCCCGCCACCGCCGCCCACTGGGTCAGGCCCAGCGGGATAACGGAAAAGACCTTTTGCAAAAAGGGGACCAGCTGCACCCCCAGCTGCATGGCAAGACCTGCCAGAAATGCCCGGTTCATGGCCGGGTTGGACAGCACCCCAACAGAAAACAGCGACCGCTTTTCACTGCGCACGTCATAGGCATGGAACAGCTGGCTCAGCGTCAGGGTGGCAAACGCCATGGTGTTGGCCGTCTGGTCGGCAAGACCCGCCACCGGCATCACCGTCCGACCCAGAAAATAAGCCGTCAGCGTCAGTCCGCCCACCATCAGCCCCTGCCACGCAAGGCGGATGGCAAAGGCCCGGCTGAACAGGCTTTCGCCCGCATCCCGGGGCGGGCAGTCCATTACTCCATCCTCCACCGGCTCCACGCCCAGCGCCAGCGCGGGCAGAGAGTCAGTGACCAGATTTAACCACAGCAGCTGCACCGGCACAAGGGGCATTTGCCCGAAGTTGAGCACCGTAGCCACAAAAATGGTGATGATCTCACCCACGTTGCAGGACAGCAGATAATGGATGGCCTTGCGGATGTTGGCATAAATGCCCCGGCCCTCCTCCACGGCCCGGACGATGGTAGCAAAGTTATCGTCGGTCAAAATCATGTCCGACGCTCCCTTGGCCACGTCGGTGCCCGCCAGCCCCATGGCGCAGCCAATGTCCGCCGTCTTCAGAGCAGGGGCATCGTTGACCCCATCCCCGGTCATGGCCACTACCTTTCCTTTTTTCTGCCATGCCCGGACGATGCGCATTTTATGCTCCGGAGTCACCCGGGCAAAAACGGAAAATTTCTCTATGTCGGCCTCCAACAGCTCCTGGGGCATGAAGTCCAGCTCCGCCCCGGTCACACACAGGTCGCCCTCCCGGCAGAGATTCAGGTCCCGTGCCACCGCCAGCGCGGTGGCTTTGTGATCGCCGGTGATCATCACCGGACGAATGCCCGCCTTTTCACAGCGGGCTACAGCTTCCTTGACTTCCTGCCGGGGCGGGTCCATCATGCCCACAAGTCCCGCAAAGGTCAGCTCCCGCTCCAGCGTACCGCTGTTCATCCGTTCCGGCAGCACCTCCACGTCCCGGAAGGCCACCCCCAGCACCCGCAAAGCCTTTTGGGCCAGCTTCTCATTGGCGGCTGCGATCTGGCTTTTGTTGTTCTGACTCAAGGGCCGCCGTTCCTTCACCCACAGGTGGCTGCACCGCTCCAGCAGCACGTCGGGCGCACCCTTGACCAGAATGCGGTAGCCCCCCTGGGGCCGGGTATGTACCGTGGTCATCAGCTTCCGTGCAGAGTCAAAGGGCACCTCGCCCACCCGGGGCATGTCCTGTTCCAGCCCTTTTTTGTCCAGCCCCCACTTGGCCGCCGCCAGCACCAGTGCTCCCTCCGTGGGGTCGCCGTCTGCCTGCATGCCCTTGTCCGTCTGGCGCACCTGCGCGTCCGAGCACAGCGCTCCAATGGTCAGTGCCAGCTCCCGGTCGCCCCCCGGAGTCCACACCCGGCCAGTTCATGCATTCGGCAAGAGACGAGATATTCAGTATATAACCGTTACCCCTTTCCTTCATCGGAACCACATATTTGCGGCAGAGAAGAAGAGGAGTATACATATG
>JAFVVH010000048.1 GCA_017502285.1 Oscillospiraceae bacterium | reverse complement strand
TGGCACGCAGGGTCTTGGAGCCCTCGGGGAACTCGCCCTTGCGCATGCGCTCGAACAGGTCCAGAGACTCCTCAATGGGACGGTCACGCCAGGGTGAGCGGGCAGGGGTGCCGATGTCGCCGCGATACTCCTTGAACTGCTCGGGAGTCAGCTCGCACACATAAGCAAGGCCCTTTTTGATCAGACCGACGGCCAGTTCGTAGGTCTTTTCAAAGTAGTCGCTGCCGTAGAAGAAACGGTCGCCCCAGTCAAAGCCCAGCCAGTGGATGTCCTCCTGAATGGCATCCACGAACTCGGTATCCTCCTTGGCGGGGTTGGTGTCATCCATGCGCAGGTTGCAGATGCCGCCAAACTTTTCCGCAGAGCCGAAGTCGATGATCAGCGCCTTGCAGTGACCGATATGGAGGTAGCCGTTGGGCTCGGGCGGGAAGCGGGTGTGCACCTGCATACCCTCGCACCGTCCACCGGGGGCCAAATCCTCCTTGATAAATTCATGGATAAAGTTCTGAGTGGTGACTTCGCCCTCAGCGGCGGTCACGGCATTGACATTCAGTTCTTCAGCCATCAAAAACCCTCCTGTTCTGAATGAAGCCATTCAGTATATCATAACTTATTTATTTTACACCAGAAAATGGGTGAAATGCAAGGATTTCTTATAAAGAAAGAAGGCCTTGTCAGCACGGGACAGAAACGCCGGAAAAAGCGATAGAATTTTGTGTCAAATGTTGCAAATGCACCGCTTTTCACTTGCCAAATTTCATGTTACAAAGGTATAATAGAAAATAACAGACAAACAATGGACACAGGAGGCAGTATGGAACACGATATCATCGTATTGGGCTGCGGCCCTGCGGGTTTGTCGGCGGCAGTTGCTGCCCGCAGCCGTAACAAGAGCGTGCTGGTGATCGGCAACCCCATCGAGGATAGTCCGCTGGCCCGGGCCGAACGGGTGGACAATTATTTGGGATTGCCCGGGCTGACGGGCCTTGAATTGCTGCAGACCATGAAAAAGCATGCTGAGGATATGGGCGCGCAGTTCGTAACGGGCCGTGTGGTTTCGTTGATGGCTTGGAACGGCAGCTTTGCGCTGACGGTGGGCAGCGATGTGTATCAGGGACGGGCACTGGTGCTTGCGCCCGGTGTGGTCCGTGCGGCCAAGTATCCGGGGGAAGATGCCCTTTTGGGCCGTGGAGTAAGCTACTGCGCCACCTGTGACGGAATGCTTTACCGAGGAAAGGATGTCATGGTGGTGGGGCGCACCAAGGATGCCCCCGAGGAGGCCAATTTTCTGCATTCTATCGGATGCCGGGTGAGCTATGTGAGCAAAGAGCGGCCCGATGAGCTGCATGGGGATATCTCCCACCTGTCTGGAACAAAGCTGGAAGTGATGGGGGAGGACCGGGTGACTGCACTGGGTGTAGATGGGGTGAAGCACCCCTGTGACGGTGTGTTTATCCTGCGTCAGGCGGTGGCTCCCGCCGACTTGCTGCCCGGCCTTGCGATAGAGGACGGCAGTATCGTGGTAGACCGCGCCATGCAGACCAATCTGGAGGGTGTGTTCGCCGCCGGAGACTGTACCGGAAAACCGTGGCAGGTGTCCAAAGCCGTGGGCGAGGGGCTTGTAGCCGGAGAAATGGCGGCAGAATATCTGGACAGCAAATCAACCAACACATAAGGAGGAAACACACGTGACTGTGCATTTCAACAAAGAGGGCTTTGACAAGGCGCTGGCATCCGGCCAGCTGATGATGGTGGACTTTTGGGCCGACTGGTGCGGCCCCTGCAAGATGCTGGCTCCCGTGATCGAAGCCATGGGCGACGAGTACGAGGGCAAGGCTGTGGTGGGCAAGATCAACGTGGATGAAGAGCAGGAACTGGCTATCCGCTACGGAGTCATGTCCATCCCCACCGTGATTTTCTTCAAGGATGGCGAGGAAGTGGCTCGCAAGGTGGGTGTGCTGCCCGCCGCCCAGTTTACTGAGGTGCTGGACAACTACCTGAACTGATTCCTAACAGAGCAAAAAAGAACACCGCAGCAGTTGCTGCGGTGTTCTTTTTTTGATTAATAGAACTTCTTGCGGTTCTTGCGGGCAGCTTCGGACTTCTTGCGGCGCTTCACGCTGGGGCTCTCGTAATGCTCGCGCTTACGGACCTCGGCCAGCACACCAGACTTGGCGCAGCTGCGCTTAAAACGCTTCAGAGCGCTTTCCAGAGATTCATTTTCTCTAACACGGACTTCCGACATTGACTATATCCCTCCCTCCGACATCATGGAGCTTGACTCCATCATGAAAGGGCCATAATTATGGCTTTATCACTGGACTATTATATGCAATATTTTGCACCTTGTCAAGAACGGTTTTGCGATTAGTTTTGAATTTTTTATGAATACTGTCCAAAACTTACTGGGGCTTGAAAATCAGACTGACCAATTTGCCCTTGACCCCACGAAATATATTTCGTGGGGAGCCCAAGTTGATTAAACTGCTCGGGCGAAATAAATTCGCCCTGCGCAATTCTTCGCTTCGCTGCGAATTTACGCGCCGATTGGCGCGCCGCGCCTTCGCGCGGTTGTCGTCAAGGGCCTTTAGGCCTGAGGTTTAAAAATTAGGCTGACCAATTTGCCCTTGACGACGATGGACTTGATCAGCGTCATGCCCTCGGCCAGCTTGGCCACCTTGGGATCGGCCAGCGCGGCGGCTACAATCTCTTCGTCGCTGCTATCGGCGGAGACAATGATGTTGGCCTTCACCTTGCCGCTGACCTGAACGGCCATCTGGACGGTGGCGGAGACTGTCTTGGTCTCGTCATACTCGGGCCATGCCTGCAGGCAGACGTTGCCGCCGTAGCCCGCCATCTCCCACAGCTCCTCGCACATGTGGGGAGCGAAGGGGGACAGCATCAGCAGCAGGGCCTTCATGTCGCCACGGCTGGCGCCGTTGGCATAGAAGTCGTTGACCAGAGCCATCAGGGTGGCGATGGCAGTGTTGAACTTCATGGCCTCAATGTCCTCGGACACCTTCTTGATGGCCTTGTGGATGGCAGACTCGTTGGCCTTGGAATACTCGTCGCCCACATGCTCCTGATCGGTGGCCAGATTCCACACGCGGTCCAGGAAGCGCTTGCAGCCCTTCACAGCGTTGGTAGACCAAGCGGCGGCCTTTTCAAAGTCACCGATGAACATGATATAGGTGCGCATGGTATCCGCGCCGAACTCTTCAATTACATCGTTGGGGTTGACCACGTTGCCGCGGGACTTGGACATCTTGATGCCGCCCTCGCCCAGAATCATGCCGTGGGAGGTGCGCTTGGCATAGGGCTCGGGAGTAGACACCACGCCGATGTCGTAGAGGAACTTGTGCCAGAAACGGCTGTACAGCAGATGCAGGGTGGTGTGCTCCATGCCGCCGTTGTACCAGTCCACGGGGCCCCAGTAATTCTCGGCAGCCTTGCTGACCAGTTCGTCGTTGTTGTGGTTATCCATATAGCGCAGGAAGTACCAGCTGGAACCGGCCCACTGAGGCATGGTATCGGTCTCGCGCTTGGCGGCTCCGCCGCAGCAGGGGCAGGTGGTGTTCACCCAGTCGGTCATCTTGGACAGGGGGGACTCACCATCGTCGGTG
Organism: Oscillospiraceae bacterium; assembly: GCA_017502285.1. GTDB lineage: Bacteria > Bacillota > Clostridia > Oscillospirales > Oscillospiraceae > Lawsonibacter. The sequence continues at coordinate 1,975 of JAFVVH010000048.1, read as the reverse complement.
GGCTCGTAGGACTCCACCTCGGGCAGAAGCAGGGGCAGCTGCTCCTCGGGCATGGGCTGCCAGCCGCACTTGTCGCACCAGATCATGGGGATAGGCTCGCCCCAGTAGCGCTGACGGGAGAACACCCAGTCACGCAGCTTGTAGTTGACCTTGGACTGGCCGATGCCCTTTTCCTCCAGCCACTTGGTGATGGCGGGGATGGCATCCTTCACGGTCAGACCGTTGAGGAACTCGGAGTTGACCATGATGCCGGTCTCATCCTTAGCTGTAAAGGCGGCCTGCTGTACATCCTCTCCGCCGGAAACGACTTCGATGATCTCACAGCCAAACTTTTTGGCAAACTCCCAGTCGCGGTCATCGTGAGCGGGAACGGCCATGATAGCGCCGGTGCCGTAGGTCGCCAGCACGTAATCGGAGATGAAAATGGGAATCTGCTTGCCGTTGACGGGGTTGATGCCGGCCACACCGTCCAGCTTCACACCGGTCTTTTCCTTGTTCAGCTCGGTGCGCTCCAGATCGGACTTGGAGGCGGCAGCCTTCTGATAGGCAATGACCTCGTCGGCATTGGCCAGCTTGCCGGCATCCAGCCAGCTGCGGATAAACTCGTGCTCGGGAGACAGCACCATGTAGGTGGCGCCAAACAGGGTGTCGGGGCGGGTGGTAAAGACCACGATGTCCTCGCCGGTGGTGGCCTTAAAGGTGACCTCGGCGCCGGTGGAGCGGCCGATCCAGTTCTTCTGCTGGACCTTGACGCGCTCGATGAAGTCCACCTCGTCCAGATCGTCGATCAGGCGCTGGGCATAGGCAGTGATCTTCAGCATCCACTGGCTCTTCTCCTTGCGGATGACGGGGCTGCCGCAGCGCTCGCAGCCGCCGTCCACCACTTCCTCGTTGGCCAGCACGCACTTACAGCTGGTGCACCAGTTCACGGGCATGGTGGACTTGTAGGCAAGACCCTTCTTCCAAAGCTGCAGGAAGATCCACTGGGTCCACTTGTAGTAGTTGGGGTCGGTAGTGTCCACCACGCGGTCCCAGTCGAAGGAATAGCCCAGCATCTCCAGCTGGCGGGTGAAGTTGGCGATGTTATCTTCGGTCACCTTGGCGGGATGGATGTGGTTCTTGATGGCATAGTTCTCGGTGGGCAGACCGAAGGCATCAAAGCCCATGGGAAACAGCACATTCTGGCCGTCCATGCGCCGCTTGCGGGCCACCACGTCCATGGCGGTGTAGGGGCGGGCATGGCCCACGTGCAGACCGTTGCCGGAGGGGTAGGGGAACTCAACCAGAGCATAGAACTTGGGCTTGTCCTCACCGGTCTTGCAAGCGAAAGTCTTTTCTTCCTTCCACTTGGTCTGCCACTTTTTTTCGATGGCGGTAAAATCGTACTTCAATTTGAACACTTCCTGTATTTGAAACTCAGTTTCGACCGCTTTGCGGCCAAAACCGCCATTTGGGTACACAGACATACAGTATACACTAATAATATAGGAAATGCAAGAGTAAGGGGCAAAGAAGGATACAAAAAACATCGCTGCGAACGGCATGTCGTTCGCAGCGATGTGGTGCCGGCGGTAGGACAACGACTCGCTTGGCTCGCATGCACGAACTCTGCATAGACTGCTGCGCAGTAAGGCAGAGTAAGTCGAACCTGGGTTCTCGTTCCACAGCATGAAAAAAGCAGCCACCCCCCCAAGAGGGGTAACTGCTTTTTTGAATTGGTTTGATAATAATGATACGGTTTCAAAAGGTTTCATTTGGTTTCACTCAAAAAATGAAACTATTAAGCGGGAAGTGAAACTCTCTTTTAGGACTGAAACTATGCTAATCAGTTTGTCAAATTGGAATTTGTCAGTATTACAACTGCTTAATCTCATTGGCAATCACAGCCACATCCTTTGCGTTTGTATCAATTATAATGGTATCCAATGTTTGATACATCGGTATTCTTGCTATGCTTCTCTCAATTACATCTTCA
>JAFVVH010000047.1 GCA_017502285.1 Oscillospiraceae bacterium | reverse complement strand
CAGCGCAGCAACGGCTCGGCAGGAAGGTCCGACAGGTACTGCAGATCCGCAGGACATCCCCTCGCCCAACGGGTCATCAGGCCGAAGGAAAAGAACTGCGTCGCGCACGCAGGTCTGTCCGAGCACAAGGTCTTCTCCACCTCCACACGCACTCGCTCCGCGGCGACGTGTTCCGCTCCCCCGGCGCAAGTACGTATAGCCGCCGCAGTCTCCTGTGTCAGTTGAAATCCCAGCTGTGCGGCAAAACGCACCGCCCGGAACATACGCAGAGTATCCTCCGCAAAGCGCTGTTCCGGCCTGCCTACGCAGCGGATGACTCTATCCTTCAAATCTGTCTGTCCACCAAACAGGTCAACGATTTTACCATCCGGTGCCAGTGCCATGGCATTGATGGTAAAGTCCCGGCGGGAGAGGTCCTCCTCCAGCGCAGCGTCAAAGTGCACCGCATCCGGATGCCGGCCATCAGAATAGCCGCTTTCGCCGCGAAATGTCGTCACTTCGATGGATTCATCCTCTAAAACAACTGTAACGGTTCCATGCTTTACACCGGTTGGAATAACGTGCTCAAACATCCCCATAACCCACTCTGGTCTGGCGTTTGTGGCAACATCCCAGTCCCCCGGTGTGCGGCCCAGCAGCAGATCTCTAACACACCCACCTACTGGGTATGCATCAAATCCCGCATCCCACAAAGTGCGGCAGCACCGTGCCGCTCCGGCACTCACCTGTTCCCACAGCATTTTCCCACCTGCTTCCGGTCTATTTTCGCTTCGAACGGTCTATTATTTCACCGTGGGAACCCTTGCCAACCACCCCACAGTGTAATATAATAGTTTTATACCCTTATTATAAACTGGAATAAAGGATGTGTAAACCATATGGTTTTTCATGACATCCATGAATATTTGCGTCCCGGTCTCCGTGCCCATCTGGTGGGGGTCGGCGGTGTCTCTATGTCTCCGCTGGCCGAAGTGCTTCACGGTGCCGGAATGACCATTACCGGCTCTGATATGCAGGAAAGCCGTACCGTGGCTCGTCTGCGCAGCGTTGGCGTCCATGTGGTCATCGGGCATCTGCCCGAAAGCGTGCAGGGCGCCGACTGTGTCATCCGCACTGCCGCCGTTCACGATGACAACCCCGAGATCGCCGCCGCCCGGGCCGCGGGCATCCCTGTCTTTGAGCGGGCACAGGCATGGGGCGCGCTTATGCGCCACTACCGCAACGCTCTGTGCGTGTCGGGAACCCACGGAAAAACCACCACCACCTCCATGTGTACCCACATTTTCATGGCTGCGCAGGCCGACCCCACCGTCATGATCGGGGGCACACTGCCCATGCTGGGTGTGGGCCACCGGGTGGGTCAGGGAGACACCATTATCATGGAGTCCTGCGAGTACTGTGACTCCTTCCTCTCCTTCTTCCCCACTGTGGCGGTTATCTTAAATGTAGAAGCCGACCATCTGGACTACTTCGCCGACCTGAACGCGGTAAAGCGCTCCTTCCGGGCCTTTGCCGAGCTGGTACCGACAGACGGCTGTGTGGTGGCCAATGCCGAGGATAAAAACACCATGGATGCCCTTTCCGGGCTGGATCGTTCCCTTCTCACCTTCGGTATAGAACAAGGTGATGTAAAGGCCGAATCCCTGTCGTGGCACAACGGCATGGGTGAGTTTGATATCGTGATAAATGGCATCCCCTATGCCCACGTTGCGCTGCAAGTGCCCGGTATCCATAATGTAAAAAATGCGCTGGCCGCAGCCGCAGCCGCCTATATGCTGCACATCCCCGGCGAAGCGGTCGCAAAGGGACTGGCCGACTTTATTGGTGCAGGCCGCCGTTTTGAGCACAAGGGAGAATTCCACGGGGCGCAGATCTACGACGACTATGCCCATCACCCCAGCGAGCTGGAGGCTCTGCTGACCACTGCAAAGACGCTGGGCTACGAGCGGATCATCTGCGCCTTCCAGCCCCACACCTACACCCGCACCAAAGAGCTGTTCGACGACTTTGTCCGGGTGCTGAAGCACGCCGACATCGCCGTGCTGGCGGAAATCTATGCCGCCCGGGAAAAGAACACCATCGGCATCTCCTCCCGTGATCTGGCTGACCGCATTCCCGGTGCCCGTTTCTTTGCCACGCTGGACGAGGTGACCGACTACCTTGCGCAGCTGGCCCGTCCCGGCGATTTGATCCTCACTGTGGGTGCAGGCAGCATTTACACCGCAGGCGAAGCGTTACTGACAAGATAATTGAAAAACACCGGCATCCATTCGGATGCCGGTGTTTCTGTTCATTTCCCGTGTGCGGCAACCGCCTCCAGCACTTCGTAGCGATCCATGGGGAACGGCTTGGTCATAGCCAGCGCCTCCGCAATGTCAATATCCACTACCTTTCCGTCTCTGGCGGCAATGACTCGATTTCCTTTTCCTTCAAGCAGGCAGCGCACAGCCTGATAGCCCATTCGGGTGGCCGTCTCCCGATCCCGGGACGAAGGTGAGCCACCCCGCTGGATGTGGCCCAGCACAGTCACACGGGGGTCAAGACCGATGGACTCCTTGATCTGTGCCGCAATGTCAAATGCATTGCCTGCCCCCTCTGCCACTACGATCATATAATGGGTGCGTCCGGACAAGCGGGCTTGTCGTATCTTCTCCACAATGTCCCGCTCAATATCCACTGGCCGTTCTGGAATGAGCACGGCGGTAGCACCGGTGGCGATGCCCACATACAGGGCAAGATAGCCCGCCTGACGGCCCATGACCTCCACCAGCGAGCAACGCTCATGAGACTGCATGGTGTCACGCAGCATGTCAATGGCTGCTACAGCAGTATTGCACGCAGTATCAAATCCAACGGTATACTGGGAACAGCCAAGGTCATTGTCAATGGTAGCCGGGATTCCAATGACAGGGATCCCGTGCCTTGACAGCGCCAAAGCACCGCAGAACGTTCCGTCGCCGCCTATAGCGACAACGGCATCCAAGCCCAGCAGACGGCAGGTTGCCACCGCCTTGTTCTGACCCTCATCAGTTAGAAACTCCTCGCTGCGGGCAGTGTATAGCACCGTGCCGCCCTTTTCTATAATGTGGCTGACGCTGGACGCATCCATGCGCACGAAGTCACCGTTGATCAGGCCGTTATAGCCACGGCGAACGCCCACACACTCCACGTCCTGACTCAATGCGGTGCGTACTACCGCGCGCACCACCGCATTCATGCCCGGAGCATCTCCACCACTGGTCAGGATCCCGATTCGTTTGATTCCTTGCTGCATCTTCGCCCACTCCCTCCAGAAAATATAATCGCTTCATCATGCCATTATCCCCCATTCTTGCCAATCAAATCTCATACGTTTGTGCCTATTTGATTATCACAAAAACTTTTTTAAAAAAAGCGTATTTTCCTGTTGACAGACCGGCTTGCATCAAGTATAATAATCCCTGCCGCTTGAGTTTGCGGTCAACAGGGGAGCATAGCTCAGCTGGTAGAGCGCATGCCTTACAAGCATGATGTCACAGGTTCGAGCCCTGTTGTTCCCACCATTTTCCTTTGCCATCTGGCTCGGTAGTTCAGTTGGTTAGAACGCCGGCCTGTCACGCCGGAGGTCGAGGGTTCAAGTCCCTTCCGAGTCGCCATTTTCCCTTGCAAGGCAACGCAGTTGGTTTCTTTGTTGTCATCCGAAGGATGAGGCAAAGGCCCCTTCCGAGTCGCCATTTGCCTCTGTAGCTCAGTT
>JAFVVH010000046.1 GCA_017502285.1 Oscillospiraceae bacterium | reverse complement strand
GGCGGTGAGCGCATCGGTCTGATCGGTGACAATGGTACGGGCAAGTCTACCCTTATCAAGCTTATTACCGGAGAGGAACAACCGGACGAGGGAAAGCTTCGTATGGGGCCAACTGTAAAGGTTGGATACTTGCCTCAGGTCGTGGCCTTTGACCACCCGGAACGCACGCTGGTGGACACCATGATTTACGATCAAGACTGCACAGCCCAAACTGCACGCAACCGTCTGGCGGCTTTCAATTTCCGGGGGGAGGACGTGTTTAAGACTGTGTCCGTCCTGTCCGGCGGTGAGCGCAGCCGTCTGCGTCTTTGCATGCTTATGGACGAGAAGATCAACTTTCTTATTCTGGACGAGCCGACCAACCATCTGGACATTGCCAGCCGGGAGTGGATCGAAGGTGCGGTGGAAGACTACGATGGTGTATTGCTGTTTGTCTCCCATGACCGATACTTTATTGACCGTTTTGCCACCCGAATCTGGGAACTGCAAGATGGTAAAATTATAGATTTCCGGGGAAATTATCAGCAGTATCTGGCGGCTAAGGCGCGTAAAAGCCTGCAGGCTGAGCCTGTTCCTGCACCGAAGCAGGAACGCAAGGAAAAGCCCAAGCGCCCCGGCGGCACCAAAAACCTGGAAAAGGAAGTGGCTGCCGCCGAGCGGGCGGTGGCCAAGGCAGAGGAGCAGATGTTCGAGCTCACCGAGCAGATCCAGGAGGCCTCTGCCGACTATTTGAAGCTGCAGGAACTCTACGAACAGCGGGAGGCGCTGGAGGAGGAGATCCTGAAGCTGTACGGCACATGGGAGCGTCTGTCCGCTGAGCTGGAGGAGGCCCGGGGATGAGCGCTTTATGGAAGAAAAAGTGGGTCAAGGGTCTGCTTGCCCTTGCATTAGCAGGTCTTTTGTCCTTTTGTGCATTGCTTGGCGCGGTGCTGTATGGAAGCTATGACCATATCGAAGGCAAACCGTCTACCATGCTGATTTTGGGCTGTCAGGTGCACCCGTGGGGGCCGTCTATCCTGCTGCAGGACCGGCTGGACGAGGCACTAGACTATCTGGCCGGGGATCCGGACATGACCGTGATCGTCAGCGGTGGGCAGGGGCCGGACGAGCATACCAGTGAAGCGGACTGCATGCGGGACTATCTGATCAGTGCCGGAGTGGAAGCGAGTCGGATCTTGGTGGAGGACCAGTCCCACAACACGGTTCAGAACATCACGTACAGCGCGCAGCTGATGCAGAAGTATGGTATTGATATGCAACAGGGTGTGCTCATGGTGTCCAACGGCTTCCATCTGACCCGTGGGCGGATGCTCTGGGACCGGGTGACCGGGGCGGGGGAGTACCTTTCCACCTTGGCCGCACCCAGCTCTCACGTGCCCTCACGGCTATGGATGTACATTCGCGAGCCGCTAGCGCTGGTAAAATCTTATTTCTTCGACCGATAAAAAGGGAAGGAGGACAGCTATGCTGGACAAACTGAACGCCGTAGAGGCAAAATACAGTCAGATCGAGGCCCGGCTGGCTGCCCCCGAGACCTATGAAGATCCCGCGCAGGTGGCCAAACTCAATCAGGAGCAGACCCAGCTTGCCCCTGTTGTAGAGGCCTATCGGACCTACTGCACCGCACGGCAGGCCAAGGAGGACGCGCTGGCGCTGCTGAGTGACCCGGAGATGAAGGAGCTTGCACAGGAGGAGCTGCAGCAGGCCAAGCAGGACATGGAGCGGCTGGAGCAGGAACTGCGAATTTTGCTGCTGCCTCGAGACCCCAACGACGATAAAAATGTCATCGTGGAGATTCGGGCCGGTGTCGGCGGGGAGGAGGCGGCGCTGTTTGCCCACTCCCTGTACCGCATGTACTCCATGTATGCCGAGAACTGCCGCTGGAAGACGGAGATCAACAGTCTCAGCGAAACGGAACTGGGTGGGATAAAGGAAATATCCTTTACAATTGAAGGGCAGGGCGCCTACTCAAGGCTGAAGTTTGAAAGCGGTGTGCACCGGGTACAGCGCGTACCGGAGACGGAGTCGGGAGGACGGGTGCATACCTCTACCGTTACCGTGGCGGTGCTGCCTGAGATGGAGACCGTAGACGTAAAGCTGGACCCATCCGACATTGAGATGCAGGTGTTCCGTGCATCGGGTGCGGGAGGCCAGCACGTGAACAAGACATCCTCTGCTGTGCGGCTCATTCACAAGCCGACAGGGATGGCGGTAGAGTGCCAGCAGGAGCGCAGCCAGTTCCAGAACCGGGACAAGGCCATGCGCATCCTTGCATCCCGCCTCTATGAGCAGAAGCAGGAGCGTCTTAGTGGTGAGCTGACCGCCCAGCGGCGCAATCAGGTGGGCAGCGGTATGCGTAACGAGCGCATCCGCACCTATAATTTCCCGCAGGGGAGGGTCACTGACCACCGCATTGGCTTGACGCTCTACCAAATCGAAAATATTATGAATGGTGATCTGGATGCGGTGATCGGCGCACTGACCACCGCAGATCAGGCTCAACGATTGAAAGAACAGGAGTAAATAAAAATGGATCTGTATGTGCACTATACTGCCCTGCCTGAAGGCATGGAACTGGCCGATGTGGTGGCCGGCCTGAATGAGATCATGGACGAGGGCGGCTATGTCTGCGGTGGTCTGGATGGCCGCATTGACATGGAACTGGAAGATGAGAAGATGAATCCAAAGATCGCGCAGGGTGCGGTGAAAACCTATGTTCAGCAGGCGGGTTTTCCCAAGGATACCGTCATCGAGCTGGGCGGCATGAAGATCAACGCCTACGCATAACGAAGAAACCGGGGTTTTGCGCGTGAAAACGAAGTATCTGACGCAAAATGAAATAGAGCTTGCCGCCGCCATCCTGAGGGAAGGCGGACTTGTGGGCATTCCCACCGAGACGGTGTACGGTCTTGGTGCCAATGGGCTTGACCCCAAAGCGGTGGCAGATATTTTTACTGCCAAGGGCCGCCCGCAGGATAACCCTTTGATCTTGCACATCCCTGAGGCGGGCTGGCTGGAGCGCTACTGCCGGGATATTCCCGAAAGTGCCTATGCGCTGGCACAGGCCTTCTGGCCCGGATCGCTGACCATGGTGCTGCCTCGTCAGGACAATGTGCCCGATGTGGTGACGGCCGGACTGGATACCGTGGGGATGCGCTGCCCGGGACACGATCTTTGCCGGCAGATCATCGCACTGGCCGGTGTGCCGGTAGCCGCCCCTTCGGGCAACACCTCCGGCCGACCCAGTCCTACCACCGCACAGCACATGCTGGAGGATATGGAGGGCAAGATCCACGCCATTGTGGACGGCGGAGCCTGCGGTGTGGGAGTGGAGTCCACCATCATCGACCTGACATGTAAACCGCCACGGCTGCTGCGGCCCGGCGGCGTGACGCTGGAGCAACTGCAAGAGGTGCTTGGGGAGGTGGCGGTGGACGCTGCCGTCACCCGACAGATGAAAGCGGGGGAGAAACCCAGAGCGCCCGGCATGGCCTACCGACACTATGCGCCCAAGGCGCCGGTCACTGTGGTTGCGGGCGATCCGGAGAAAAGCGCCGCTTACATAGCGGCACATGCACAAAGGCAGGACGGCATCATTTGCTTTGACGAGTATCTGTCCCGATTCCCTGCGCAGGCCGACGCTGGATATGTGACGGGGGTGGGATGCGTACAGGATAAGCAGGAGCAGGCACGGCGCATTTTTGACACCCTGCGCGCCTTTGACCACACGAATGTTACGGCTATCTGGGCCCAGTGTCCGGATACGGCGGGCATCGGCCTTGCCATTGCCAACCGGCTGAACAAGGCGGCGGGCTTCCATATCATCGAGGTGTAACTATGACCATTATCGGCATTACCGGCCCTACCGGGGCGGGCAAGACCACAGCCCTCCGGGAGTTGGAAAAGCTTGGGGGCACTATCATTGACTGTGATGCGGTTTACCACGAAATTCTGCAAAGTGATATAACTTTACAGGATGAGCTTCAGCGAGCTTTCGGTCCACTAAAGGATGAGTTGGGTCAATTTGATCGAAAGAGATTGGGGAGTGTGGTGTTCCGTGATCCGGCGGCGCTGGAACAGCTGAATACCATTGTCTGGCCCTATATCGGCCGGGCGGTGGACCGGCAGCTGGAACAGGCCCGGAAACAGGGCAGAAGCTGTGCCGCGGTGGATGGTATCACGCTGATCGAAAGTGGGCTGGGTAGTCGGTGTGATACCACGGTGGCCGTACTGGCCCCGGTAGAGGAGCGCGTGCGCCGCATCTGTTTGCGGGAGGGGATCTCGGAGGAATATGCCCGTGCCCGTGTGTCAGCGCAGAAACAGGAGGACTATTTTCGGGCAAACTGTGAACATATCCTGATGAACGACTGTGCCGGGGCGGAGGAATTTGCCCGCCGGGCCAGAGCACTTTTTGAACAGATCATAGATCTGTAGGGAGGACGATAATATGGCAGACAACAAGGAACTTACCCGGGGCAAGCAGCTGCGCAAGGCACTGCAGTACAAGAAAACCAACGGCTATGACCGTCTGCGTGAGGGCGATCTTGAAGCTATGGATGCCTACTGCGAGGGCTATAAGCAGTATCTGGATGCGGGCAAGACGGAGCGTGAGTGTGTGGACCGCACTGTGGCGCTGGCCGAGGCGGCGGGCTTCCGGGCCTATCAGCGGAGCATGGCGCTCAAGCCCGGTGACAAGGTGTACCGAATCAACCGGGGCAAGGCGGTCATGCTGGCTGTTATGGGCCGCAAGGGACTGGAGTGCGGTGTCAATATTGCCGCGGCGCACATTGACTCTCCACGTCTTGACCTGAAGCAGAATCCGCTGTATGAGTCTGAGGAGCTGGCCTTCCTCAAGACCCACTATTACGGCGGCATCCGCAAGTACCAGTGGATGACTATTCCGCTGGAACTGCACGGCGTGGTGGTGCTCAGAGATGGCCGTACCCTGCGCGTCAGCGTGGGCGGCGGGCAGGGTGACCCCCTGTTTACCATCGACGACCTGCTGCCCCACTTGGGTATGGAGCACGGCAAAAAGCCCCTTGCGGAGGCTTTCCCCGGGGAGAACCTGAATATTCTGGTGGGCAGCCGCCCGCTGGCTGATGACGAGGACTCCGACCGGGTAAAAATCGCGGTGCTGGAGCTGCTTAACCGCAAGTATGGTATGGTGGAGGAGGACTTTATCTCCGCTGAGTTGTCTGCTGTGCCTGCATTCAATGCCTGCGACATTGGATTTGACCGCTCTCTTATCGGCGCTTACGGTCACGATGACCGTGTTTGTGCCTATGCAAGTCTTGCCGCCTTGCTGCAGCTGGGTGTGCCCGAGCGTACCGCCGTATGTATACTGGCGGACAAAGAGGAGATTGGCTCCGAGGGTGTGAGTGGTATGCAGTCCTCCGCCTTTGATACCTTCATGGCCGACCTGTGTGAGAGCCAGAAGGTGCGCGTGGACGTTTGCTTTGAGCGTTCCTTCTGTCTGTCTGCTGACGTGACGGCGGCCTATGACCCTAATTTTGCCGAGGTCTACGAAAAGCGCAACAGCGCGCTGGTCAACTATGGCATGGGCCTGTGCAAGTATACCGGCGCCCGGGGTAAGTCGGGCGCATCCGATGCTTCTGCTGAGGTGGTTGGCTACGTGCGTCGGGTGCTGGACAAGGCCGGTGTGGTCTGGCAGATGGCGGAATTGGGCAAGGTGGATGCCGGCGGTGGCGGCACCGTGGCCTGCTATATGGCAAACCGAAACATTGACACTCTTGACGCCGGTGTGCCCGTGCTGTCCATGCACGCACCTTTTGAAACGGTAAGCAAGCTGGACTGCTATATGACCTTCCGGGGCATCAAGGCCCTGTTTGAGGCGGACTGATTTTTAAAACCGTGGCCACAAAGTCTTTTGTGGCCACGGTTTTTCCTGCTCTGCGGTGCGTGGATTGCAAAAGGAAAAAAGAAGGGATAAACTGTTCCTGCAAGCAAAGGAGGAGAAGTTATGGATTGTGAAAAGATAGGTAAGCTGATCCGTTCCCTGCGCACAGAGCGGGGGTTGACCCAGAAGAATGTTGCCGACGCGCTGGGAATCAGCAATAAGACCGTGTCCAAGTGGGAGTGTGGTCTGGGTTGTCCTGACCTTGACCTGTGGCCGGACCTGTCTGTTGTTTTGGGTGCGGACATGAGCCAGCTCATGGAGGGAGAAATTACACGCAACAGACCGGACAGCGGCAACATCAGCCGGGTGCGATTTTACGTCTGTCCCGAATGCGGAAACGTCTTGTTCAGCACCGGCGCGGCGACTATCCACTGCTGTGGACGGCGTTTGGAGCGTATCGAGCCCGCAACGGACGACATCCCAAAGGTGACGGTGGAGGAGATGGATGCGGATTATTACGTTACCTTTGACCACCCCATGACCAAGGCGCATTACCTTGCCTTTGCTGCGTATGTGCAAAGCGACCGTATTACACTGCACCGGCTCTATCCTGAGCAGGAGGCGGCGGTGCGGTTCCCCACGCGGCGGGGCGGAAAGCTGTATGTCTACTGCAATATCCACGGACTAATGCGCTATGACAAGGCATTTTGAATGACAAAAAGACGGAGAAGACAGGTATGAATTCTCTGCTTTTTTGCTTCTGAGAGCGAATTTGTGTTATATAGGCGGTATGACTAAAAAACATACCAAATATTGTGTGATTTGACGGTGAATTTTGCTTGCCGAGGCGGGAAAGAAATGGTACGATGAGCATGTAAAGGATGTGTTGGTATTTCATATGTGCCGCACCCTGAAAAGGAGAATGTTTTATGAGTGAAAAACTGCTCGTCGGTTACGGCCGCGCCGACATTACACCCAAGGAGTCCGTGCCCCTGCGTGGCTATGGAAGCACCTCCAACCGTATGTCCACTCAGGTCATCGACCCTCTGGCCGCTACCTGTGTGGCCTTTACCGATGAGAACGGACAGAGCGTCCTGCTCTTCGCGCTGGATCTGGCCACTGCCACCGGGTCCTGGGTGAATCGCTTTGCCCCCGCCATTAGCAAAGCTACCGGCGTTCCTGCCGAGCGCATCTTCGGCTCCGGCAGCCATACTCACTCTGCTCCTGACTACGCCAACAAGGAGAAGGACAGCATTCCACGCTATATGGATCTGCTGGAGGAGCAGCTGGTGGTTGCCGCTGTGGCCGCTATGGCCGATCGCGCTCCGGCACGGATCTTTGCCGCCAGCGCCAAGACCACTGGTTTGAACTTCGTGCGCCGCTACATTTTGCAGGACGATACTCCGGCCGGCGACAATTACGGTCACTTCGACCAGTCGCCCATCAAGTGCCACGAGAGCGAAGTGGACAACGAGATGCAGTTCGTCAAGTTTGTGCGGGAAGGGAAGAAGGACATCCTCATGGTCAACTTCCAGACCCATCCCCACCGTACGGGCGGCGGCGGAAAGCGCTACGACATCAGCGCCGACATCGTGGGCGTTATGCGTGACGAAACGGAGAAGCGGCTGGGCTGCGATTTCATCTACTTCACCGGCGGTTCCGGTAACGTGAACCCCATCAGCCGCATCCCTGAGGAAAATATTTACGCCGACCACTGGGAGCACGGCAAGGCCATGGCGGACGTGGCCGAGTCCGTAGAGGGCAGCTATGTACCCGTGGAGGGCGGCGCGGTCAAAGTGTGCAGCACGGTGCTGACTCTGCCCGTTAACCACACTCTGGACCACCGCGTCAAGGACGCGGAGTACATCTCCAAAAACTTCAAAGCCACCGGTGACCGTCCCACCTGGACGGCGGAGGCCAAGAAGCTGGGCTTTAACAGCGTGTACCATGCCGGTGCAATCGTCAAGCACAGCAAGGGTCCCGCCACCATGGATATGGTACTTCACGCCATCAGCGTGGGCGAGCTGGGCTTTGTCAACGTGCCCTATGAGATGTTTGACGCCAACGGCAAGCAGATCAAGGACAACTCTCCCTTTAAGGTGACCTTTGTGCTCACCTGCGGTGCCGGTGCGGGCTACATCCCATCCGAGACTGGTTTTGAAAACGGCGGCTACAGCGTGGACCATTGTTGGTTTATGCCCGGTGTGGGCGAGCTGTTTGCCAACACCCTGCTGGACAGCCTGAACGACCTGCACGAGTGATGGAACGGTCTGAATAGGATTGCCGGTAATTAGAATTCTGTTGAAAACAGGAACTGCTTTTGCAGTTCCTGTTTTTGTTTAAAATCCGATCCCTTTGCGTATCCTAAGAAAAACGCAGGGAGTGAATTTGAATGGACGAAAAAGAAAAGGACAAACAGGAGCAGGGGATGCTCTCTCAGGAGCAGACAATCCAGCCGATCGTGGACTTTGGATCTACACTGATCCGCAACGAAAAGGGGAGCATCCACGTATTGACCATCGTTGGCCAGATAGAAGGGCATCAGCTGCTGCCATCTACCAGCAAGAGCACCAAGTACGAGCATGTGATGCCGCTGCTGGCTATGGTGGAGGAAAGTGACGAGGTGGACGGACTGCTGGTGTTGCTCAACACCGTGGGCGGAGATATCGAGGCGGGACTGGGTATCGCCGAGCTTGTTTCCAGCATGTCAAAGCCTACTGTTTCCCTTGTGTTGGGGGGAGGACACTCCATTGGTGTGCCGTTGGCGGTGTCAGCAAAGCGATCCTTCATTGCTCCTTCCGCCGCCATGACCATTCATCCGGTGCGCATGAACGGGTTAGTCATCGGCGTGCCACAAACATTTTATTACTTTGAACGGATCCAGGAGCGCATCATTCAATTTGTTACGGCTAACAGCAGGGTAACGCGGGACACCTTCACAGAATTAATGCTCCAGACCGGGGAGCTGGCGGCCGATGTGGGCAGTGTAATCTACGGGGAAGAAGCGGTAAAGCTGGGTATCATTGACCAGATTGGGGGACTGTCCGACGCGCTGGATTGCCTGCATGAAATGATCCGGCAGCACAAGCGGGAGCAGAAGCGTCAGGCGGAGGAAAACAGGTGATCTCACCTGTTTACATAATTCTTAAAAATTGTAAGAAAGAACTGGAATTATTCCATATGTTGTGGTAATATAGTATCAGTGTTCTTATAATCATTGCCGGGAGGTACATATTTTGACCTATCTAATGTCTGTAATTTTGGGATTTGTGCAGGGTGTGGCGGAATTTCTGCCTATCTCCAGTTCCGGTCACTTGACCCTGTTTCAGCATTTTTTTGGCATGGAGGAGCCGGACAATCTGTTCAATGTGCTGCTCCACTTTGCCACCTTGCTGGCCGTATGTATTTATTATTTCCGTGACGTGGTGGAAATGGTGGCGGAGTTCTTCCGGGCCGTTGCAGCCCTGTTCTCCCGAAAGCGGCAAGGTGGAGAGATCCCGGAGGCCCGGCGCATGGTGCTGCTGGTCATCGTGGGCACGCTGCCCCTGTTTGCGGTGCTGCTCATTAAGGACTATGTAGAGGCGCTGGGTGCAAGTCCTGTGTTTGTCAGCTGCGCCCTGCTGGTCACCGGCGGTATCCTGTTCCTCTCCGACCGTATGGCGGGGGGACGCAAGACGGTGCGCAATGCCACGCTGAAGGACGTGCTGCTGGTGGGTGTGGCACAGGGGCTTGCAACCGTTCCCGGCCTGTCCCGTTCCGGCTGTACCATTTCTGCCGGAATGGCCATGGGTTTTGACCGTAAATTTGCCGTGCGCTACTCTTTCCTCATGTCCCTGCCTGCCGTGCTGGGCGCCACCATTCTGGAGGTCAAGGACGTGCTGGAAATGGAGGGTGGACTTGCCACAGGTCTGCTGCCCAAATATCTGGTGGGCATGGCAGTGGCCGGGGTGGTGGGTTACTTTTCCATTCGATTGGTCAACCTTTTGGCGGCCAAGGGTAAGTTTGGAGCCTTTGCCTACTACTGCTGGGCGGCGGGTGCGCTTGCGCTGATATTGAGCCTGATGGGCTGGACGATGATTTGAGCCTCCTGAGGAAGGGATGTAGACAGATATGGCTTCAACACAAAAGAAAAACGGCGGCAAGCGCAAGGCAACCACTCCGAAAGCGGGCAGTCGCTCCGCCGCAGTAAAAAAGAACGCTGGAAATGCGGCCTCCCGACACAAGCAGGCTCCGCAGACCAAGCCCATTCGCCGTGAGGTAGGGGCTATCGTTTGCCTTCTGCTGGCAGTGGTCTTTGCATGCGGCTATTTTGATGACGCTCCTGCGGTATCCTGGTTTTGCAATGTGTTTAAGGGGTTGTTTGGTTACGGCTACTGGCTGTCCGTGCCCACCATGCTGGTGTGTGCGTATATCCTCGGCTTCCACCGTGGCCGCCCGGTCCGCCTGCGCTTTGCCTGTGCGCTGCTGGTTCCGGTGCTGCTCAGTGCGCTACTGCAGGCAGTGGTATACCGCGTCTCAGGCGCGGAGTGCGCATGGAGTTTCGGTGCGGTGGGACAGCTTTGGACTTCTGGCAGACAGATGGCATCCGGCGGTGTGCTGTGCGGGCTGATTGGTATGTTCAGTCATCTGTACTTTGGCGTTTTTGGTATCGTCCTGTTTATTGTAGGAGAGTTTCTGTGTCTGTTTGGGGCATTTAACCGCAGCATCGCTGACGTTATTGCCTATGTTCGCAGCCGGCCCCATCCGGAGTATGAGCTTCAGGAAGAGCCGGAACGGCCTCAGCACCATCCCAAGCCCGAGCCTGTGCCTGAACGCGCGCCCCGTGCCCGCGTCGCCTTTGATGTTCCGCTGGATGACGCACCCGCTGGGGCGGATATCTCTGCACAGGAAAATACGGGCAGAAAGAATGGCTTTTTCAATCGCAAACCCAATGTTAAAACACCGGACGAGGTGCTCACCGGTATGGTCACCCCTGTGGCAGACGAGCCTGTGGAGCCCTTCAAGGAGCCTGTGGCAGAGATGCCCGCTCCCATCGTTGAAGAGCCTGTGCCCGAGATCGTCCGCGAGCCCGCCATTCCCAAGGTGACTGCCAGCGAGGCCGCACAGGCCGCGCAGGAGGTGGCTGAGGACATTAAGCAGACCATGGAGCAGGAGTCCAAGCCCTATCAATATCCGCCCCTGTCCCTGCTCAACGAGAGCGGCGCGGACAGTGGGGGAGAGGCGCAGGGTGAGCTGACCATCAACCGTCAGCGGCTCAGCGACACCATCCGCTCCTTTGGCATTGAGGCCAATATCATCAACATCGTGCGTGGACCCTCCGTTACCCGCTATGAGCTGGAGCTGGATCAGGGTGTGCGTCTGAACAAGTTGACCAATCTGGCCGATGATATTGCACTTGCACTGGGTGCCACCGGCGTTCGCATCGCGCCCATCCCGGATAAGATCTCGGTGGTAGGTATCGAGGTGCCCAATAAGGTGGTCTCGCCTGTCAGCATCCATGAGGTCATCGGCTCCAGGAACTTTACTGACAGTAAGTCCAAGGTATCCTTCGCTGTGGGTAAGGACATCAGCGGCCGTTGCGTTGTGGGCGATATCAGCAAGCTGCCCCACCTGCTCATTGCCGGTACCACCGGCTCCGGTAAGTCGGTGTGCACCAATTCCATCATTACCTCTCTGCTCTACAAGGCCACCCCGGAGGAGGTCCGCCTGATCATGGTGGATCCCAAGATGGTGGAACTTGGCATCTACAACGGTATCCCGCATCTGCTCATCCCTGTGGTCACCGACCCCAAGAAGGCAGCCGGTGCCCTGCAGTGGGCAGTGACGGAGATGATGAAGCGCTACCGCACCTTCTCCGAGGTGGGGGTGCGCAAGCTGGACGAGTACAATGCGCTGGCGGCAAAGACCGAAGGTATGGAGAAGATGCCCAACGTGGTGGTGCTCATCGACGAGCTGGCTGACCTGATGCTTGTGGCGGCCAAGGAAGTGGAAGAGTCCATCTGCCGTGTGGCTCAGATGGGCCGTGCATCCGGCATGCATCTGGTCATTGCCACCCAGCGTCCCTCCGCCGACGTGATCACCGGCCTGATGAAGGCCAACATCCCAAGCCGCATCGCCTTTGCGGTGGCCTCTGCCATGGAATCCCGCATCATTCTGGACACCATGGGCGCGGAAAAGCTGGTGGGCCGGGGTGACATGCTCTTTGCCCCCTTGGGC
>JAFVVH010000045.1 GCA_017502285.1 Oscillospiraceae bacterium | reverse complement strand
TGATGCCCGTCGAGGACGTCTTCACCATCACCGGTCGTGGCACCGTTGCTACCGGCCGTGTCGAGCGTGGCCAGCTGAAGGCCGGCGAGACCGTCGACATCGTGGGCCTGAAGGAGGAGAAGTCCTCCACCGTCGTTACCTCCATGGAGATGTTCCGCAAGGTTCTGGACTACGTTGAGGCCGGTGATAACGTCGGCTGCCTGCTGCGTGGCGTTGCCAAGAGCGACATCGAGCGCGGTCAGGTTCTGTGCAAGCCCGGCTCCATCAACCCCCACACCAAGTTCGTTGGTCAGGTTTACGTCCTGTCCAAGGAAGAGGGTGGCCGTCATACTCCCTTCTTCAACAACTATCGTCCTCAGTTCTACTTCCGTACCACCGACGTGACCGGCATCATCAGCCTGCCCGAGGGCACCGAGATGTGCATGCCCGGCGATAACGTCGACATGAAGGTCGAGCTGATCACCCCCATCGCCATCGAGAAGGGCCTGCGTTTCGCTATCCGTGAGGGTGGCCGTACCGTGGGTTCCGGCGCTGTTATCGAGATCGCTGAGTAATTCAGTACTCCAATAACACCAATAAAAGAGCGGACTTCTTCGGAAGTCCGCTCTTTTTTAGTGCGGCCACCCTCGACACCGCCAAAGGCGGGGCGACGCGATAAGCGTCGTAAATTCGCAGCGCAGCGGAGAATTTCCGCAAGGGCGAATTTATTTCGCCCGAGGACTTCAATTATTAAGGGTCCCCATTTGGATATATCCAAATGGGAACGGCCGTACCGTGGGTTCCGGCGCTGTTATCGAGATCGCTGAGTAATTCAGTACTCCAATAATACTAATAAAAGAGCGGACTTCTTCGGAAGTCCGCTCTTTTTTTGTGCGGCCGCCCTCAAACCCGCCGCAGGCGCACGGCACGGGAAAGTGGGCATAAATTTGCGCAATGTTTATCCTCAAAAATGGGTAAAATAATAAGGAGAAATTTTTAAAAATTCCTATTGACAAAACAGGGGAGGTATAGTAAACTCTTATCAAGAACAATTCTTATTAATAAAATTTGAGGAAATAAATTTGAGGAGGAAAATTACTATGAGCAAGAATCTGAAGGGCACCCGCACCGAAGCTAACCTGATGGCCGCCTTTGCCGGCGAGTCTCAGGCCCGTAACAAGTACACCTATTATGCGTCCAAGGCCAAGAAGGACGGCTATGTTCAGATCGCCAACATTTTTGAAGAGACCGCCCACAACGAGATGGAGCATGCCAAGATTTGGTTTAAGCTGCTCCACGATGGTGCTGTTCCCGGTACTATGGAGAATCTGGCTGATGCCGCTGCCGGCGAAAACTACGAGTGGACCGACATGTATGCCACCTTTGCCAAGGAGGCCCGTGAGGAGGGCTTTGAGGAAATCGCATTCCTCTTTGACGGTGTTGCTGCCATCGAGAAGGAGCACGAGGAGCGCTATCGCAAGCTGCTGGCCAATATCGAGGGCGGTCTGGTCTTCTCCCGCGACGGCGACATGATTTGGCAGTGCGGCAACTGCGGCCACATCCACGTGGGCCCCAAGGCACCTCAGGTGTGCCCCATGTGTGCTCATCCTCAGGCTTACTTTGAGCTGCGCGCCCAGAATTACTAATATCTGTAAAGTGAACTCCCCTGCCATAAATATGGCAGGGGAGTTTTTATGTAGGGTCAATAGGAGGGGCAGATAAATTGACCTGCTGGAAAAACTTTCTCGCTTTACCACAAAAAAGTGTTGACAAAGGGAAGGGGAGTGCGTATAATAACGGCAACAAGTAAATCTTCTTAAACCTGTGAGAAAGAGAAGTAGCCAATGCAGCAAACCTCAAGAGAGTCTCGGATGGTGCGATCGGGGCGGGGCGCGGTTGGTGAATGGACTTTCGAGGGCGGCTTGAACGGATTTGCCAAGTAGATGCCGACGGGGACCCACCCGTTATCCACCGGGCACGCGTGATGGCGCGTGAAGCGAGCGGACGTTTATACGTCAATTTGGGTGGTATCGCAGGAGTGCAGCTCTTGTCCCATGTGGGATAAGGGGCTGTTTTTTTATACTCCTAAGAACGGTCGTTGGCAGCGGCCCCTCCATCATCCACCTAAACAAATACATGGCCCAAAGGCCAAATATGGAGGTAACTACCATGAAAAAGAACATCATCAAGAAGATCACCGCATCCGTCCTTTCCCTGTCCCTGCTGTTTGTTCTGTCTGCCTGCGGCACTGCCGGAAGCGCCTCTGATGCAGAGGAAGGCTACAAGGTAGCCATTGTCAAGCAGATGGACCATCCCTCTCTGGACGAGATCGCCAATGCCGTGGCTGCCGAGTTGGACGGCTTTGTAGCCGATGGGGCCAAGATCGACTACGAGATATACTCCGGTCAGGGCGACCAGTCTGTTCTGATGCAGATCGGCAACCAGGCCATCGCGGACGGTGTGGATGCCATCATCCCCATTGCCACACTCGCCGCCCAGGTCATGGCCGTGTGTGCGGAGGAAACCAAGACCCCTGTTGTCTTCGCTGCCGTGTCCGACCCCGCTGCCGCCGAGCTGACCGGCATTGACTATGTCACCGGCGTCAGCGATGCACTGAACACCGAGTTCATTATGAATATGATGCTGGCTCAGAATCCGGATGCGAAAAATGTGGGTCTGCTTTACTCTCTATCCGAGATCAACTCCGCCACCCCCATTGCCGACGCCAAGCTTTATCTGGATGCCAAAGGTATTGCCTATACCGAGGCCACCGGCAATACCAATGACGAGGTCATTGCTGCCGCCAACACTCTGATCGCGCAGGGAGTGGATGCTGTGTTCACTCCCACTGACAACATCGTCATGTCCGCCGAGCTGGCCATCTACGAGAGCCTTGTTGATGCCGGTATTCCTCACTACACCGGCGCGGACTCCTTTGTGCGCAGCGGCGCTTTTGCCACCTGCGGCGTGAACTACACTGATCTGGGCGGTCAGAGCGGTCGTCTGGCTTATCAGGCTATGACCGAGGGTATGGACGCCATGGAGGAATTCTATCTCGCGGAGGGCGGCATCATCACCGTCAACACCGAGACTGCCGCGGCCCTGAACATTGATTATAATGCAGTTTTTGGTAACAAGGGCCCCATCGTAGAGGTTACCACCACCGCCGAATAATAAAGCCTTGCCGATACCCCCGGCTGTGTGCCGGGGGTGTTGGTGTGAAAGGAGGACTTGTCCTTGCATCCCATCTTATATGTAAGTCAAACGGCGCTGGAGTTGGGCTTTCTCTATGCACTTGTGGCCATGGCGCTGTTCCTCAGTTACCGTATCCTTGATATTGCTGACCTGACTACCGACGGGTGTTTTGTGCTGGGTGCTGCGGTGTCCGTCACCTGTGCCGCCGCAGGCCATCCCGTTCTGGGCATCCCCGCCGCTATGCTGGCTGGCTCCGCCGCCGGCTTTGTGACCGCCTTTTTGCAGACCCGGCTGGGAGTGCCTTCCATTCTGGCGGGTATTGTGACCAATACCGGACTGTATACCATCAACCTGATGGCCATGGGCTGGAGTTCCAACGTGAGCCTTTTGAAGCAGGCTACCGTGTTTACCATGTTCCGTGACACCGGCATCGGCGGCAGCTGGTACGAGACCGTTCTGGCCGCCGCTGTGACCATTGCCGCCGGCCTGCTGCTGCTATATTTTCTGGGCACCCGTCTGGGTCTGTCAATCCGTGCCACCGGAGATAACCGGGACATGGTGCGCGCATCTTCCATCAACCCCACTTTTACCGTTACCATCGGCCTGTGCATCGCCAATGCCCTGACCGCCCTGTCTGGCGCCATGGTAGGTCAGTATCAGAAGACCATGGACATCAACGGCGGTACCGGCATCGTGGTCATCGGCCTTGCCTGCCTGATCATTGGTGAGACCGTTTTGGGCCGGCGCTCGGTGCGCAAGGGTATTGCCGCAGTGATGGTAGGCTCTGTGATCTACCGCCTGATCTATGCCATCGTGTACTATACCAAGATCGTCCCGGTAGAGGGGCTGAAGCTGCTTACCGCTGTCATCGTGGCGCTGGCCATTGCCGCTCCCACGATCAGGGACTGGGCGGCGTTCCAGCGGCGCAAAGCAACGGCCGGCCGGAAGGGAGGACGCTGAAATGCTGTATCTGAACAATGTGTCCAAAACCTTCAATCCCGGTACGGTCAATGAGAAAAAGGCACTGGAGAACGTATCGCTGCATTTGGAGCCGGGTGATTTCATTACCATTGTAGGTTCCAACGGTGCAGGAAAGTCCACCCTGTTCAATGCCATTGCCGGTGCGTTCTTTGCCGACGAGGGCAGCATTACTCTGGCAGGGGAGGACATTACCTTCAAGCCCGAGTATAAGCGCAGCCGCGAGATGGGCCGCCTGTTTCAGGACCCCATGCGAGGAACCGCGCCCAATATGACCATCGAGGAAAATCTGGCGCTGGCCTATCTGCGCACCGCCAAGCACCAGCACGCGTTTTTCAGCCGTACCGGAAAGGAAGACCGCGCATTCTTCCGCGACCAGCTGGCCCTGCTTGGTATGGGACTGGAGGACCGGATGAAGCAGCCTGTGGGTCTGTTGTCCGGGGGCCAGCGGCAGGCGCTGACCCTGCTCATGGCTACCATGGTGCCGCCCAAGGTGCTGCTGCTGGATGAGCACACCGCCGCCCTTGACCCGGCCACTGCCGACAAGGTGCTTAAAATTACCCGTGATGTGGTGGAACGCAACAAAATCACCACTCTTATGGTCACCCACAACATGAAAAATGCGCTGGAGCTAGGCAACCGCACCATTATGATGGACGGTGGCCGCATCGTGTTGGATGTGGGCGGCGAAGAGCGCAAGGGAATGACGGTGGACGACCTTCTGGAGAAGTTCCGTGCAGGTGCCGGAAAGGCATTGGACAACGACCGTATCCTGTTGTCCCATTGATCATAGCAACAAAAAACTCCCGACATCTTCCGATGTCGGGAGTTTTTGTGTGGATTTGGATCAGCCGATGCCGCCGTTGACTGCACCCAGAATGAGCACCAGAATGGTCACAGCGCACAGCAAGTACTTGGCAAGGGGGTAGAACCAGCGGCCCAGCGGTTTGGAGCGGGCCAGATTGACCTGTTCCAGAACGAAGTCCTTTTTACAGCACCAGAAGAACATCACCGCGGCCAGCAGTGCGCCCAGAGGGCAGATGTAGATAGAGCAAACGTCCATCCAACCCGAGACGATGGGAGCGATCAAAAGGCCCACACCAATGCCAAGCGCACCGATAATGGATACGGCTACCGGGCGGCTCAGATGGAACTGCTCCTGGATGGTGGCAGTGGGTGCCTCAAACAGGTTGACCAGAGAGGTCAGACCGGCAAAAATAACCGCAAGGAAGAAGATGATGAGCAGGATGCCGCCGCCGGGGATGGAACGCAGTACGTTGGGCAGGAAAATAAACATCAGGCCGGGGCCGCCGGTAGTTAACTGCTGTCCTGCCACAGCCATGGCGGGCAGGATGACCAGGGCGGCCAGAATAGCGGCCAGAGTATCAAACAGAGCCACCATCTTGGCGTCGGCGGGGATGTTGGCATCCTCGCTCAGGTAGGAACCGTAAATCAAAGTGCCGTTGCCCGCAATGGACAGAGAGAAGAAGGCCTGACCCAGAGCAAACACCCACACCATGGGATCCAGCAGTCCCTTGGGGTCCAGAAGGAAGATGTACTTGTAGGCATCCCGGGAGCCGGGCAGGGTGAACAGATAGATGGCAAGACCAATGAACAGGGCATAGAACAGGGGGATCATCAGCTTGTTAGCCTTTTCAATGCCCTTTCCGATGCCGAAGACCATGATGGCCACAGTGACCAGCATTCCCAGCACCTGCCATCCCACATTGGAGACGGCGGTGGCAGTGAACAGACTGTCAAAAGCGGGCACACCCTCCAGGGGCATCAGACCGCCGGACAGGGAGAGAAACAGGTATTTGAAGATCCAGCCAACCACCACGGAGTAGCCAATGGCCAGAGCCAGAGAACCCAGTACGGGGATCAGGCCCAGTACACGGCCGGGCTTTTCCGTGCCGAAGCGCTGTTTTGTGGCCTGACCGAAGGCACCCACAGGGCCGGAACGGGTGGCCCGGCCGAAGGCCATCTCGCCAATGACTCCAGTGGAGGCGATGATGACCACGAAAATCAGGTAGGGGATAAGGAAGGTAGCGCCGCCGTAAGCGGAGATGCGGGCGGGGAACAGCCAGATGTTGCCCATGCCCACGGCTGAGCCGATGCAGGCCAGAATAAAGCCCCACTTGGAGGTCCAGGAGTCGCGTTTTGTTTTATGTGCCACAGTGACCACATCCTTAGGAAAGTTTTTGTTTGATTTTCCTTATCATACCATATTTTTCGAGGAAAGGAAAGCCTGTGTAAAATGCAAAAATTGCAGATAGTGCGGCTGAAAAGACAGAAAATGGGTGACATTGCCGGAATTTGTGATATAATACTTGTCTATAGGAACAAAAAACAGAGGAGGATGAAAAATGGACTATCATCAGGTGTTGGAGCAGGCCAGACCCAACATGGGACCCTACTGCAAGGCATGTGAGATTTGCAACGGCAGAGCTTGCCGCAGCAATATGCCCGGCCCCGGCGCCAAGGGCACAGGTGACGGTGCCATGCGCAACTACGACGCTTGGCAGAAAATTCGTGTGAACATGGACACTCTGTGTGAGAACGTGACCCCGGATACCGGGCTGGAGCTGTTTGGACGCAGCTTTAAGTATCCCTTCTTTGCCGGTCCTGTGGGCGCGGTCACCATGCACTACAGTGACAAGTATGACGACGTGAGCTATAACAACGTTCTGGTGAAAAGCTGTGCTGACAACGGAATCGCCGCCTTTACCGGAGACGGCATGTTCCCCGTGGTCATGCAGGCGGCCAGCGCCGCCATTGCCGCCGCCGGCGGTGTGGGCGTGCCCACGGTGAAGCCCTGGAATCTGGAGACCGTGAAAGAGAAGCTGGAGCTGTGTAAGCAGTCCGGGTGTTTTGCAGTAGCCATGGACGTGGATGCGGCAGGCCTGCCTTTCCTGAAGAATATGACCCCTCCCGCCGGCAGCAAGACGGTGGAGGAACTGGCTCAAATCGCCAAGATGGCCGGTGTACCCTTTATCGTTAAGGGGGTCATGACTGTCAAGGGCGCACTCAAGGCCAAAGAGGCAGGCGCGGCCGGTATCGTGGTCAGCAACCACGGCGGCCGCGTGCTGGATCAGTGTCCCGCCACTGCCGAGGTGCTGTCCGATATTACCAAGGCCCTGTCCGGCAGCGGCATGAAGGTGCTGGTGGACGGCGGCATCCGCAGCGGTGTAGACGTGTTCAAGGCGCTGGCTCTGGGCGCGGACGGTGTGATCATCTGCCGCCCCTTCGTCACCGCTTTGTACGGTGCGGGCGCTGAGGGCGTTGCCTGCTACATCAATAAGATCGGCGGGGAGCTGGCCGATACCATGTCCATGTGCGGAGCCAAGTCTTTGGCTGACATTACCCGCGATATGGTCTGGGTGAAGTAAATAAGCTGAAAAAACACGAGCCATCGTTGGATGGCTCGTGTTTTTTTTGTGTTAAATGCGCTTCCAACTCGCACCGCCGGGCACATCGGTAACTTCCACGCCCATAGCTTTCAGCTCGTCGCGGATGCGGTCGGCCTCAGCAAAGTTCTTGGCCTTCTTGGCTTCGCCGCGGGCCAGCACCAGCGCGTCGATGGCGGGATCGCCCTCGCCGGTGACGGCATAGCCGCCCGCCGCCTTGGCGGTCTGGGCTTTGGCCTGCTCCTCGCGCACCTTGGCGGCCTTTTCCAACAGGGAGAGGGACAGCACCTTGTCGTAGCTGTCCAGAATAGCCAGCTTGGTGGCATCGTCTGTCTTGGCCTTGAGCACATCGTACAGGGCGGTGACACCCATGGAGGTGTTCAGATCGTTGCCCACCAGCGCCTTAAACTTATCTTCGTACTCGGCAACCACGGCCTTGTCGGCCTCGCCGTCCGGCTTGAGGGCGGCAATGCGGGCGATGAGCTTGTTGAAGGCAACCACGGCATTGTCCAGATTCTCCCAGGAGAACACAAGACCCTTGCGGTAGTGGCTCTGCAGGCAGAAGTAGCGGTACACAATGGGGTCGTAGCCCTTTTCCTCCAGCAGAGAGACGGTGAGGAACTCACCCTTACTCTTGGACATCTTGCCGGAGTTGGTATTCAGGTGGGCCACATGGAACCACTGCTTGCACCACTCGTGACCCAGATATGCCTCAGACTGGGCGATCTCGTTGGTATGGTGGGGGAAGGCATTGTCGATGCCGCCGCAGTGCAGGTCCAGATATTCGCCGTTGAACTTCATGGAGATCAGGAGCATTCGATGTGCCAGCCGGGATAGCCCACACCCCAGGGGGAGTCCCACTTCAGGGCCTGATCCTCGAACTTGGACTTGGTGAACCAGAGGACAAAGTCGTTCTTGTTGCGCTTGTTGGTGTCTTCCTCCACACCCTCGCGCACGCCCACGGCCAGATCCTCCTCGTCGTGGTCGTTGAACACGTAGTAACTGGACAGCTTGCTGGTGTCAAAGTACACGTTTCCGCCGGCCACATAGGCAAAGCCCTTGTCCAGAAGGCCCTGCACGGTAGTGATAAACTCGTCGATCAGGCCGGTGGCAGGCTGGACGACCTCGGGCATTTTGATATTCAACTTCACGCAATCGGAGAAGAAGGCATCGGTGTAGAACTTGGCGATCTCCATGACGGACTTGTTCTCGCGCTTGGCGCCCTTGAGCATCTTGTCCTCGCCGGTGTCTGCGTCGCTGGCCAGATGACCCACGTCGGTGATGTTCATAACGCGGTTCACGTCATATCCCTCGTAGCGCAGGAACTTCTCTAGCACGTCCTCCATGATGTAGGAGCGCAGGTTGCCGATGTGGGCGAAGTGGTACACGGTGGGGCCGCAGGTATACATTTCTACCCGGCCGGGGGTATGGGTCTGGAATTCTTCCTTTTTATGGGTTGCGGAATTGTATAAATACATAGGTCAGTTCTCCTTTTCTTGTATCTTCTGTTCCAATTCCTCGATGCGCTGAGCCAGAGCGGCCAGCTTGTCGAGGGTGGGGTTGTTCACGCTGGTCTGGTCCACGTCGTCGGCATAGTGGGTGGAGCGTCCGTCGATGCGCACGATCTGGGCCGGGATGCCCACGGCGGTGGCGTTGTCGGGCACTTCGCTGAGCACCACAGCATTGGCGGCGATGCGGGCATTGTCGCCCACTTTGAAGGGACCCAGTACCTTGGCACCGGTGGACACCAGTACGTTGTTGCCGATGGTGGGGTGGCGCTTGCCCTGATCCTTGCCGGTGCCGCCCAGAGTGACACCGTGATAGATCAGGCAGTCGTCTCCAATTTCAGCCGTCTCGCCGATGACGATGCCCATACCGTGGTCAATGACCAGACGGCGGCCAATGGTAGCGCCGGGATGGATCTCGATGCCGGTCCAGAAACGGTTCCATTGGGAAATGCATCGTGCTAAAAATTTCAAATGATGCCGGTAGCACCAGTGGGCCATTCTGTGGTAGATGGTGGCATGTACGCCGGGGTAAAGCAGGAAGATCTCCAGCTTGGAGCGGGCGGCGGGGTCACGCTTTTGATAGGCTTCCAGCGTTTCATTCAGGGATTTGAACATAGTATGCTCCTTTTTACGAAAGCTGAGAGGGGTAAAATAAAAACCCCTTATACCCGTTTCGTTGGGCATAAGAGGCGATCGCTCGCGGTTCCACTCTCATTTTTCACTCAATAGCCGATATCGGGGCCAACCCGGGCGGCATTACCCGCCGCGCTCCCGGACGCACTTCACATCCTCCTGCCCAAGGCCGCTTTCAGTCGGTGGCGGCCTCTCTCTGTTGACCGGGTGGGATGTTACTTTTCCGTTCACAGCGCTTCATTAGACAGTATATTATCATTCTCCGTTCCCGGTGTCAAGTTTTAGCGGGAAAATTCATCCCTATTCACCAAAATCGCGGGGGAAGGAGTGCTGTGACCACAGACACACAGGCAGAATTCCGGGGCGACCACGGAGTGAAACAAAAGACCGCCCTGTTCCGAAGCGGGGGAGAGGGGCGCACGGATGGTGCGCAGGGGGACAGTCAGCCCGGTGCCATGGTACTTGGCCAGAGCCTCCTTACAGGCCCAAAGTTGACATAATGCAGAAATTTTATCCGGCTGTTCCGCGAGCCATTCCAGTTCCTCTGGTGAGCAGATGCGGTCCGCCAGCTTGGGGTGGTGAGGGCGGATACGCTCAATATCCGCGCCAACAGGACGCTCGTCCAACGCGCACAACGCGAAACTGCCGCTGTGGCTGAGATTAAAGCAGTGTTCCGGATGATGGGGGAAGTAAGGCTTCCCGTGTTCGCTCAGGGAAATAACCGGAAGTGCTTTCAGACCCCAGCGGTGTTTAACGGCATAAGACAACAGCGCATAAGCATCCTCGCGCCGGGATATGTTTTCGCACAGATACAGGTCCATGGACTCACCTCCTGTTCTTATTTTAAAACAACAGGGCGGATGTTGCAAGAAGGTATCTTTTTTTGACCCTTGGGAAAAGCTATGCCAAAGGGAGTGAGTTTTATGGATATGACCAACAAGGACTATGACAAGCTTGTCAAGGCACGGGCTCAATCATCCCCCACATGGAAAAATGTCATATGGGCATTTCTGGTAGGCGGTACCATCTGTACCATTGGGCAGGTCCTGCTCAAGGCGTATCAGGCGGCGGGACTGGACGAGGAGACGGCGGGAACGGCGGTGTCCGTGACACTGGTGCTGGCGGCGGCCCTGCTGACCGGACTGGGGATCTTCGATAATCTGGCCAAATATGCCGGCGCCGGGACGCTTGTGCCCATTACCGGTTTTGCCAACGCTATGGTCTCTCCGGCGTTGGAGTTCAAAAGCGAGGGCCTCATCACCGGTACGGCGGTGAAGCTTTTTACCGTGGCGGGACCTGTGCTGACCTTTGGTATTTCGGCAAGCGTGATTTACGGTTTGATTTTATGCCTGTTGCAATAAATACCATGCCTGTAAAAAAGAACGGCAGACAGCCGTTCTTTTTTGCACATGGAGGTTTAAAAATGTTGATTTGGCACACAATGTAAGGCGAAGACGCATTGTCATACATCATACAAAGGAGGACACAAAGGATGACAAAACGCATATTGCCCCTTGTGCTGTGTGTGCTGTTGGTGCTGAGTGGTTGCACCAACACCGGAAAGCCCGCTGGAGGGGAGGAGAAGGGCAGTGTATACTGGCTGAACTTCAAACCGGAAGCCGACACCGCCTTGCAGAAAATCGCAAAGACCTACACCGAACTGACCGGGGTGGAGGTAAAGGTTGCCACCGCCGCGCAGGGACAATACGAATCCACCCTCACGGCGGAAATGGACAAGAGCAGTGCGCCCACACTGTTCGTGGTGGGCACGCAGGCCGCTGTGGACACGTGGGGGGATTATTGCTACGACCTGAAGGGGACGGACGTGTATAACGAACTGGTCACCGATGACTATACCCTCTATGACGAGAACGGAAAAGCGTGTTCCATCGGCTATGCTTATGAGTGTTTCGGCATCATTGTGAATGAAGAACTGCTGGACAGGGCGGGTTATGACGTGGAGGACATCCGGAACTTTGAGTCGCTGAAGCAGGTGGCGGAGGACATCCACGCCCGGGCGCAGGAACTTGGCTTTGACGCATTTACCTCCTCTGGCCTTGACAGCAGCTCCGCGTGGCGGTTTACCGGGCATCTGGCCAATATTCCTCTGTACTATGAGTCGGTTGCCGATGGTGGCTGGAAGGAGTGTCCTCCTGAGATCAAGGGCACCTATCTGGATAACTACAAGGCCGTTTGGGACCTGTATATCAACAACAGTGCCGCCGATCCCAGAACGCTGGCCACACCCGGCTACGATGCGGCCAGTGAGTTTGCGAACGAAAAAGCGGTGTTCTATCAGAATGGATCCTGGGAATACACCAACCTGACGGAAAAGCTGGGGATGGATGCCGATGATCTGACTATGATCCCTATTTACAGCGGTGTGCCTGGGGAGGAGAATTCCGGCCTGTGCAACGGAACGGAAAACTGCTGGGCGGTCAATGCCAATGCCGATCCTGCGGACATCAAGGCAACGCTTGATTTTATGTACTGGATGGTCACTTCCGATGCGGGAACACGGCTTATGGCGGAGGAATTTGGTCCCATTCCCTATAAAAATGCTGCGCCCACACCCAACGTGTTTTTGAATGACGCAAGCGAGTATTTCAACGAAGGGCGCTACAACGTAACGTGGACCTTCAGCTTTACCCCTAATGTGGAGGCGTGGCGCGCGGCTCTGACTTCCGCGTTGACCCAGTATTGCAGCGGTGGGTCATGGGACGCGGTGGAGACGGCATTTGTTTCCGGCTGGGCTACCCAGTATCAAGCGGCCAACAGCTGAAACCAATCAGTGACAGGGCGGGCAGAACGCCCGCCCTGTTTTCATCACGGGCCGTACCGGGTAGGTGGGGACTGTGCTGCCGTGCCGACGGCAAATTCGGCACATGAGTCTGGATGATCGGGGGAAAGACCATCAATGTTTCGCAAGGGAAAAACCAATGGCAGAGCTTACGGCAGCGGTGTGCTGCGTCATCCGAAAAAGAGATATTGGGTCGTATTTTTGCTGCCCACGGCGGCAGCCTTTGCCATCGGATTTGTCTGGCCCTTTTTGCAGGGTATCTATCTTTCTTTCTGCAGCTTTGTTACCACCGCGGATGCCAAATGGATTGGAGTGGGCAATTATGTCAGTGCATTTCGGGACCGGGGCTTTGTTTATTCCTTCTGGTATACGGCGCTCTTTGCCGTAGTAGCGCTGGTGCTGATCAATGTGCTGGCCTTTGCGGTGGCTTATGTGCTCACACAGAGGATCAAAGGGGCCAATTTGTTCCGCACGGTGTTTTTTATGCCAAATCTGATCGGCGGCATCGTACTGGGCTATATCTGGTCCATCCTGTTCGACGGTGTGCTGCGCTGGTATAATACCTCCATTCTGTTAGAGACTTGGTACGGCTTTTGGGGGCTGGTCATTCTCATGTGCTGGCAGCAGATCGGCTATATGATGATCATTTATATTGCCGGCTTGCAGGCAGTACCGGAGGATATGCTGGAGGCTGCCCGCATCGATGGAGCCAGCGGCTGGCAGACCCTGCGCCGGGTGACCATTCCCAACCTTATGCCTTCCATCACGATTTGTACTTTCCTGACCCTGACCAACAGCTTTAAGCTGTTCGACCAGAATTTGGCACTGACGGGAGGCGCCCCATTTCAGTTTAAGACGCTGCCGGACGGAACTTTGTCCACCATCAAGACAACGGAGATGCTGGCGCTGAACATTTACAATACCTTTTACGGACAAAACAGCGCTGCCCGTGGGACGGCGCAGGCAAAGGCGGTTCTGTTCTTTCTGCTGGTGGGGGCAATTTCCATCGCTCAGCTGCGGGCGACCCGGAATAAGGAGGTGCAGCAGTGAGCGACAAGCAAAAGGGCGGACTGCGGGCCCGGAACAGACGCAGGCGGATGCTTACCGGAGTATTCAGTGTCATTGCGGTGATCTACTTGCTGCCGGTAGTGGTGGTGCTCATCAATGCGTTCAAGAGCAACTCCTTTGTAAAGACGCAGACCTTTTCACTGCCTACACCGGAAAGCTTTGTGGGGGTTGACAACTTTGTCAAAGGAATGACCTTCGGTAACTACCCCTTTGCCAAGTCTGTGCTTTACAGTGCGGTCATTACAATTTTGTCCACCGCGCTGATCCTGCTTTGCACCTCTATGGCGGCATGGTATATGGCCCGGGTGAACAGCCGGCTGTGCAGGAACATTTACTATCTGTTTGTGTTTTCCATGGTGGTGCCCTTTCAGATGGTGATGTTTACCCTGTCCAAAACGGCGGACACCGTGCGGCTGTTTGGATTTTGGGGCCCCAAGCTGAATACCCCGTGGACAATACCCATCATCTATCTGGGCTTTGGGGCTGGGCTGGCGGTGTTCATGTTCAACGGCTTTGTGAAAAGCATCCCGCTGGAAATCGAGGAAGCGGCATCTATTGACGGCTGCGGGCCTATCCGAACCTATTTCAAGGTGGTCTTTCCCATGCTGCGCCCCACCATGATCTCGGTGGGTATTCTGGAGATCATGTGGATCTGGAATGACTATCTGCTGCCCTATCTGGTGCTGGACCGAAACGAGTATATGACTATCCCCATCCACATCCAATACTTGCAGGGCAGTTACGGAGCGGTAGACCTTGGTGCCACCATGGCCCTGATCCTGTTGTCCATCATCCCGGTCATTGTTTTCTATCTCCTGTGTCAGAAGCATATTATTAAAGGTGTGGCCGCCGGCGCGGTGAAGGGATGACCATGAAGCTTATGGACAAGCGGGGGAGCGGTGTACTGCTGCACTTGTCGTCTCTGCCGTCACCCGGCGGAATTGGTACTATGGGGCAGGCCGCTCGGGATTTTGTGGATTTTCTGGCTCGGGCTGGTCAGTGCTGTTGGCAGCTGCTGCCCATTTGTCCCACGGGCTTTGGGGATTCCCCTTATCAATCGCCATCCTCCTTTGCCGGTAACCCTTACTTCATTGACCCGGAGCAACTGGTGGAGCAGGGGCTGCTTGAAGCGCGGGAGTGGGAGGATGCCTGTGAAGAAACGGACCCGGAGCGGGTGGACTACGGCAAGTTATATGACAGGCGGTATGACTTGCTCCGGATTGCCGCACAGAGGTTTCTGGAGAAAAGTCCGGAGGATTTTGGACAGTTCTGCGCGGCTAATGCCTATTGGCTGGAAAACCATGCTCTGTTTATGACTTTAAAAAATTACCACGGTGACGCACCATGGCACAGCTGGAAATACCCTCTGAAAGAGAGGCAAAGCGAAGCACTGGCCGACTTCAGCAGGGAGCATGCCCAAACAGTGGCAATGGAAAAAGCAGTGCAGTACCTGTTTTTTCAGCAGTGGGGAAGGCTCAAAGAGTATGCAAACAAAAAGGGAATCTCCGTAATCGGGGACATGCCCATCTATGTGGCACTGGACAGTGTGGAGGTGTGGGCACACCGGGAACTGTTCCAGCTGGACGAGGAAGGCATACCCCGTGAGGTGGCGGGGTGTCCGCCGGATGGGTTTGCGGCCAACGGTCAGCTGTGGGGCAATCCGCTCTTTGATTGGGAATTTATGGCCGGAGACGGCTACCAATGGTGGATCAAGCGGGTGGATCACCTGTGCCGATTGTATGATGCCGTGCGGATCGACCATTTTCGCGGACTGGATTCCTATTATTGCATCCCGTATGGCAGTGCGGATGCCAGAGTGGGCCGATGGCGGCAGGGACCAGGGTTGGAGCTGCTCCGGGCACTTGGGGAGCGCCCGCTTCTGGCGGAGGATCTGGGCTTTCTTACCCCGTCGGTGCGGCAGCTGCTTCAGGAAAGTGGATATCCGGGGATGAAGGTGATCCAGTTCGGGTTTGACAGCCGGGATGGGGAAAGTGACCATCTTCCCCACAATTACCCGGAGCGGTGTGTGGCTTATCTGGGCACCCATGACAACGATACGATGGCAGGCTGGCTGAACAGTGCGGGGGAGGATGCCGCTTATGCTACGGAATATTTGCGCCTGGGCAGCGGGCGTCCCCACTGGGACGCTTTGTGTGCCCTGTGGTCGGGGGTGACCCGGCTGACGGTAGTTCAGGGTCAGGATCTGCTGGGTTTGGGCAGTGAAAGCCGTATGAACACACCGGGGACCTTGGGGCAAAACTGGTGCTGGCGCGCAAAGCAAAATGCCTTTACGCAAAATTTGGCACAAGAGATACGAAGAAAAATGGAACTGTATGGACGGATTTCCTGAACAAAAATCCCGGTTGCTCCGGGCCATGTTTTTTGAAAAGTAAGCGGTGAGTTGCTGCCAAAGGTGGAAACACAGTCCGGGCGTTTTTTCGACTGAAACGGTCATACTGAACCATGTGGGCGGCTGAAAACCGCTCCCGGAAAAACGTAAGGAGGCGGAACGATGGAGCAAAAAACGGAAAAACCACAGCGGTGGGCCGCACTGCTGACCGCGGCGGCGATTTTTTTGCTGGGTGTGGTACTGGTGTGGCCCGTTAACGTGCCGCAGGGGGAGGACAGCACCCTGACAGCAGGCAGTGCGGTCATTGAGACGGCACGGACCGATACCGGGGCATTGATGGCAGGGAAGATCGGGCCTCTTGTCATTCCCGTGGGAAGAACAGTAGGCATCAAGCTGTTTTCCGATGGTGTTCTGGTGGTTGGCCTGTCCGATATTCAGACCAAACAGAGCACCGTGTCTCCGGCCAGAGACATGGGGCTGAAGGTGGGTGACGTGATCACTCACGTCAATGACTGTGAGGTAGACACCATCGAGCAGATGCAGTCGGCTATCCAGACATTAGAAGGGGAACAGATGACGCTGAAAGTCATGCGACAAAACAAGCCGCTGCAGCTGTGCGGCGCGGCAGTGTGTTCGGCGCAGGGGACCTATCAGCTGGGTACGTGGATCAGAGATTCCATGGCGGGCATCGGAACGGTGACGTTTTATGATCCCAAATCTCAGGTGTTTGGCGCACTGGGGCATGGAGTCAACGATGTGGATACCGCTCAGCTGATGACCATGCAGTCGGGCAGCGTGATGCATTCCAGTGTGGCCGATGTGAAAAAGGGCATGATCGGCACCCCCGGAGAACTGCACGGCAGTTTTGATCTGCAGCGGGATATGGGGCAGCTGTATGCCAATACCCATGCGGGTATTTTCGGTACAATGGGAGACGAGAGCATCCTTGGAGATATCAAACCCATGGAGATCGCCCGGCGCAGCCAGATCAAAACAGGTCCCGCCACTATTCTGTCCAATGTGGCGGGGGAAGAGGTAAAGGAGTATCAGGTGGAGATCATGCACCTCTACCCAGCTGCTGAGGGGGAAATGCGCAATCTAATGCTCAAAGTGACAGACCCTGAGCTGCTGGAGCAGACGGGCGGCATCGTGCAGGGGATGAGCGGCTCGCCCATCCTGCAGAACGGCAGACTGGTGGGCGCAGTGACCCATGTGCTGGTGAATGATCCTACCCGTGGCTACGGAATTTTGATGGAAAATATGCTGGACGCAGCGGGATAAAGGAATATCGAAGGCAGAAATCGCCCGCGGCAGACAAATATCTGCCGCGGGCGATTTATTTACTCCTCTATGTAAGCGGGATCGTTTACCACATGCCGATATTTCTTAAAGGTATACCGTTCTTTTCCCTGAGACAGCGTGCCGTATTCAATGCACTCGGTGGGGCAGTTGGCGATGCAGGCCATGCAGTGAGTGCAGGTATCCCCCCAGACGGGCCTTCCATCCTTGATGGTGATGTTGTTCAGGGGGCACAGCTTGGCGCATTTGCCGCAGCCCACGCACTTGTCGGTGGTATAAAAATCCTTGGCGGTCAGCTTGTATTTGCACCAAACGGGATTGAAGGGCAGGGTGATTAGCGACTCGAACAGGAACACGTGTCGGGCGCACAGGTCTTCCCCGGCGCGGATGCAGGAGACTGCGTGGTCGATTTGGGCTTTGGCCTTGCAGATGCGCTCCTCCACCTGCTTCGGGGGCAGCATGGGGTAGGTATCGTTGGCTACGTAATTGCGGGGCATGGTGATCTCAGCGTGACCACGGTAGGTCATGCCCTTTTTGCGGAAAAGGGATTTGGCCAGCGGGCCGGCAATGCCGCAGTAGCCGCCGCTGGTAAAGGCGCAATAGATGTCGCTGCTGCCGGTGAAGGTCTGCTGCTTCAGGTATTTGCTCAAAAAGCGGGGCATTTCGCATACATAGATGGGTGCGCAGACAATAAAAGGGCGGTTTGAGTGCAGGGGTGTGTGGTCGCCCGTCTTGATGCGGGGCAGAAGGTCTACGCACTCGTCGTTCAACTGACGGGCAAGCTCCCGGGCAACGTATTCGGTGTTGCCGGTGGCGGAAAAGTACAGAACCATGAGACGCCTCCAAAAGAAATATAATTCAATCTATGTTACCGGCTCAGCTGCCAGAAGGCCACCGCGCTGGCGGCGGCTACATTCAGGGAGTCCACTCCGTGAGACATGGGGATGCGCACGGTATAATCACAGTTGGCGATGGTTTCGTTGGACAGACCGTCACCTTCTGTGCCCAGCACCACCGCCAGCTTTTCCTCCCGCAGCAGAGCAGGATCATCAATGGAGATAGAATCGTCGCTCAGCGCCATGGCGGCGGTCTTGAAGCCAAGCTCCTGCAGCTGATCCATACCGGGATGAGGCCAGCAGGACATCTCATCTCCGATATAGGTCCACGGGATTTGGAACACTGTGCCCATGCTTACCCGGGCGGAACGGCGGTAGAGCGGATTGCTGCAGCCGGGAGTCAGCAGCACCGCATCCATGCCCAGTGCGGCGGCGGAGCGGAAAATGGCCCCCACATTGGTGGGGTTCATGATATTTTCCAGCACCACGACGCGCCGGGCATCCCGGCAGACCTGCTCCACAGTGGGCAGCTCCGGGCGGCGCATGGCGCACAGCATGCCCCGGGTCAGCTGATAACCGGTCAGCTGGGTCAGCAAATCGAAGGTTGCTGTATAGACGGGGATGTCCCCGCACCGAGCAAGGACATCCTTTGCTTCGCCGTGAATATGCTTTGTTTCCGCAAGGAAAGAGACAGGCTCACATCCAGCGTCCAGCGCCCGGCCAATGACCTTTGGGCTTTCCGCGATAAACAGGCCTTCTTTCAGGCAGTGACGGTTGAGAAGCTGGGCTTCGGTGAGCCGGGCATATACATCCAGCTCAGGCGCATTAAAATCGGTAATTGTGATGATGTTCGACATGATGGACTCCTTTGCACGGAACAGTCTACACATTATAATAGTTTTATCCGTGATGCCTGTCAACAGAAATCGCTGTGTCGGAAGGTGTCGAACGATTCTTTGGTTAAATACCAAAAAATGGCAATTTCTCCGTTGCGTTTGCTGTCTGAATATGTTACATTGTTGTTGACCGGTCGAAGCTCCATGTTTCGGGGCTTAATATGCTATTTGAAAACAAATTAACCAGAAGGGGAATGCTATATGGAAGGCAGGAAGAAAATTTTGCTGGCCGATGCGGGGGAGGATTACCGCCGCATTCTGGCGGAGACCCTCTCTCAGGAGGCCGATATTCAATTGGTAGGACAGACGGGAGATGGTCAGGAACTGCTGCAGATGGTGGAGCAGCACAAGCCTGACCTGATCGTGATGGATGTGATCCTGTCCCAGATGGATGGGGTGGAGGTGCTCCAGACCCTCAACGAGATGGCGCCGGAGGAGCGGCCCCGGGTGCTGGTGATCTCCGCGCTGGCCCGTGGTACAATGGCGGAGTTGGCGGTGCGCTATGGAGCGGATCACTACATGACCAAGCCCTGCCGGGGTGAGGTGGTGTGCGAGCGCATTCGCCAGCTGACCGGACTGGACCGGGAAGCTGGACCGGATACGGACCGGCAGTACAGCATGGAAAGTCGTGTTACCGCCATTATCCATGAGATCGGCGTGCCGGCCCACATCAAGGGTTATCATTATCTGCGTGAGGCGATCCTGTATTGCATCGACAACATGGAGGCCATTAATGCCGTGACCAAGATCCTCTATCCCGAGGTAGCCAAGCGGTACAATACCACCCCAAGCCGTGTGGAGCGCGCCGTTCGACACGCCATCGAGGTGGCGTGGGATCGGGGCGATCTGGATACCCTGCAGAAGTATTTTGGCTATACGGTGTCCAACATCAAAGGCAAGCCCACCAATTCGGAATTTATTGCCATGATTTCCGATAAGCTGTGCCTGCAGCAGAAGGAACAGTAAGATTCCTTTACGGATACTGAAAAAAGGGGGAGAGGGCGGTTCCTTGAAGAGCCCAAACCCATGAATAGTTGCAATATCCATATCAAATTTGTGGTTGGAACCGATAAACTTTTTATATTGAGCCTGTAAACACTCTTGATTGATTGGTCGAAACGAAACCAATGAATCAGGGGTGTTTATTGCTATGGGGAGAGTGTTTGGGTTTTGTGGGGAGACATGAAAAAGAAACTTGGATAAGACACGTAGAGTGTGATATAATGAAAAAGGTCGAAAGGTGGGTAGGTATGATATATTTTTGTGCGGACGATTACGGCATTTCCGATAAATGCAATAATCGCATCGAAGAATGTCTCATGCACGGTGTGTTGAATAAAGTCAGTGTTCTGCCCAATGGTGACATTGCGGATTTTAAGCAGCGCCTGCTGTGCTATGGGGCAAAACTATCCTTGCATCTCAATTTGGTAGAAGGATACCCGCTGTCCGATCCAAAGGAAATCAGTCTGCTGGTATCGAAGAAGGGCGCGTTTCGGTATTCCTTTGTCGGACTGTTTTTTCTCTCGCTTTCAAACAAACGAAAGCAACTGCAAAAACAACTATACAAAGAGCTGCAAAAGCAAGTTTCTTTTTGGAGAGAAGCTATGGGTGAAGCGATTCCGATTTCCATTGACAGTCATCAGCATACGCACATGATACCGTTGGTATTTCAAACGTTGATGCAGGTCCTTAGGGATAACGGCGCGGTGGTTGAATGCGTTCGCATCCCGGCAGAGCCGCTTTTGCCTTATCTTCTGAGCCCCTCGTTGTATACAAGCTATACACTGAGTGGAGTAATCAAGCAATGGCTGCTGAAAATACTTGCGTGGACAAATCGAGGGGAACTGAAGAAATCGAACTTTGATGTTACATATTTTATGGGCGTGATGTTTTCGGGCCGGGTAACGGAGGAAAAAATCAAAAAAGTGCTCCCGCGTTACATGAAACTGGCGAAAAAACACAACAAAAATATTGAAATTGGACTTCATCCGGGGTATTTGGAATGCGATGAGGAGTTGATGGCCGGCTGTCGACCTGGCTTCAAAGCATTTTACGAATCGCAGTGGCGCAAGAGAGAGTACGATGCGCTGATGAAGTTTACCCTTTGAGGATGCTGTTGGGAGAGATTTAGATGTTGTCGGTCATTGTTCCTGCGTATAATGAAGAGCTGTCTGTAGAGCGAGCTTATTATACGATATCGGATATTCTGAATGGCGCAGGTATTGAGTTTGAGATTATCTTTGTTGATGACGGCTCTACCGATTCGACATACGAGAAGATTGTGGTATTGGCCGATCGGGAGCGCAATGTGTGTGGATTGCACTTTTCGAGAAACTTCGGAAAAGAGGCCGCAATATCCGCTGGGCTTGCCGGCGCGGAAGGGGACTGTGTTGTTGTTATCGATTGTGATTTGCAGCATCCGCCCGAGAAAATAGTTGAAATGTACCGTCTGTGGCAAGAGGGCTATGAAATTGTTGAGGGGATAAAAAGCACCCGCGGCAAAGAGCACAAAATCCACGGTATGGCAGCCAAAACGTTCTATTCCATCATCAGCTCGGTGGTTGGCTTTGATATGTCAAATGCGTCGGACTTTAAGCTGTTGGACCGCAAAGTGGTTGACATCTTAAACCGGATTCCTGAGAAAAAAGGGTTTTTCAGGGCGCTCTCCTTTTGGGTGGGCTATAAAAAGGCGACGGTTGCATTTGATGTTCAGGAGCGGACGGAAGGCGCATCGAAGTGGACTGGGCTGGGGCTGGTGAAATATGCCATTTCGAATATTTCGGCTTACTCCACCGCACCGATGCAAATTGTGACGGTGCTGGGCTTTATTATGCTGGGCATTACGGTTATATTTGGCGTGTGGGCATTGATTGACAAACTGTCAGGCCGTGCGCTGGAAGGCATAACCACAGTTATCCTGATTCTGATTTTTATTGGAAGTATCATGATGATCAGTCTTGGAATTATCGGCTATTATGTTGCCTGCATTTATGAAGAAATCAAAGGGCGGCCCAAGTATATTGTATCCTCTTCTTGCAAGAGTAAAAAAGGTTGGTCTGCAGCAGAAAGAACGGTAACACTTGCAAATAAAGTTGAAATCGGGTATCCTATGATGCAGAACGATGATCCGACCTGCCGGAAGTAAGGAGGATACCCATGACGATCGAATATATTCCCAAGGGAGTTTGTTCCCGCAAAATGATCATTGACGTGAAGGATGATGTGATTCAATCTGTTCGCGTAGAAGGCGGCTGCAGTGGAAACCTGCAGGGCATTTCCCGACTGGTGGAAGGAATGCGCGTGGAAGAAGCGATCCGCCGTATGGAGGGCATTCGCTGCGGCTGGAAGGACACTTCGTGTCCCGATCAGCTGGCCAAAGCGCTGAAAACCTATCAAGCCTGAAAAAACATGCTTCGGATCTGTTCCGAAGCATGTTTTACTTTACATAAGTTTGAAGTGAAATTTAATTGGCAGAGATAAGTGCGTAAAACAGAAGGAAATGGAGAAAAAACTGGGAAATATTACAGTTTTGTTAAAACAATAAAAAATCAGTTGACATAAAGATGATGAGGATGTATACTGACTACACCAAAAAAAGAAAGAAGGTGAACAGGAATGACCAATACCGGTAAGATCCGGAGCATAGTCCGGGAAAAGGGCGATATCGACGAGATGATTTTTGCCAATCAGGGCAAGGATGCAGGCCAGACTCACAGTGACCGCTGAAAAGGAGGAAATGCAATGTCCGGCGATATGAGCTCAAATCAATAAACCGCCACAGCTGATGAAGCTGCGGCGGTTTATTTTTTATATGGTTTTGGAAAGCTCCAAGGCTTTATCCATGATAGCCAGTGCCACGTCTTCCTTGCTCATAAGGGGCAGCTCCACACAGTCCTCAGCGGTGATCAGGGTCATTACGTTGGTGTCCACACCAAAGCCCGCGCCCTCCACCTTCAGATTGTTGGCGGCGATCATGTGGATGGATTTTTTCTCCAGCTTGGCGCGGCTGTTTTCCAGCATGTTCTCCGTCTCCATGGAGAAGCCGCAGATAACTTGACCGGGGCGCTTATGTTCGCCCAGTGCTTTCAGCACATCCTGCGTGCGTTTCAGGGGAATGGACAGGTCGCCATCCTTCTTTTTGATTTTGTTGTCGTTGTAATCCGCGGGGGTGTAGTCGGCTACGGCAGCGGCCTTGAAGATGAAGTCCGCATCAGCCGAGCGGGCGGTCACTTCGCGGTACAGGTCAGCGGCGGAGACAATGGATACCGTATCCACGAACAGGGGCGGCTGCAGCGCGGTGGGGCCGGAGATCAGGGTCACGTCAGCACCACGGTAGGCGGCCATGCGGGCCAGGGCATAGCCCATTTTGCCGGAGGAGTGGTTGGTGAGATAACGAACCGGGTCAAGGGACTCCTGGGTGGGACCGGCGGTGACCAGCACCTTTTTACCATCCAAATCGTGAGGCAGGGCGATGGTGTGGAGGATGTGCTCCAAAAGAAGCTCGGGCTCGGGCAGTTTACCTGCGCCCACCGCACCGCAGGCCAGCCGTCCGCTGGCAGGGGAGATCACTTGCCAGCCATAGCGGCGCAATATATCCAAGTTATCCTGAGTTACCTGGTTTTCGTACATGTTGGTGTTCATGGCGGGGGCGATGAGCTTGGGGCAGCGGCAGGCTAGCACAGTGGTGGTTAGCATGTCATCGGCAATGCCGTGGGCCAGCTTGGCGCACACGTTGGCGGTAGCGGGGGCGATGATGACCAAATCGGTCCGGTCGGCCACGGCGATGTGCTCCACCTGATGCACGAAGTTCCGGTCAAAGGTGTCGGTAAGGCACTTGTTGCCCGTCAACTGCTCAAAGGTGAGGGGGGAAATGAATTGGGTGGCATTCTCGGTCATGATGACCTGCACGTGGCAGTGCTGCTTTACCAGCGCGGAGGCCAGATAAGCGGCCTTGTAGGCGGCGATACCGCCGGTGATGCCCAGCAGGACAGATTTACCCTTCAGCATAAGAAACCCTCCCATGGAGTGATTTTGTCCACACATTATACCAAACCGAGGCCACGGTGTAAAGGATGGGAGGGAGAAAAGTGATAAAATCACGGAATGGACTTATAAAATATGTTAGACAAGAGCAGGATGATGTGGTACACTAAAGGCCGCACCTGTCGAGTTACTGCCGCCCAACGGGCGGGATCATATATTGGAGGGAACCCCATGCTGGAACTTCAGAATATCAGCTTCCGTGTGGATACACCGGAGCAGAGCAAAGAGATACTCAAAGACATCAGTTTAAAAATCAACGACCGCTTTGTGGCCATCACCGGTCCCAACGGCGGCGGAAAGTCCACACTGGCCAAAGTCATTGCCGGTATCATCAAGCCCACAAGCGGCCGCATCCTGCTGGATGGTGAAGATATCACCGATCTGAGTATCACCGAGCGGGCCCGCAAGGGGATCAGCTTTGCATTCCAACAGCCCGTGCGCTTTAAGGGCCTTACCGTCCGCGACCTGATCACCTTGGCCGCGGGTAAGCCCATCGGTGTGTCCGAGGCCTGCGACTACCTGTCCGAGGTGGGGCTGTGCGCCAAGGACTATATCAATCGCGAGGTGAATGCCTCTCTGTCCGGCGGTGAACTCAAGCGCATTGAAATCGCCATGATCATCGCCCGGGGCACTAAGCTGTCCGTTTTTGATGAGCCGGAGGCAGGCATCGATCTGTGGTCCTTCTCCAACCTGATTCAGGTTTTCGAGAAGATGCATGAAAAGATCAACGGCTCCATCCTCATCATCTCCCATCAGGAACGCATTTTGAACATCGCCGACAAAATCATCGTGCTGGCCGGCGGCCAGCTGCAGGCTGTGGGCACCCGGGAAGAGGTGCTGCCCCATTTGCTGGCAGGCACCGGCAGCGTGTGCAGCGTGCTGACGGACAAGCTGTAAGGGGGAGAGACTATGGATACCATCGAACGCACCCTGCTGGAGCAGGTGGCTG
Organism: Oscillospiraceae bacterium; assembly: GCA_017502285.1. GTDB lineage: Bacteria > Bacillota > Clostridia > Oscillospirales > Oscillospiraceae > Lawsonibacter. The sequence continues at coordinate 41,382 of JAFVVH010000045.1, read as the reverse complement.
AACTGCATGAAGTGCCCGAGGGCGCTTATAATATCCGGGCCAACGGTCAGTCTGCCGCCCGGAACACCACCGCCAACATTGACATCGTGAACAAGACCGATCTGCCCGGTATCGACATTATCATCAAGCCCGGCACCAAGAACGAGAGCGTGCACATTCCCGTTCTCATCAGCCAGACCGGACTGAAAGAGGTCGTTTATAACGATTTCTACATCGGAGACGACTGCGACGTGACTATCGTGGCCGGCTGCGGCATCCACAACTGCGGCGACCAGACCTCTCAGCATGACGGTGTGCACCGCTTCTTCGTGGGCAAGAATGCCAAGGTAAAGTACGTGGAGCGCCACTATGCCGATGGCGACGGAAATGGGCAGCGGGTCATGAACCCGGAGAGCGTGGTGGAGCTGGACGAGGGCAGCTACATGGAGATGGAGACTACCCAGATCAAGGGTGTGAACTCCACCGACCGAAAGACCAGTGCCAAGCTGGCCGACAAGGCGACCCTGATCGTCCGGGAAAAAATCATGACCCACGGTACTCAGTTTGCCAAGACTGATTTTACCGTGGACCTGAACGGCAAGGACTCCAGTGCCAATGTTATTTCCCGCAGCGTGGCCAAGGACCACTCCCGGCAGGAGTTTTTCTCCCGCATTAACGGCAACAATGCCTGTTCCGGCCACACCGAGTGTGATGCCATCATTATGGGCGAGGCCCATGTGACTGCGGTGCCGGAGATCACTGCCAACAGCATTGACGCAAGCCTCATCCACGAGGCGGCCATCGGCAAGATCGCCGGAGAACAGCTTATCAAGCTGATGACCCTTGGTCTGACCGAGCAGGAGGCCGAGGAGCAGATCGTTAACGGATTTTTGAAATAATTAAAACAGTCGGGGCGGAGCCACGCTCCGACCCGACTCGGTTTTGTGTTGCAAGAAAAACACGCACATGATATAATCAACGCATACCAAAGCAGATCCTTTGACAAATGAGGTGAAAGTGTGCATCTGCATCAATCGGGAGAAGATTATCTGGAGGCCATCTTTATCCTTCGGCAGGAGAAGGGTGCGGTGCGTTCCATCGACGTGGCACAAAAGCTGGGCTATTCCAAACCCTCTGTCAGTCGGGCTATGTCCATCCTGCGCGCGGACGGATATATCCAGATGGAAAAATCGGGTGCCATTACCCTGACGCAAGAGGGGGAGCAGGTGGCCCGCACCATGTACGAGCGGCATCATCTGCTCACCCGGTGGCTCACCTCTCTGGGTGTACCCGCGGAGATCGCGGCCAACGATGCCTGCCGTATGGAACATGCCCTAAGTGCGGAGACCTTTGCGTGCATCAAAAAACACGTAGGTGAGTCATCCCCTGAAAAATAAGAAGAAAAGGAGAAAAGACCATGACCCCTGATCAAGCCGTCAGCACCGTGGGCGGTGCCCTGACTTCCTTCACACTGAACATTTCCCTGACCCTCATCATTAAGGTGCTCTTTACCATCGTGGCCTGCCTGATCGCTGTCAAGGTGATTACCAATATCCTCGGCCGCATGCTGAACAAGAGCCGCTTGGAGCAGACTCTGAGCAACTTTATTGGCTCCATCCTCAAGGTGGTACTGTATTTTATCGCCATTCTCATCGTGCTCAGTACGCTGGGTGTGGACGTGACCAGTCTGGTGGCTCTACTGAGCGTGGCCGGCCTTGCTGTGTCCCTTGCCCTGCAGAGCACCCTGTCCAATCTGGCCGGCGGCATTCAGTTGCTGGTGACCAAGCCCTTTGCGGCCGGCAACTTTGTGGAGGCCGGAGCCAACAGTGGTACAGTGTATCAGGTGGGTCTGGCCTACACCACGCTGATCACCCCGGATAACAAAGTGATCCATGTGCCCAACAGTGACATTGCCGCGGCTCGTATCGTCAATTACAACGGACGCGATACCCGCCGGGTGGATATTCAGGTGACTGCCTCCTACGAGGCACCCATCCAGCTGGTCAAGGACACGGCAGCCAAGCTTGTTGCCGCCGACAGCCGTATCCATGCGGATCCCGCCCCCTTCGTGCGGGTGTCCAATTACGGTTCCAGCAGCATTGAGTACACCATTCGTGTCTGGTGCGCCGCCGCGGACTACTGGGATGTCTACTTCGACCTGATGGACGGCTTGAAGCCTGCCTTTGACGCGGCAGGGGTGGAGATGACGTATGACCACCTGAACGTCCACGTTGTAGAGAAATAATATGCTTACAAATGCCCGGAGGACTGCGTCCTCCGGGTATTTTCATGCCAAACAAGCACTGCGCCGGGCGTGGGCTTTTTCTCAGGCGGGCGGCGTAAGTCCGTGTAGAAAGCCATCCAACCGCGCTGAGAGCACTTCACCTCCCACCACGGTGTTTTTATAGATCAGCAGGTTGACCTGTACGCCGCTTTCCCCCGTAGGATAGTTGGTGATCTCATAGGTATAGCGTTTGAGCCGTTTGCCTGCGTGTTTTTCCAGATCAAAGCCCTGTTGGGACTGTAATGCAAGGTAGTCGGTGTAGCTTTCATCAAACTCTTTGGGGACGATCAACTCTTGAGTGGCCAGCGGTTCTTCCTTTACCTGCCAGCCGTATTCCCCGAGATAGGCGATTCGGTCCTCGTTGGTCTTGATGCCCTTGGGGCTGACTACGGCAGCGGCTTCTACGCCAAGAGAGGTACGCAGGAAGCCCACATTCACCAGTAAAGCGCAGCAGCACAGGGCCGCTGCCGCCAGCGCACAGAGGGCCAGCTTGCGCCGGGGGACCTTTGCGGTCACGATCAACACAGCACATTCTCCTTCCAAATGATTTCCTGCTCATTTTTATGTCCATTTGCTGCCGGATATGTTACAATAGGAAAAAAGAAAGGGGAAGGGAGCATGGAACGCCTGGACAAGATTTTGGCCGCAACGGGCCGCTGGAGCCGCAAAGAGGTTAAGGAGCTGGTGCGGCAGGGGAGAGTGACGGCCTGCGGCCGTGCCGTACTGCGTCCGGAGGAGAAGTACGAGCCGACGGACGATATCTTGGTGGACGGAAAGAACGTAAGGTGTGAACGCTTTACGTATATTATGCTGCACAAACCCGGGGGTCTGCTTTCTGCCACAGAGGATAAGCACCAGCGTACCGTGCTGGACCTGCTGCCCGAACATTACCGCAAGCAGGGGCTGTTCCCGGTGGGGCGGTTGGACAAGGATACAGAGGGTCTGCTTCTGCTGACCAATGATGGAGAACTGGCCCATCGCCTGCTGGCCCCCAAAAGTCACGTGGACAAGGTGTACTTTGCCCGTATAGAGGGTCGGGTGGACGGACAGGACGTGCAGGCCTTCCGACAGGGGATAACTTTGGGTGATGGGTTGGAATGCCTGCCGGCACAATTGAGGCCTCTGGAAGACGGCAGCGCCTGCCTCGTCACACTGCAGGAGGGGAAGTTCCATCAGGTCAAGCGGATGCTGGCCCATTGCGGCAAGCCGGTGGTTTACCTGAAACGGCTGTCCATGGGCAGCTTGAAGCTGGATCACAGCCTGCCCGAAGGCGGTTGGCGCGAGTTGACGCAGGCAGAGTTGACAGGATTGCGGAAAGATGTGGGAGAGGGATAAACCGCATTTTCGGCATTTTTCACAAAAAAACGAAAAAAACTCTTGCAAAACCCGCTGTGCTCCGATTATAATGAATCACATAGTGACATTAGAATCAGGAGGGGATCGTTGTGGCCAACCGGATTTTTCAGGGTGTTGTGCTTCAGATGAAGGAGAGCGCGGACCGCGCCGTGGGTGTGATCGATGCGGAGGGTAACGTAGTTGCCTGTACCGAGCTTGCCTGGATGGGTGAGCAGTGGGCCGGTGCCGTTGCCGCGCTGAATGCCGCCGGAATGCCTCAGGCGCATTACGAGGGCCGTACCTTCAAGCCGCTGATGGGCTGGGGCGCTCAGTTTGATTACGCCGCCTTCGTGCAGGGCGAGGATGAGCAGGCTGCTACCCTGTGCTCCATGGCCGCCGTGGCCTTCAACGGGGCCAAGTCCTATTACGAGGAAAAGCACGACAAGGCCACCTTCGTCAAAAATATCATTTCTGACAACATCCTGCTGGGCGATATCTATACCCGTGCAAAGGAACTGCACTTTGTGTCCGAGGTACCCCGGGCTGCCTTCCTTGTGCGTCAGCTGGACCCGGCAGATATTACCATCATTGACGTGATCCAGAACCTGTTTCCCGACAAGCAGACCGACTTCGTCCTGTCCATCAGCGAGACGGACGTTGCCCTGATCAAGCAGATGCCCGAAGGGGCGGAGAGCAAGGACCTGCACAAGATCGCAAAGCAGATCGCCGACGCTGTAGAGCAGGAACTGAACATCAAGGTGGTCATCGGCATCGGTACCGTTGTGGGTCACATCCGCGATCTGGCCCGCGCCTATAAGGAGGCCGGTGTGGCTATCGATGTGGGCAAGGTGTTTAACACGGAAAAGCGCATCATCAATTATGAAAATCTGGGTATTGGCCGCCTGATCTATCAGCTGCCCACCACATTGTGCCAGATGTTCCTGCAGGAGGTCTTCAAGAAGAACCCCATCGACGCGCTGGATCGGGAGACGCTGCTTACCATCAACAAGTTCTTCGAGAACAACCTGAACGTGTCCGAAACGGCCCGCAAGCTGTTCGTCCACCGCAATACTTTGGTGTACCGGCTGGAGAAAATCAAAAAGCTTACCGGTCTTGACCTGCGGGAGTTTGACGATGCTATCACGTTCAAAGTAGCGCTTATGGTCAAAAAATACCTCATTTCCCGTGGCATTGAGTCATAATTATCATAATCCAAAATATAAATGAGCCGATTGTAGTCAATCGGCTCATTTGTTTTTCGGGCCGTAAAAATTCTTATAGCGAAAGACAAAATACTTATTGCCAATTCTTGATGATTTTGCTACAATATTAAAGTGCATGATGAAAAGCAGTGTCATCTCTGTGCATTTGTCCATATATCAATGCCGCTCCTTCGTAGCGGGGGGAGGCCTGTGCCGGGGTGCGCTCCGGCGAGTAGGCCTGTGACCGTCGGCATGGCATTGAGTGGAAATAAAAAGAAATCTTTAGGAGGAACACTACATGAAGCGTATCGTTTCCCTGCTGCTGGCACTGGCCACCGTGATGAGCCTGGCCGCCTGCGGCAAAGACCCTGGCACATCTTCCGGCGAGGAGGCCGGCCGCAGAGTGCTGACCATCGGCATCGGCAACTCTGCCAAAATCACTGACTATGAAGACAACTGGTTTACCAATTACATGGAGGACTATCTGGACTGCGACATCGAGTTCGTCTTCTTCGCCAGCGACTCCGGCGAGCGCAAGAGCCAGCTGACCACCATGGTGGCCGGCGGCGAGAAGCTGCCCGACGTCCTGTTCAACTTCTCTCTGAACACCGACGAGATCCACCTCTACGGTCAGGACGGCTACTTCATGGACCTGGCCCCCTACTTCGACGACCCCGACTGGGAGCTGGCCAAGAAGTACGGCTGGCACGAGAAGATGGTGGAGTTCGTGGGTGAGGACACCCGCAGACAGGCCCTGTACTCCAAGCGCGATCCTCACGGCGCCATGTACTACTGGCCCTCTTCCTGCCCCTCCGACACCGACCGCACCGTGGCCATGCCCTTCATCAACACCAGCTGGCTGGACAAGTTGGGTCTGGAGATGCCCACCACCTATGATGAGCTGGTAGAAGTGTTGCGCGCCTTCCGCGACAAGGACCCCAACGGCAACGGCGTAGCCGACGAGATCCCCATGATCGGCTCCACCACCCTGTACTGCGGTGATGCGCCCCAGTGGATCATCAACAACTTCGGCGACTACTGCAACGACATGTACTTCTATACTTACGACGAAAACGGCAAGATCGACGTGCCCTACGTCACCGAGGAGTACCGCAACGGTGTGCGCGCCCTGCGCGATCTGGTGGAAGAGAAGCTGCTGACCTCCCTGACTTGGACTATCAAGGAAAAGGCCGAGCTGTCCTCCATCTGGACCCCTGCCGAAGGCGCCACCACCGCGGGCGTGATCTTCGGCTATCCCGTTAACTACGTTACCGCCGGCGACGAGGACGTGTTCCAGTACGCCGCTCTGCCCCCTCTGGAGGGCTCTTACATCCCCGTGCGTACCAAGACGACCAACTCCAGCCACTACATTACCACCGACTGCGAGGACTTTGACCTTGCTGCCGAGTTCCTCATGTCCTTCTGTGATATCGACGTGGCCCGCGCCTGCCGCCGCGGCGAGGAGGGCGTGGACTGGGTGGAGGACATCGATCTGAAGTCCGGCATGCCCATGGTCCGCGAGATCATCGACGCGTTTAACGAGCCCGGCAATAAGACCTGGGGCACCAATGGTCCTTACGTTGGCTGGTACGGCAGCGGCTCCCCCTGGTCCGGTGGCAGCTACACCAAGGATGCCTCGGAGGAGACTCCCAACAACTACCGCGGCGGTATGCTGGGCCAGATCCAGAAAGCCAACCTGCCCTACGCGGACGAGCACAACCCCAGCCCCTTGTTCTTCAGCACCGTCTATACCCTCGAAGAGACGGAGGAGAACGGCGCCGCTCTGGCTAATATCAAGACCTACCTGAAGGAAGCTCGCGCCAAGTTCGCCGTGGGTCAGTGGGACATCGACGACGATGCCCAGTGGCAGGACTATCTGGACACCATGGAGAAGATGGGTCTGAGCACCCTGATCAAGAACACTCAGGCTGCTGTGGACCGCGAAGGCTAAGCCCTGATCATAACTTACAGCAAAAAAGCGGAGGACGGCTTCATGCCGTCCTCCGCTTTCGTGTGTAAAAAGCAGGACATCCTCAGATGTCCTGCTTTTGCCATCTTTTAGTTCAGCCCCGGTAGCCGTTGGGATTTTTGGACTGCCAGTTCCAGCTGGAGGCACACATTTCCTCAATGCCAAGCTCGGCCTTCCAGCCCATCTCGTCCAGGGCTTTTTTCGGGTCGGCATAGCACGCGGCAATGTCGCCGGGGCGGCGGGGGTCCACCACGTAGGGCAGGGTCTTGCCACAGGCTTTTTCGTAGGCATGGAGCACATCCAGCACGCTGTAGCCATTGCCTGTGCCCAGATTGACAATAAACAGGCCGCAGTTGCTTTCCAACTTTTTCAGCGCGGCCACGTGGCCCTTAGCCAGATCCACCACGTGAATGTAGTCACGCACACCGGTGCCGTCGGCAGTGGGGTAGTCGTTGCCATAGACGTGGAGCTTTTCCAGCTTGCCTACCGCCACCTGTGCAATATAGGGAGTCAGGTTGTTGGGGATACCACTGGGATCCTCGCCGATCAGGCCACTTTTGTGGGCGCCCACAGGGTTAAAGTAGCGCAGCAGGGCCGCATTGAAGGAAGGATCGGCGCCGCAGTAGTCCTTAACGATCTGCTCCAGAAAATACTTGGTCGTTCCGTAAGGATTGGTGGTGCCGCCGGTGGGGAAGTCCTCCCGAATGGGAACGCTGGCGGGATCGCCGTACACCGTGGCGGAGGAGGAGAAGACAAAATTCTTCACCCCATGGGCACGCATGACGTTGAGCAGGGTCAGGGTGCTGACCAGATTGTTGGTGTAGTACTCCAGCGGCTTGCGCACGCTTTCGCCCACGGCCTTCAGACCGGCAAAGTGGATGACGGCATCAATGGAGTGCAGGGTGAAGATGGCTTCCAGTGCCGCCTCGTCACACACATCCGCTTCGATAAAAGGAATCGTCTTTCCGGTGATCTGCTCCACCCGGCGCAGGGCCTCTGGACAGGAGTTGGAGAGGTTGTCCACCACAACGATGTCGTAGCCGGACTGCAGCAGTTCCACACAGGTGTGGCTGCCAATATAACCGGCGCCTCCGGTGACCAATACTGACATGAAATCATCCTTCCGTAGAGTTTCTTCCGGAGTATTATACATAAAAGCCGTGGAAAAGGGAAGAGGAAGTAGGGTTTTTGTGAAAGAAAAGGGGAGAATAGCTTTTTATAAAAGGTCCTTGCAATGCCGGAAAGGTTGCGTTATAATATATTGTCAGTACTTATAGCCTGGAAAAAGTGTATTTTGTGTTGCTGACATGGGATAAAGAAACGGAAATGTGACAAAGGACAAAGGGAGTTTAAGAGCTATGTTGAATGAAAAGAATGAAGGGTTCGAAATCGACCTGCAAAAACTGCTTGTCGCCTGTCTGAACAAGTGGTGGCTTTTTGTGGTCACGGCGGTTATCGCAGGCATGCTTTCCTTCTGGTACACCACGTGTTTTGTAACACCCATGTACCAGGCCAACGTGACAGTATACGTGAACAACATCAGACGCGGTGAGGATATTGCCTATCTTTCCGGCACAAACTTGATGGCGGCACAGCAGTTGGTGGCTACATACATCCAGATCATCGGCAGCGACGCTGTGCTGACCAAAGTGGCGGACGAGACCGGGATGGATCTTTCACCCAAGGATATTCGAAAAGTCATGTCTGCCAGACAGATAGGCGAGACGGAGCTGTTCAAGTTTTCTATCGTTCATCCAGATCCTGATCAGGCGGCAAAAATTGCCAATGCCATAGCAGAGATTGCCCCCCAAGAAATTGAATCGTTTGTGGCGGGCACCTCCGCGAAAATCGTGGATTATGCAGCTGTTCCGGAAAATCCGGCTTCTCCCAGCCTCATCAAGAACTGCGTTCTGGGAACGGCAATGGGAATGATGCTGGTGTTTGCATATGTGCTCATCCAGTTCCTGATGGATGTGCGCATCAAGGATGAGGGGGACCTGACCTCTCTGTTTGCATTCCCGGTGTTGGGTCAGATTCCGGTATTTACGACGGATAACACCAGATACAAAGGCCGCCATCAGGAAAAAGGTTCTGCAGCTCAGGAGAAGGGGGGCGCAAAGAAATGAGTATTTTCCGCAAAAACAAGAAAACGAAGTCCAGAGATGGTCTGTCTATTCAGGAAGAACGCAAGCATTTGCTGAACGATAATAGCGATTTCTATATTCGCGAAGCATATAAGACCCTGCGCACCAACGTTTCCTTTGCGCTGAATAACGAGGAAGGGTGCAAGATCGTTGCCATGACCTCTGCTCAGGCGTGCGAAGGCAAGAGCATCACAACCCTCAACCTTGCCATTTCCACCGCCATGACCGGCAGCAAGGTCCTTGTGATCGATTGCGATTTGCGCCGTTCCAAAGTGTCCCGATTGCTGCAGCTGCGGCCCAAGGTGGGCTTGAGCAATCTGATTCTGAACCCCAAACTGTTGCAGGAGGCGATCCTTCCTACAGAGATTCAGAATCTGGACGTGATCCTGTCCGGCAGTGTTCCCCCCAACCCGTCCGAACTGCTGGGCTCGCAACACATGCAGCAGTTGCTGGATGAGTTGAGGAATACCTATGACTACGTGTTCCTGGATTCTCCCCCTGTCAATGTGGTGACAGACGCTGCAGTTCTGGCCCCCCGGTGTGACGGCGTACTGCTCCTGGTGCGTGCTAACCGGTCCGAGCGTGGCTCTGTGATCCATGCGGTCAAGCAGCTGGAATATTCCAAGGCCAAGATCCTTGGCTTTATCCTCAACGGCGTGGATATGGAACGGCTCTTTTACGGCCACAAAAAGTACGATTACAGATAGTACCGCTATGGCGGCTATGGATACGAGTACGAGTACGGTAGCTCCATGCCCCTTGCCTTTGCCGCAGAGCAGGCGGAGGAAGAAGAAAAATGACCGACCTTCACACCCATATTTTACCCGGTGTGGATGACGGCGCCAGAGATGTGCAAATGAGCATCTCCATGCTCCGTATGGAGCGGGAACAGGGCGTGAGCACCGTGGTCCTGTCTCCGCATTTCTACAGTGACAGGGAAAATGTGGACCAGTTTTTACAGCGTCGAAGCGTAGCTTTTCAGGCCCTGCAGTCGGCACTGGGGCAGCTTCCCGCGCAGGAGCGGGAAACGCTTCCACGGCTGGTTCTGGGCGCGGAAGTTGCGTGGCGTTCTGATTTGGTGGAGTGCGAGCAATTGACCGAGCTTTGTATCGGTACGACCAACAACCTCTTGCTGGAGCTTCCTTTTACACCGTGGTCCAACCGACTGTTTGACCAGCTCTACGATCTGATGGGCTGTGCGGGTGTTACGCCAGTCATTGCCCATCTTGACCGCTATCTCAGACTTCAGCGGCCAAGGTATATTCAGGAAGTGCTGGAACTGGGAGTTCCCGTCCAAATTAGCGCGGAGATTTTGCTCCACCCGTTTGTAAGGGGCAAAGCACTGAAGATGCTGCGCTGTAATCAGGCGCACCTGCTGGTGTCGGACTGCCATGATACCGGGGACCGTGCCCCCAATTTGCACAAGGGAATGGAGATTGTGCGGCGCAAGCTGGGCGAACAGCGGGCGCAGGAGCTGATCCTGTGCGCAGACGAGCTTGCAAATGAATGATCCCTGTTCAGGAAGTGTGGCCTTTATGATGAAAGTGTGCAGGGCAAGACAGATCCTTTTGTTTTCTGTGTTCTCAGTATGTATTACGGCAGTGATCTTCTGGAACTCCATGCAAAATGCGCAGACATCCAATGATCTCAGCGACGGTGTGCTGACTGTGGTAAAACCCATTCTGAGCCGGTTGGTAGGCGATTCGGAAGAGATCATGGACCTGATTGTCAGAAAGGCAGCACACTTTGTGGAATTTGCCGCGTTGGGCCTGTGTCTTGGAGGTCTTGCGGATGGACTCCGTGCCCGTTTCTGGCACAATTCACTGGTATTTTTCCCCCTGTTCACCGTGCTCAGCGTGGCGGTAACGGACGAGTTTATCCAGTCCTTTTCCGACCGCACCAGCGCGGTAAAAGATGTAATCTTGGATTTTTGCGGCGGTGCGTTCGGCCTGGCGGTTATGGTGCTGGTGCTGACGGCGCTGCAGAGAATAAGGAGATAAAACATGAAACGTTTGTTTTGGTGGGCTGTAACGGCGGCCATGCTGCTGAGCGTGTGTGTTGTTCCGGCCGGAGCCGCGTCCTTTGCCGACGCGGACGAGATCGTCTATACCGAAGCGGTGGAGGCCACCGCCCAAATGGGCCTGTTCAGCGGCAGCGACGGCAAGTTCCTGCCCAAGGCCACCGTTACCCGGGCACAAATGGCGACCATCATCGTTAAGATGCTATTTGGCGCCGATGTCAATGCCGACCCCTTCAAGGGCGATGGAAAATTTTCCGACGTGGCCGACTTTGAAGGCGGCTGGGCAGAGGGCTATGTCAACCTGTGCGCCCAAACAGGTGTAGTCTCCGGATACGGCGACGGCACCTTCCAGCCCGGCAAGGCTGTTACCGCAGCCGAAGCCGTCACCATGATCATCAACGCGCTGGAAATTGACGCGGGGGAGGGCAGCTGGCCCGAAACCGTCATGACCAAGGCGGAGGGAATGCAGTTGTTCGGCGTCATCGACCCCAAGCCCGAGGCAGACACGGTGCTCATCCGCGACCAGCTGGCCGTGGTGGTGCTGGCGGGCGTCGGCTTCGAGCCGGAGGGGAAGAAAGGGACCATCGTGGACGGTCAGCTGATCCCGGCGCAGCCGGAACAGCCGGCCGAAGAGACGCAGGAGGACGAGGACATTTTTTTCGAGTTCCCCGCCATTCCTCTCACCCCTAAGCCGGCCCCGGTCGAACCCACGCAAGAGCCCACGGAGGAACCCACGCAAGAACCCACGCAAGAACCCGCGGAGGAACTTCCGCTCCTGTAACAAATTGCGAAAATCCGGCAGTGTTTTCACTGCTGGATTTTTTTAATTTTTTTATAAAATATTCAAAAAAAACAAAATAATCCCTTGCTTTTTTCGGAACAGAGGCTTATAATATGTAATCGGTACATTGGGGGGATAGTATGTCCATTTGCCCCCACAAAACAGAATACTTGTCCGAAAAGGGGATGATGTATCGGGGTGAAAAAGCGAACAAAAATCGTTTGCGGCGGCATGCTTGCGGCGATCATAGGTGTTGGCGCGCTGACCACATGGCAATGGAACAACATCAGTGCCGCACTCAGCTTTGCTCGTTACTCCCAGTCGGAACTGGAGGACAGGCTGGCTTCCAACGATCAAACGATCAAGGATGCCATGGATGCGGCGCCGGAGGTTGTGCTGCGTGACATCACGCAGGAGGAAAAGGATGCCCTGCGGGACGGTACGCTGACGCAGGAGGAACTGGTACAAAGCCTGCTCCAGAAGCCGGAGCAGACCGCACCAAAACCGGAAAAGGACCTGCAAACAAAGCCGGAAAAGGAACCGCAAACGAAACCGGAAGGGGAACCTCCCCCCAAGCAAACACAGCAGCCCGCCAAAGACCCAGCGGTTTCCACCCAACCGGAGAAGGAACCTGAGTTGAGCGAGTATGAAAAGAAAGTCAACGAGCTCATCGCCCAAGTCCTTGTCCTTCGGGAGGAATTTCTGATCAAGCTGGATGAACTTCAGGCCGCGGCCATCGCGGACTACAAGGCCATCCCAAAAGATCAGCGCACCGCGTCCAAACTCCTGAGCTTTGCCAGTGGTTATCTGGCAAAGGGACTGGAGCTGGAAAAGCAGTGTGATGCCGAAGTCGAGGCAATTGCTGTTGAACTGGATCGGCTCGCCCGTGAAAACGGGGGCGATCTGACCCTTGCACAGACGGTGTACGACACCTATGTGGAAGAAAAAAGTCTTAAGAAAGCCTGGTATATGGCTGAATTGAAGAAGAGAGGAATGGTTTAACAATGAAGAAGACACTCACCAAGCGCCTGCTGGCAGTAGCCATGATGGCGAGCATGGTCCTTTCCATGGCCCTGCCCGTCTCTGCCGCCAGCTACACTCTCAAGCTGGAGATCAAGGAAGGCATTGAGTCCGTGAAGGAAAGCCTTAACGGTGGCAAAAGCCAGGAAACCGTAAAGGTCACCAGCGGCACCGTGAACGATGCAACTGATCTGACCGATGCTCTGACCGAGCTGCTCATCGCCAACTTCGGCGATTCCGCCGAGCACGAGACCTATAAGGCCGAGAAGAAGGGCCTGTGGGTATTCGAGTCCGATGCCATGGCTCTGCTCATCGAGGCCGGCATCAAGGCTAAGAAGGAAGGCAACTGGAACACTTGGCTGGCTGGGTTTGAAAGCGATGAGAATCTGGCCGGTGACGCCTCCGACCTGCTGGCTCTGCTGAAGACCGATGCCACCGTGGGTGAGATGGGCGTGGGCTCCTACTCCATGACCTACGAGCCCGACGTGGCGGATGACGCTGACCCCGCCAAGGGCAACACCTACACCTTCACTCTGGTTTGCACCAGAAAGGTCGTCGGTGGTGGCAGCACCCCCAGCACTCCCGTGGATCCCACCCCTGTTGATCCTACCCCCGTGGATCCCACTCCCTCCACCGATGTTGTGGTTGACGTGCCTGTGGCTGCCGAGCCCGACGCCGTTGTGACCCTGCCCGTGGAGAAGGTGGAGACCGGTAAGACCATCACTGTTAACACCAAGTCTGAGACTCCCGTCAAGGTTGAGGTCCCTGTGGCCGAGACCAATCCCGGCATCGTTGTTGTCATCGTCAAGGCCGACGGCACCGAGCAGATCGTCCGTGACAGCGTTGTCACCGACAAGGGTGTCCAGACCACCGTGTCCAACGGTGACAAGATCATGGTCAAGGATAACTCCAAGACGTTTAACGACGTGACCGATGCCCACTGGGGCAAGAACGCCGTCACCTTCGTGGCCTCCCGCGAGCTGTTTGCCGGCTACAGCGACGGCAGCTTCGCTCCCGATCAGGCTACCAACCGCGGCATGATCGTGCAGGTCCTGCACAACCTGGAGTACAACGTGGCCCACCACTTGGACGGCCACGCCTTCCCCGATGTTCTGGATCACCACTGGTACGATGATGCCGTGCATTGGGCCGAGGATAACGGCGTTGCCAGCGGCTACGGCGATGGCACCTTTAAGGGCGAGAAGAACGTCACCCGCGAAGAGCTGGTCGTCATGCTGTGGAACTACGCCGGCAAGCAGGTTGCCAAGGACGCCACTCTGGTCAACGGCTTCGGCGATGCAGCCAAGGTCTCTGATTGGGCTCTGGCCGCTATGAACTGGGCTCTGGAGAACGGTATCATGGGCGGCAAGGGCGGCAAGATGCTGGATCCCACCGGTCTGTCTACCCGTGCCGAGCTGGCTCAGATGATCAAGAACTTCTGCGAGTACAAGTAAGTAAATACCCCGCAATTCCCAAGGCGAAACGCGCCCGCGGGGGAGGGGGGCTCACCCCACCCCCACGGCGCTGAGCATACAAGAAGAAAGGAATTGAGAACATGAAGAAACATGCATTTCGGATCGGCCTTGTAGTCACCATGCTGCTCGGCCTGATGATGATCTCTGCAAATGCGGCTAACTGTGATGGTACCCATACCGGTGCCACCGAGTGGACGGGTGCAGTGGATCAAGTGGACCTGGAGGATGGTGGACTGTACGTTCTGACGGGCGATGTGACCATGGCCAACAGAGTCCGTGTGAATGAAAATGCCACCGCTACCATCTGTCTGAACGGCTACAACCTGAACTACACCAAGAACAGCGGCGATGCTAATTATGGTTTCCTGTGGCTGGGTGCTGGTGCCACTTTGAACATTTGCGACTGTAACAGCAGCGGCAACGGCAATGGTTCCATCAGCAACACCGAGGGCCAGACGGCGAAAAAAGCTACCAAGCTGTGTATCCTCGCTGAGGGTAAGACCGTGAACATGGAGGCCGGCACCATTAAGAACTTCCGCGTTCTTGACGGACTGATCTCTATGACCGGCGGCACCTTTAACATGAAGGGTGGCAAGATTGAAGGCTGTGATGTAGCAAGCACTTCTTCGGGCAACGGTTACTTGATCTATTGGCCTACTTCTGGTAAAGGCGGTACCTTTGACATGTCCGGCGGCGAGATCGGTGGCAACACCCTTCGTCGCGTGTTGGGCGCGTATAGCGGAAGCACTGGCACTTTCTCGATTTCGGGCGGTACGATAAGTGAAACCGAGGAAGTGGTATCTAGTACGATGTTGGAGCGTTTTGCGACGTTTAGCATCACTGGCGGTACCTTCGCTAACACCACAAACCTGACAGCCAACGACGGCTACTACTTCTATGACAACGGCAGCACCAATACCGTTTATCCGGATGGTTATGCCCCTGAACCCCCTGCCGATCAAGAGGGAGAAGAAATTCATGGCACTGGCAACGGTTTCTGGATCCCTCTGACTACTGCTGCCGACTTCAGCAGCATTGAGGCCGGCAATAAGTATTATTTGGCTGAAGATGTGACCCTAAACCTGGACGCGCGGTATGTGTTCCCGGTCGGCGAGTGCACCCTCTGTCTCCACGGTCACTCCTTGAAGAGCGGCGTTACAGGAAATCAGTTTTGCATCAACGTTCCTTCTGGTGCGACCGTGAACCTGCAGGACTGCGATGTGAACCCTAACGAGGGTACCATTTGCCCCGCGGATGGCAATGGAAGTGCCCGCGGCGTCCTTGTGTCCAGCGGCGGTACGTTCAACATGTCCGGCGGCACCATCACCGGCTTTACAAACACCGGCACCAGTAATGGTGGCGGCGTCCAGTTGAACGGCGGCACCATGAACATGTACGGCGGCACCATCACCGGCAATCATGCTGACAGCGCAAAGGGCGGCGGCGTGTATGTGGCCGCGGGCGGTAAGCTCAATATCTTTGACGGTACCATCTCCGATAACACAGCCGACCTCGGCGGCGGCATCGGTGCTGTCGGCAGCACCGCCACCGTCAGCGTCTCCGGCGGCACCATCTCCAACAACGAGGCGAAGACTACTGAGTCCGGTAGCTCCAACGGCGGCGGTGGTATCTATATCGATGGCGGAACGGTCAACCTGACCGGCGGTGTTCTTACCGGCAACAGCGCCCTCAACGGCGGCGCTGTCCGCGCGAACAACTACGGCAAGGTGAATGTGTCCGGTGACGTGAAGATCTACGGCAACACTGCTGACAATGCCGGTGCCGCGCTGTGCTTGTACACTTACGGAACGATCACCATTTCCGGCGGCTATATTTACAGCAATGTTGCCACGCCTGCTGCTGAGGCTGACGCCTACGGTGCCGCCATTGCGGTCAGAAGCGGCAAATCCAGCAGCAAGCTGACCATCTCCGGCAGTGCGTGCATCGGCGTTGACGCCACTGGCGCCGCCGCTGCAAACTACTGTGAGGGGCTCGATAACTCCAAGGGCAGCATCGCATGCGTGTATGACTCCAGCGGTACCTACACCGTGACCGGTGGCACGTTCTACGTCAACGAAGGCGATACCCTCTTTGGCAGCTACGACAACAACGGCGTGACGGATACCGGTGCTGTTCAGGTGACCGGCGGCTCCTTCAGCAAAACGATTGCCGACCGCAACCTCGCTGACGGCTACCATGACTATGCTCTGGCTGAAAACGAAAGCAAGGTTTGCCCCTATGTGGTCGACGAGAAGTTCGCGCCCAGCAGCGTTAAACTGATTGTGCAAGACAAAAACGGTTTTGGCATTCAGTTTATGGTCAAGCAGGCAGATGTGCCCGGTGATATCGATGACGACTACACGGTTGCTTTCAATAACGGGGAAACCGCTGAGTATAGTCCGGATGGGGCTTATTACCGTTACAGATTTAGAGGCATCGCGGCCAAGGACATGGGCGATGAGGTGACGCTGACCTTTACCAACAATGACAAGGTTGTCAGCAGCACTACCTTCAGCATCAAGGAGTATGCCACTCAGGTTTTGGAAACTTCCTCTGACGACGAGCTGAAGCAGGCTGTTTCCGACATGCTGCGTTACGGCGCCGCCGCTCAGAACTACTTCCAGCCCGATGAGACTGCGGTCACCGATGGTATGGATGCTCTTCTCGCTGAGATCTCCAATTATACTCCGGCGAATAATGCTGATCTGACTGCGGACACCAACGAGTTGTATAAGGGTTCCTCTCTCTCCCTGAAGAACAATATCGTTCTGAACCTCTACTTCGACAGCAGCGTGACCGGAGTTTCCGTGGGCGGCGAGGATATGAGCAGTGCTCTGGAAGAGTACAACGGCTACAAGGTAGTGAAGTTCAGTAATACTGATGTACTCAAGCTGTCCACGGTGGGTACCGAGCTTGAGATCGTCATCACTGCCGGCGATGCCGATCCCATCACCATTTCCGACAGCGTTGAGGCCTATGTCTACCGCGCCACCCAGCTGGCAGGGGAAGATAAGCTGACTGCTCTGTGTCAGGCGATGATGAACTTCGTAGTTTCCGCAAATAAATGCATTCCTATTGGGACATAAGTGCGCAAAGGAGTGAATGCTATGAAGACGTATTTTGAAGAGCCCCAGGTCCGCGTGGAGAAGTTCACCGCGGAGAGCGTTATGGAGGGCGAACCAACCTTTCACATTATGAGTTTGGTGAGCTTTGATGTTGAGTCGAATCACACTCAGGGCATCTTTGCCAGACCCTACTGATCGTAACGCAATATCGTTTACCTGATCGAATCGACCGGGGGTCCGACTGGTTCGGACCCCCGGTCATTCCTTCTGGTCCAACGCAACGTCCCCGGACGCATACAAGGAGAACTTCCTATGACCAAGTATTACAACATAACCGGCCTGACGGTGGCAATGGACAGCTTTGGCCGCACCGTGACGCAGGCCGCGCCCTATGAATGTGAGCCCGTGGACCGGCCGGACATCGTGGTGGGTGGAGACTGGAAACGCATCAAGGCTATGGCAGAGCAGCTGTCTGACGAAGACTGCGAATATCTTGCCACCGGAAACAGCTTTTATAGCCAGCTGTTGTGCCATGACGGTATGATGCTCCACTCCTCCGCTGTAGTGATGGACGGACAGGCCTATCTGTTCTCCGCGCCCAGCGGCACGGGTAAGTCCACTCACACCGCCCTGTGGCGCAAGGTGTTTGGAGAGGACCGGGCTTTGATCCTCAACGACGACAAGCCCGCCCTGCGTTTTGAGAACGGTCGGTTTTATGCCTACGGCACACCGTGGAGCGGAAAGACCGATCAGAACCTGAACCTGCGGGTCCCGCTGGCCGGGGTGTGTATGCTCTACCGGGGAGAGGTCAACCGCATCGAACCCTTTTCCGGCCCGGCGGCCATCCATGCCATTTTGGAGCAGACGGTGCGCCCTGCCGACCCCACTAAGATCGGTATACTGCTGGACCTTCTGGACAAGCTGTTGACTACCGTGCCTATATGGAAGATGCACTGCAATATGGACCCGGAGGCCGCCCGCGTTTCCTACGCGGCCATGTCTGCCGGACGAAAGGAACGATACCTATGAAGCTGAAAGACGGTTTTATCCTGCGGGAAGTGGCAGGGGAGCACGTGGTGCTCAGCGTAGGCGGTGAAGTGGATCTGAACGGCATGATCACCCTGAACGACACCGGCTGCACCCTGTGGAAGCGGCTGGAGCAGGAGGCGGAGCTGTCTGACCTGACCGATGCGCTGTTGGCCGAGTATGAAGTGGATGAGCCCACCGCCCGGGCCGCCGCTGAGCGTTTTGTAGAAAAGCTGAAGGAGCTGGATCTGCTTGCTGGAGCGTAACGTTCGCTTTGAAGAGCTGATGCCCCTGATTCGGGAACGGATCGCCGCGGGGGAGAGTGTGCGCTTTTCGCCCAACGGGACGAGCATGCTGCCTATGCTGCGGCAGGGGGTGGATTCGGTGGTGCTGTCGCCGCCGCCGGAAAAGTTGAAAAAATATGATCTGCCTTTTTATCAGCGGGAGAATGGTCAATTTGTCCTACACCGCGTGGTTGCGGTGGGGGACAAGTACACCTGTATTGGTGACAATCAGTTTCACTTTGAGACCGGCCTTGACCACAGCCAGATAATCGGAGTTGTCACCGCCTTTACCAGAGGGAAGCGGGAACATTCCGTGGACGAGCCCGGCTACCGTATTTACTGCCGGATCTGGCATTACAGCAGGCCGCTGCGTTATTTGTGGCGGCGCGGCATTGGCCGCTTGCGGAGGATGTTCCCATGAAAGAACGCACAGTGATTTTCTGGATCCTGAAACGGGTACGGCACAGACTGCCCATGCTGGCGGCCATGATTCTGTTCAACGCCGCAAGTGCTCTGCTGGGTGTGCTGTTCGCGCTGGGCACCAAGGGTGTGATCGACAGCGCCGTGGCCGGGGTGGACGGAGATTTTCTTGCCGCCTGTGCCATTCAGTTGGCCATTATCTGCGGTGTGCTGCTGTGCTCCAATTTGGCGCATTACCTTCGGGATCGGTTGGTGACCGAGCTGGACCGGGACTGGAAGCGCACGCTGCTGCACGGGCTGCTCAACGCGGATTACGCGCAGGTGTCCGGTTTCCACAGCGGAGAACTGGTCAACCGCCTGAACAACGATGTGCGGGTGCTCAACAGCGGGCTGGTTTCCGCGGTGCCGGAGCTGGTGTCCATGGTGGTGCGCCTTGTGACTGCGGTCACGGTGCTGGCCGCCGTACAGCCAAAATTTACGCTGGCACTGGCACTGATGGGCGGTCTGGTGGTCTTTGCTACCAGCTTTGCCCGCCGCTGGCTGAAGAATATCAATAAGCAGGTCAGCCGGATCGAGGGGCGCGTGCTGTCCTTCCTGCAGGAGGCGCTGGAGCGTCTGCTTGTGGTACAGGCCATGGACCTGTCCACGGAGGTGGAGCGCCGGGCGGACGAGCTGTTGACGGAGCGCCGCCGCATCCACCGCAAACGGCGCAAGGTCTCTCTGCTGGCCAACAGCAGCGTTTCCGGCATGTTCTATCTGGCAGGATTTGTGACGCTGGTCTGGTGCGCGTTCAACTTGCTCCACGGCAGGATGACCTTCGGTACGCTGACCGCGGTGACCCAGCTGGTCAGCCAGCTGCAGACCCCCTTTATCCATCTGTCCGGATTTATTCCCCAGTACGCAGCTATGACCGCCGCCGCCGAGCGGCTGATGGAGCTGGAGCAGATCAAGGAAGAACCTGCGCTTGAGGAACGGAATTGGCACGAGTATTACGAGCGGATGGAGTCCATTGGCGCGCAGGGCTTGTGTTTCGGCTACGACGGGGAAGAGGTGCTACACGAGGTGTCATTCTCCCTGCCTAAGGGGGTCTTTGCCGCCATCACCGGCGCGTCCGGCATCGGAAAGAGTACGTTGCTCAAGCTGATGCTTGGAGTGTTTCATCCGGAAAAAGGGACGCTTTACGTACAGCATGGCGGGGAGCAGATCCCGCTGTCACGCAACACAAGAGGACTGTTTGCTTACGTGCCGCAAGGGAATTTCCTGTTCAGCGGTACGCTGAAGGACAATATTCTCATCAGCAATCCCGAGGCAGGGGAGAAACAGCTTCAACAGGCTGTCCACATCAGCGCCATGGATCAGTTTCTGCCCCAACTGCCCGATGGATTGGACACGGTGATCGGCGAAAACGGACACGGCCTGTCGGAAGGACAGGTGCAGCGGCTGGCCATCGCCCGGGCTGTGCTCAGCGGTGCCCCCGTGCTGCTGCTGGACGAGGCGACTTCGGCGCTGGATGCGCAGACGGAGCGTCTGGTTCTGGAACGCATTGCCGGCCTGCCGGGGCGCACCTGCATTGCGGTGACCCATCGGTCTGCGGCACTGGAGCTTGCCGACTGGCGGCTGGAGGTGGCGGACAAGACCATTACTGCCCACCCAATGGAAAAATAATGAGAGCGACGCGGAAGCACTTTGTGTTTTCGCGTCGCTTTTTCTGAAAAGAGAAAGAGTATCAGTTTTTCTTGCAAAAGGGAGGATAACTTGCTATAATAAAAGCGTAATTTTATACTTTTCCGGCAGTTCACATAGTGCCGGTGCATAAGAGGGGAGCGAAAAGGAACATGGGTACCGAAGAACAGATCGGGCGGATAAAAAAATTTGCTTTGATTGCCGTCCTTGACTGTCTGATCATGATGGTTACCGGGGTCGTTGCTCTGCTGGCAAGATTTGAATTTTCCTTTGAGGCGGTGCCACAGGATATATTGAATGACTGGATCAGATTCCTTCCTGTTCAGGTTGCCGTTACGTTGGCTGTTTTCTGGTGGCGCAGGATGTATCACTATATCTGGCGGACTGTGACGGCCTATGACGTGGCCAATATGGTCATGTCGGTGGTTGCCGCCTTCGCCGCTTCGGTGGTTTGCGCGCTGCTGATGGGGGTCAAGCTGCCTCGCAGCGTGAGCTTTATTATGATCATCTGCTTGCTAATGGCTCAGGTGGGCATGCGCTGTGTGTTGCGCTTTTACGTGATGTTTGCCAAAAAGGTGGGTGCACGCGCTGATGACGAGCGCATTCTACTCATCGGCGCCGGCGATGCCGGACGAGTGTTGACGCAGGAGATGGACTCCAGCAAAAAGCTGGGCGGCTGCATTTGCTGCATCATTGATGATAATCCGGCCAAATGGGGCAAGCGCCTCAACGGAGTCCCTATTGTGGGAGGACGAGACCGGATCCAGGAGGCCGTAGCAAAAGAAAAAATCACACAGATCCTTTTTGCCATACCCACCGCCGATGCACAGACCAAGCGGGCCATCCTTGACATTTGTAAAATGACCAAGTGCAAGATTCGTATCCTGCCCGGTATTTACCAGATGGTCAACGGTGAGGTGGAGCTGTCCAGCATTAAAAACGTTCAGGTGGAGGATCTGCTCGGACGTGAGCCGGTCAAACTGAACATGGAGCTGGTAAGCGGATTTTTGCAGGACCGAGTGGTGCTTGTCACCGGCGGCGGCGGTTCCATCGGCAGCGAGCTATGCCGTCAGATCGCGCGGCTGAAGCCTCAGCGGCTGATCATCCTTGACAGCTACGAGAACAATGCCTATGAGATCCAGCAGGAACTGCGGCGGACCTATGGCGAAAATTTGAATCTTTGCGTGGAGATCGCCTCTGTGCGAGACAAGGCGCGTACTTACGGACTGGTCAAAAAGTACCGTCCCGATATCATTTTCCATGCAGCGGCCCATAAGCATGTCCCGCTGATGGAGGATTGTCCGTCGGAAGCTATTAAAAACAATGTGTTTGGTACCTATCATGTGGTCCGCGCGGCGGAGAAATTCGGAGTTAAGAAGTTTGTCATGATCTCCACCGACAAGGCGGTCAATCCCACCAACTTTATGGGTGCCACCAAGCGTTTTTGCGAGATGATCCTGCAGAGCCGTGTCAACAGCAACACGGAGTTTTGTGCGGTGCGGTTTGGCAACGTGCTTGGCAGTAATGGTTCGGTGGTCCCTCTGTTTAAAAAGCAGATTGAAAATGGCGGCCCTATTACGCTGACGGACAAGCGTATTATCCGCTACTTCATGACCATTCCCGAGGCAGCTCAGCTGGTGCTGGAAGCCGGAGCAATGGCAAAGCAGAATCAGGTCTTTGTTCTGGACATGGGTGAGCCGGTGAAAATTCTGGATCTGGCGGAAAACCTCATTCGCCTGTCCGGCCTGGAGCCTTACCGGGACATCCAAATCGAAGAGGTGGGTCTGCGTCCGGGTGAAAAACTCTACGAGGAGCTGCTGATGAAGAACGAGCACCTCATCAAAACATCCAACTCCAAAATATTTGTGGAGGAGCAGGGCGAGATTTTTGCCGACGACATTATGCGTGATCTCGTGCGACTGGACGAGGCAGTGACTTGGGAGGAGAGCAACGAACAAATTATTGAGCTGATGAAGTCCATGGTACCTACTTACCATGCCCCGCAGGAAGTGAACGAATTGGTTCAGGCATAAACATAAAAAAGCAAGCAGGTCATATGATCTGCTTGCTTTTTTTATTGATCAAACACCATGGCCGCGCAGCCGTAAATGCCTGCGTCATTGCCCAACTCGGCAAGCACGATGGGGGTGTGGGCGGAGGGGTGAAAAGCAAATTTGCGGTAGTGGCGCTCTATGGGCTGAAGGAGTACCGCTCCGGCCTTGCTCATACCGCCACCGATGAGAAACACCTGTGGATCCAGCGTACAGGCGATGTAGCTCATGGCAAGGCCAAGATACCGGCCGCAGCGGTCCAGAATCAGTTTAGACAGCTCATCTTCGTCTCGGGCAAGGTCGCAGATGTCCTTTGCGGAAAAGGAGGATATATCCCGCAGGGGGGAGGGGAGCTGCGATTGGGTCAGCATCCGCTTGGCCAGAAAAACGATGCCGTTTGCGGAGGCATACTGCTCCAGACAGCCGCGTTTTCCGCAGGTGCAAGGTGCGTTTTCTTCCGGTTCTACGGTCATGTGACCCACTTCGCCCGCCGCTCCGTTGGCTCCGGGAAGGATCTTACTGCCAATGACCACGCCGCCCCCGACACCTGTGCCCAAAGTCAGCATGACGGCACTGGCATAGCCCCTTCCGCCGCCCTGCCACAGCTCGCCCAAAGTGGCTACATTGGCATCGTTGCCCACAGCCACGCGGGGAATACCGGGCAGCAAGCGCTCCAGCTCTGCTTTGACGTTGAACACGTCCCAGCCCAGATTAACACATTTGTTGACAATGCCGGTTTCATCTACCGGGCCAGGAACACCAACACCGATGCCGGCCAACTGATTCGAATCCAGTCCATGCTGTGCCAGCCGGTCGCGGATGGAGTCAACTGCCTCCGGAAGAATGTAGTTCCCGTTGTCCTGCGTGTGGGTAGGGATCTCCCATCGGTCAAGCAGATGGGCATCCTGATCAAACAGCCCCAGCTTGACTGTGGTCCCGCCAATGTCCATTCCAATTGCATAAGAACGCATGGGCATGCCTCGCTTTCTGAAAAAGCATGTGATATATCCATAGTATAGCCCGTTCATACCCATGAGTCAAATGTATTGAACAAGGGGAAGGGCGGGGGCGGACCAAGTATTTGTGATATGTGAGAAAAAACGGGAGTTGCGGTACAAACCCTTGACTTTAAAAGGCGGATTGCCTATAATTATCCTGAAATTGGAATGGGGACCATTCCGGAAAAGAGAGGCGGATTTACTATGCTGAAAAATAAAATTGCTGTAATCACCGGCGCCGGCGCCGGCATTGGCGAGGCTACGGCCCGTATCTTTGCCCGCGAAAACATCGAGGGCATCGCCATCGTGGACTACAACTACGAGGCTGCCTGCAAGGTGGCTGAGAGCCTAGGCGACAAGGCCATTGCCGTTAAATGTGACATCTCCAAGTGGGAGGATGTGGAAGCGGCTTCCAAGCAGATTTTGGAGCGCTTCGGTCGCGTTGACATTCTGGTCAACAATGCCGGTATCACTCGTGACAAGATGTTCCACAAGATGGAGATCGACCAGTGGCTGGCTGTGATCAACACCAACCTGAACGGTACCTTCTATTGGTGCCATGCCCTGATCAACCAGATGCGCGAGCAGGGCTACGGCCGCATCATCAACATCAGCTCCGCTTCTGTGCGCGGCATCGTGGGTCAGACCAACTATGCCGCCACCAAGGCTGCTATGGTGGGCTTCACCAACTCTTTGGCCAAGGAAGTGGGCGCTAAGGGCGTCACCGTCAACTGCGTGGCTCCCGGTGCCACTAAGACTGCCATGTACGATGCTGTGCCTGAGGCCGTCTACAACGCCATGGTGGAATCTAACCCCATGAAGCGCCTGGGCAAGCCCGAGGAGATCGGCGAGGTCATTGCCTTTGTAGCCAGCGAGCGTGCTTCCTACCTGAACGGTCAGTGGATCCTGGTCAACGGCGGCAAGTAAATATTGCTGTGCGAAAGCGGTCGTTTCCCTTGTGGAGGCGACCGCTTTTTTGCGAAATACACAATTGCCTTTTGTGTTTGTGTGCGGTATAATTTTTTATAAGATATTTTCATTCCCTGCAACCACAGGGACGTATTTGAATAAAGTTAAGGAGGCAAACATGGAAACCATCTATATTACCGGCCATCGCAACCCGGATACGGATTCCATCGTGTCTGCCATGGCCTATGCCGCGCTGAAAAACGCGCTGGGAGATCGCCGCTATCAGGCGGCCCGACTGGGTCAGATCAGCGACGAGACGCAGGCGGTGCTGGACCGTTTCGGGGTTCAGCCACCTATGCTCATCAACAATCTGCGTACTCAGGTGCAGGATCTGAACTACGACACCCCGCCCATTCTTTCCCCTGCCGCTACGGTCAGCCGTGCGTGGCAGATCATGCAGGAGGACGGTTTTAAGGTGCTGCCAGTGGCTGCTGAGGACGGTGTCATTTGCGGCATGGTCACAGCGGGCGACATTGCCAGCAATGACGTGGCCTCCGTCCGTGACCCCTATATGAAGGGGCTGCCGGTGTATAACCTGCTTTCCGTGCTGGAGGGCCGCATCCTCAACAAGAGCGGCGAAATGAAGGACGTGATCACCGGCGAGATCACCGTTGCCCTGCCTACCGGACGGGAGCATCTGATCTTCTCCAACCCGGACAGCATCGTGGTATGCGGCGACCAGCCGGATATGATCCGCCGGGCCATGGAACTGAACGTGAACTGCGTCATCGTCTGTCAGGCAGAGGTGGAGCAGGACCTGCTGGACATTGAGACGGAGACTTGCCTGATCTCCACTCCCTTTGATGCCTACCGTGCCGTGCGGCTGATCTGCAATGCGCTGCCCATCAGCGGTATCTGCAACAAGGACGGGCTTGTGTGCTTCCATTTGGATGACTATATCGACGACGTGCGCAACACCGTGCTGGAAAGCCGCTTCCGCGCCTATCCCATTCTGGACGAAAATGAAAAGGTCGTGGGTACTCTGTCCCGATTCCATTTGCTGCGCCCCCGGCGCAAGCAGGTCATTCTGGTGGACCACAACGAACTGGCCCAGTCTGTGGCCGGGTTGGAGCAGGCGGATATTCTGGAGATCGTAGACCACCATCGTCTGGCTGACATTGAGACCAAGAACCCCATCTTCATGCGAAACGAGCCGGTAGGCAGTACCGCCACCATCGTGGCCGGCATGTATCAGGAGAAGGGGCTCATGCCTACGGAGACTATGGCCGGCCTGATGGCCGCGGCCATCGTATCCGACACGGTCATGTTCAAATCGCCCACCTGTACCCAGCGAGATATCGATGTGGCCAACCGCATGGCACGTATCGCAAACGTGTCGCTGGAGGAACTGGGACAGGCTATTTTTGCAGCAAACTGCGGCGACGAAAAGACGGTGCAGGCTATGCTGGAGACCGACTATAAGGAATTCCACATTGCCGGTCACGATCTGGCTATCAGCCAGATCACGTGCATGGACTCTGACCGCCTGCTCAAGCGCCGAGAGGAGTTCCTTGCCGCCATGGCGGAGATCCGCCGCAGCAAGCACATGGATACGGTGCTGCTCATGATCACCGACGTGCTGCTGGACGGTACGCAGTTGCTGTTCCTCGGTGACGAGAACAACATCGTGCAGGCCTTCAATATCCGCAACGCAGAGGGGAACTGCGCGTTCCTGCCCGGGATCATGTCCCGCAAAAAGCAGGTCGTCCCCACCCTGTCGGCTTTGTGGGGCTAAATACATACGAGGGGAGCGGTCCGAACAGACCGCTCCCTTTTTGTCGAAGGAAGAAGGTAAATTATTCTTGCAAAAGAGGAGGGGGTGTGCTAAGATAATATCTACAATTACATATGCAGGATTAGTACATCGGTAGTATGTCGGCTTCCCAAGCCGAAGAGGCGGGTTCGATTCCCGTATCCTGCTCCAAGTCGGAGCAAGCGTCATATCGCTTGCTCCGACTTTTTTTCAAAAGTCAGAGTTCGCTCATTCTGCTGCTCCTCCTTTCCAAATACGACCCACTTCGTTGGGCTCACATTTGGTTTTGGAAAACCCTGCGGCTGGGCACATCTATTCTGTTTGACCATTACATGTCGACGCAGGCATCATATCGCTTGCGCCGACTTTTTTGTTGTCTGAAC
Source organism: Oscillospiraceae bacterium (assembly GCA_017502285.1). Taxonomy (GTDB): domain Bacteria; phylum Bacillota; class Clostridia; order Oscillospirales; family Oscillospiraceae; genus Lawsonibacter. The sequence continues at coordinate 14,541 of JAFVVH010000045.1, read as the reverse complement.
GAAGGCAGTAAAGGATATAATCCCAACAAAAGGGGGATATCCTATGGACTTTGAACGAGTATATCATGACGCACTGAGCCGTGCTCTGCGGGGTGAGGGGCAGCGGGAGGGCGGAGAGCAGGAGCGGCAGCTGGATTGCCTGCTTCACCCGGAAAAGTACCCGCCTGTGCTGCGGCTGAAGGATTGTTCCTGCGGGGCGGGGGAGGAGCACTGTGCCGCAGCCTGTCTGTTTGATGCCATCGTTCGGGATGAACAGGGTAAGCTGACAGTGGACCCGGAACGGTGTAGCGGCTGTGGAGCCTGTATCGAGGCCTGTAAGTCGGGCAATCTGACCGCAAGCCGGGATGTGTTGCCTGTGCTGGATGCGCTCAAGCATGCCAAGGGACCGGCCTTTGCCCTGATCGCTCCGGCATTCCACGGTCAGTTTTCCTCTGAGGTGACACCGGGCAAGCTGCGTACTGCTTTCAAGCAGCTGGGCTTTACCGGTATGGTGGAGGTGGCGCTGTTTGCCGATATTCTGACTCTGAAAGAGGCGTTGGAATTCGACCGCCATGTGAACAGCCAAGCGGATTTTCAGCTCACCAGTTGCTGCTGCCCGGTTTGGATCTCCATGATTCGAAAGCAGTATCACGAGCTGATGGGCCACGTGCCCGGTGCGGTGTCGCCTATGATTGCCGCCGGGCGGGCGGTAAAGCAGCTGCATCCGGATGCTCTTACCGTCTTTATCGGGCCATGCATTGCAAAAAAAGCAGAGGCGCGGGAGGCGGATGTGGCCGGGGCGGTGGACTATGTGCTTACTTTTCAGGAAATTCGGGATATTTTTCAGGCGGCGGACATCCGCCCGGAAAAACTGGAGGAGACGCAGCGCGACCACTCATCCCGGGCCGGGCGCATCTATGCCCATACCGGAGGGGTGAGTGAAGCGGTGCGTGCAACGGTGGCACAGATGCATCCTGAGCGTACCATTCAAGTCAATGCGGTTCAGGCGGATGGAGTACCGGCCTGCCGCGCGCTCATTGAGACCATCCAAAAAGGGGATCATAGGGCCAACTTTTTTGAAGGGATGGGATGTCAAGGGGGCTGCGTGGGCGGACCAAAGGTGCTGGTGGAGCGGGAGCGCGGACGGGAGAATGTGGAGCGCTACGGACAGCAGGCGCAGTATAAGACCCCACTGGACAACCCGTATGTGCCCGAACTGCTGCGTCGATTAGGATTTTCTTCGGTGGATGCGTTTTTGGAGCACAGCGACATTTTTGTGCGCGAGTTTTAAGGGCAGAAAAACAGTTGACAAGCCCGGGAAATATGATAAAATACCAGAGGAAATGTGTTGAAGGAGCAAAGCACAGCGTCGGCGCTTTGAGCGAGAGGGGACGGTGAAAGCCCTCGCGTGCGACTGTGCAGGCCACTCCCGAACGGTCCGTGAAGAACGGGACGCCTCATCTGCGTTATCGGATGGTTGAGATACGGGAAATGTGAAAATGTTGTCACGCTCGGATTGGACACGCGGTCGGGTCGCTTTCGCTGCGACTCGGAACACAAACAGATTTGCAGACAAATCTTGGTTTGTATTCCTCGCTTCGTTCCAAGCTCCCCTGCGTGTCTATCCTCACGCTTCTGCGTAATCAGGGTGGTACCGCGAGTGTATACTTCGCCCCTGACCGTTGGGTCAGGGGCGTTTTTAATTGCAAGGAGGAACAAAAGATGAATTTGAAACGAGTGTTGAGCGTTGTCTGTCTGGGTGTGATGCTCAGCGTACTGCTCACCGGCTGCGTCACCAACAAGCCCGTGCCCTTGCCTGAGGAGATGGACGAAACGGTGGTGGTGGCCGCCGGAGAGGAAGTGTTGGAGCTTCTTATGGCAGAAAAGTACGAGGAAGTGGCCGCCATGTTCCGGGAGGATATCCGCACCCAGCCCGGCAAGGAAATAACTGCCGATGTGGTCAAAGAATTGGTGGAGGGGCAGATCCTGCCCGAGGAGTCCGGCATCTTCGATAAAGTGATCGACTCCTATGCCGAAGGGGTCAAGGGCGCTGCGGAGCCCCACGGCGTTGCCGTGATCCACACCCAGTATACCAAGGACAAGGTGGGCTTCGGAATCGCTTTTGATCTTGAAATGAATTTGATTGGCCTTAGCATTGCCACTGACATGGTGTGATTTGGAGGAAAGAGAAATGAAGAAATACGGTGTAAACGAACTGCGTGAGATGTTTCTGTCCTTTTTTGAAGGCAAAGGACACCTGCGCCTGCCCAGCTATTCCCTGATTCCCCAGAACGACGCGTCTCTGCTGCTGATCAACAGCGGCATGGCGCCCATGAAGCCCTTTTTCACCGGTGAGCAGGAGCCTCCCCGTACCCGGGTGTGTACCTGCCAAAAGTGCATCCGCACCGGCGACATTGAAAACATCGGCAAGACCGCCCGCCACGGCACTTACTTTGAGATGCTGGGCAACTTCTCCTTCGGTGACTATTTCAAGCGGGAAGCCATCCACTGGTCCTGGGAATTCCTGACCTCTCCTGACTGGGTGGGTCTGGACCCCAGTCGTTTGTACCCCTCTGTTTTCGAGGGCAATGAGACCACACCTGCCGACGATGAGGCCTTTGATATCTGGAATAAGGAGATCGGTGTTCCTGCCGACCACATCTTCCGCTTCGGCAAGGCGGACAACTTCTGGGAGCACGGTTCCGGTCCCTGCGGTCCCTGCTCCGAGATCTACTATGACCGCGGCGAGAAGTACGGCTGCGGCAGTCCTGACTGTACCGTGGGCTGCGATTGCGACCGCTATATCGAGGTATGGAACAATGTGTTCTCCCAGTTCAACAGCGACGGCGAGGGTCACTACGAAGAACTGAAGCAGAAGAACATCGACACCGGCATGGGGCTGGAGCGTCTGGCCTGCGTGTGTCAAGACGTTTATTCTCTGTTCGACGTGGACACCGTGATGAACATCACCAACAAGGTGTCCGAGATCACCGGCGCCCACTACGGCGAGACTGCTGCCAAGGATGTGTCTCTGCGCGTGATCACTGACCATATCCGTTCCTCCTCCTTCATGATCTGTGACGGCGTGCTGCCCTCCAACGAGGGGCGGGGCTACGTGCTGCGCCGCCTGCTGCGCCGGGCCGCCCGCCACGGCAAGCTGCTGGGCGTCAACGAGCCTTTCCTGTACAAGGTGTGCGACACCGTGGTCCACGAGAACGAGGGGCATTACCCCGAACTGCGGGAGCGTCAGGACTATATCACCAAGGTCATCCGCACCGAGGAAGAGAACTTTGCCAAGACCATTGACGGCGGCCTGAAGATCTTTAACGACATGCTGACCGAGCACAAGGCCAAGGGGGAGAAGGTATTTTCCGGTGCCGACGCGTTCAAGCTGTATGACACCTATGGCTTCCCTGTGGATTTGACCATTGAAATGGTAGAAGAGCAGGGCATGACCCTGGACGAGGACGAATTCCACAAGCAGATGAACGAACAGCGCACCCGCGCCCGCAAGGCCCGTGAGGCTTTGGGCGATCTGGGCTGGGCCGGTGTGGAGTTCGGCAAGGAAGTACCTGCCACTACCTTCGTAGGCTACGACAGCACCATCATTGATGATGCCAAGGTGGTCGCTATTGTGGTGGAGAACGAGCAGGCCGAGGAACTGATGCCCGGCGTGGAGGCCATCGTAGTGCTGGACAAGACTCCTTTCTACGCGGAAATGGGCGGTCAAACCGCAGACCACGGTGTGATCACCGCTGACGGTATGAACTTTGTTGTCACCGACGTGCAGAAGAACAAGGGTGGCAAGTATATGCACACCGGAAAGCTGACTGATGGTACGCTCAAGGTGGGTGACACCGTCTGTGCCGCTATTGATCTGGACCGCCGCGCCGCCATCATGCGCGCCCACTCCGCCACCCACCTGCTGGACAAGGCCCTGCGCACCGTGCTGGGTGACCATGTCCATCAGGCCGGCTCTCTGGTGGAGCCCGATCGCGTGCGTTTTGACTTTACGCACTTCTCCGCGCTGACGGCTGAGGAACTGGCTCAGGTCAGCGCCATGGTCAACGAGGCGGTGCTGGCCGGCTACGACATCGTCACCGAGGAGATGCCTATTGAGCAGGCCAAGCAGAAGGGTGCTATCGCCCTGTTTGGCGAAAAGTACGGAGACACCGTGCGTGTGGTGGATATGGGCGAGGGCTATTCCGTGGAGTTCTGCGGCGGTACCCACCTGAACAACACCGCCAAGGTGGGCGTGTTCCACATTGCCAGCGAGTTCTCCGTGGCCTCCGGTGTGCGCCGTATCGAGGCCACCACCGGCAGAGTGTCTCTGGACACCATGAACCAAAACCAGCAGAAGCTGTTCCAGGCCGCCGCCGCGCTGAAGGCAAAGCCCGCGGAGATTTTGGAAAAGGCGGAAGCGGCCATGGCCGAGATCAAGAAGCTCCAGCAGGCCGTGGAGAAGTACAAGGCCCGCGAGGCCGCCGGCGAGACCGAGCGTCTGCTGTTCGGTACCCATGAAGTGGGTGGCCTGAAGGTGCTCACCGCTACCGTGGCAGATGCCGATGCCAACCGCCTGCGTCAGATGGGCGATATGCTCCGGGACAAGGCGGCCAATATCGTGGCCGTGCTGGCCGCGGTCAACGACGGTAAGATCACCTTCCTGGCGGCCTGCGGCAAGGACGCGGTGGCCAAGGGCGTCAAGGCCGGCGACATCATCCGCGAGGTGACGCCCATCTGCGGCGGCAAGGGCGGCGGAAAGCCTGACAGTGCCATGGGCGGCGGTACCGATGTGGTCAAGCTGGACGATGCTCTGGCCGCGGTGGACAACATCGTATCTGCCAAGCTGGGACTGTAAAGGAGGATGCGGTATGTCCGATTGTTTGTTTTGTAAAATTGTGAAAGGGGATATCCCTTCCAACAAAGTGTACGAAGATGAGCTGTGTCTGGCTTTCTATGATATTGACCCTCAGGCTCCTACACACTTTCTTGTTATCCCTAAGGCTCATATCGGCTCTGTGTCGGAGGTGAATGAAGAAAATGCCGCTGTGGTGGCCCATATCTTTACCGTCATCGCTAAGGTGACGAAGGAACTGGGTGTGGACAGCTACCGCGTGGTGTCCAATATCGGTCAGCAGGCGGGCCAGTCCGTGTTCCACCTGCATTTCCACGTGTTGGGCGGACGGGATATGACCTGGCCTCCCGGTTAAGCGAATATAAAAATCGGCATCTCAAAGAGATGCCGATTTTTTTGTGTGCATTTATTTGAAAATGTCGTTGAGCTTTACGCTCAGAGTAACGGCCTCCTGCAGGGTGGTATTGCTTTCCGGTTCCAGTGCACTGCCGGTTGCGGTGGCTTTGCCGCCCATAATGCTGTTGTTGGTCATCAGTGCCACCTGTTTTACCGCCCAGTTGGCCACCTTGTCCGCATCGGTGAAGGTGCCCTTGATGCTTTCGGTACGGTCCAACTGTGTGGGCTCGGACTGTTGGGCGGTCACATAGTCTGCAACGTGAGCCAGCATGACGCAAATTTCCTGCCGGGTGATGGGATTATTGGGGCGGAATTCAAAGCCGTCGCCCGCCTGGTAGCCGCTGGCGATTCCGGCGGCCTTTGCCTTACGAATGATCTCTTCGGTGGTGTCGGTGAAGGCGGTTTCCTCCACCGGGACGATGGGGGTGCCTGTCAGGGCTTCGCCCAGAGAAACGGCCAGATCAGCAAACTGCAGGCGGGTCACATTGGCGGAAAAACCGGTGCGGTTGCGCTCAGACAGCAGGCCCAGCGCATCAGCTTTGGTCAGCCAGTCTACAGCCCAGCCGTCCGCCCCGGAGGTGTCCAGCGGCTGAGTGCCCACATGGACCAGCAAGGTGGCGGTCAGACCCGCGCAGGAAACGGTAACCGTCTGCGCGCCGACCGTGTTGGGGTCAAAGCCGGTACACATTTCGGCCAGTACAGGCAGATAGCAGGTGCCGTGTGCCGGGCAGGCGGCTTGTATGTACAGGTCAAGGTCCTCCAGTGAGCCGCCCACCGGGCAGGTCACCGACAGCTGGGAAAGGGTAATTGCGGCAATGGAGCAGTTCTGGTCAAGAAACAGCTGGACCCAACCGTTAGGAAGCTGTGCGGTGGTGTCTTCTTTGACAATGGTGCAGGAACGGTCGGTGTAGCCCACACCCATATGAGAGAAGGTGACGTCCAGAATATTTTTCCGATGCCCATCGCTGTCCATCCATGCTTTAATGACTGCATCGGGTGAAGTCTGTCCGGCGGCGATATTCTCGCCGGCTGCGCGGTAGCCCAGACCGTTTTCGGTCAGCACCGTGAAGCACTGGGAACCGTTAGGACGGGAGTGGGAGTATAGGGTGGCCAGCTCCTCCTCGCGTACAGTTGCGGCATTTTGCATGGCGGGAAAGGTGGAGTAGGGCACAAGCCCGGCGGCAAGACGCTCTCGATTGGTCTGCTTCAGCACTTCCCATTCCTGCGGGGAACAGACCTGATCCGGTCCGGTAGGGACATTAACGGCACAAACGGAGAAGACGCAAAGAGAAACGGCCAGACAGACCGACAGGAGCAAAGCAAGCGGCTTGTTCATAAAGACCTCCCAAATGAAATACAGTATAAGTAAAGAATACCGTATTTTCGACAAAAAGACAAGGGGAGGGCGCGGATGGGAAAATTTTCACTTTTCTCTTTGCGAGATTGCAAACAGGGGGCGCAATCAGGTATAATAACTGATAAACAGTTATTATACTCTGATTTCAACCCTTTTCCTCGCCGCTGCGCGGCAACCGGAAAAATGGCACATTATACCATTACGCCTGCGGCTTCATGGTATAAGAAAAAACAGGAAAAAGAAGGAACGACTATGTACCGTATTGACATTATGACACTGTTTCCCGATGTGGTGGGAGATATGCTGTGCGAGTCCATTCTGGGCCGGGCACAGGAACGTGGATTTATCCGCATCGAGTGCCACCAGATTCGGGACTACACTGTAAACAAACAAAAACAGGTGGATGATTACCCTTACGGAGGTGGAAGGGGAGCGGTCATGCAGGCGGACCCCCTTTACAGGTGCTGGAAGCATATCTGTGACGAGGCAGGCCAGCGGGTGCATACCATTTTCATGTCCCCGGCGGGTAAGACCTTTCGGCAGGCAGACGCCATTCGCCTCAAGGACGACTATGAGCGGCTGATTTTGGTGTGTGGTCATTACGAAGGCATTGACGAGCGGTTTATTGAGGAATGTGTGGACGAGGAACTGTCCCTTGGCGATTTTGTGCTCACCGGGGGAGAGATCCCGGCCATGGCCATTGCCGACGCGGTGTGCCGTCTGGTACCCGGTGTGCTGTCCGACCCGGAGTGCTATGAGAATGAAAGTCATTGGAACGGGTTGCTGGAGGCGCCTCAGTACTCCCGGCCCGAGATTTGGCACGAGCGGGCCGTGCCGCCTATCCTGCTGTCCGGCCACCATGCCAATATACAGAAATGGCGGCGCAAACAGGCCATTCTGCGCACGAGAGAGCGGCGTCCCGACATGTTTGAAAAGCTGGATCTGTCTTCCAAACAGGATAAAAAGCTGATCAAAGAGATGGAAGAGGAAGGAATTTGGTAAAAGTGCCCCCCATTCCCTTTACTTTTCTCGCAGTATGTGTTATAGTATACCTAATCTAGTTTTCGAAACTATATCTTGGGGTGTGGATTATGAGTTTTAGAATTGTTGTAGACAGTTGCTGTGAGATGACGCCGCAGATGAAACAGGACGACTGCTTTGTCAAAGTGCCGCTGACCATCGATTGCAATGGCAGTACCTTCGTGGATGACGAGACCTTTGATCAGGCGGACCTGCTTTGGGCCATGAAGCAGAGTAAGGATGCACCTACCACATCCTGTCCCGCGCCCCAGACCTATCTGGACGCTTACCAGGCTGGGGGAGAGGACGTTTACGTAGTCACGCTTTCAGCATTGCTCAGCGGCTCTCACAACAGCGCGCAGCAGGCCAGAGTGCTGTTGGAGGAGGAAGAGCCCCAGACCAACGTACATGTGTTCAATTCCTGTTCTGCCGTATGCGGAGAAACGGCCATCGCCTTGAAGATCAAGGAACTGGCTCAGGCGGGGCTGCCGTTCAAAAAGGTGGTGCGGGAGGTGGAGCAGTTCATCGCCCGTATGAAGACTCTGTTTGTGCTGGAGGATCTGGAAAATCTGCGCAAGAACGGGCGGCTGACCAAGCTGCAGGCGGTGGTTACCGGCGCACTGCGCATCAAGCTGTTCTGCCATGCCACGCCTGAGGGCGAGATCGGAAAGGTGGGGCAGGCACTGACGGTGAAGCAGGCCCTTGCTAAGCTGGTGGACAAGGCTGCGGAAGATCCCGGCCATGTGGGTCGTCCTCTGTTGATCACCCATGTGAATTGTCTGGAGCGCGCATTCCAGGTGAAGAAAATGATCGAAGAAAAATGCCGATTCTCCCACATCTCCATCACCGAGGCGGGAGGCATTACCACCGTATACGCCAACGACGGTGGGATCGTGGTTGCTTACTGATAAAGGAGTGGGAAGGGAATGTCCTTTGCACGCGAACAGGCTTGGAAACTGCTGACCCAATACAATAAGGATGCCTTTCACCTGCGCCATGCCATCACCGTAGAGCAGGTGATGGACTGGTATGCCCGTCAACTGGGCTACGAGTATGAGGCGGATTTTTGGGGCACAGTGGGGCTGCTTCATGACATTGATTTTGAACTGTGGCCGGAGGAGCACTGCATCAAGTGCCGGGAACTGCTGGAGCAGGCCGGAGCGCAGGAGGAACTGATCCACGCCGTGGTCAGCCACGGCTGGGGTCACCGGGTGGATGTGAAACCGGAGCATGAGATGGAAAAGGTGCTCTATGCCTGTGACGAGCTGACCGGGCTCATTGGCGCGGCGGCCTTGATGCGTCCGTCCAAAAGCGTCAGTGACATGGAGCTGAAGTCGCTGAAAAAGAAGTTCAAGGATAAGAAGTTCGCCGCGGGCTGTTCCCGGGATGTGATCGCGCAGGGTGCGCAGCTGCTGGGCTGGGAGCTGGACGAGCTGCTGGAAAAGACGCTGAAGGCAATGCAGGACAAAGAACATGCCATAGAGGCCGCATTGTGCTGAAAAGGGCCGGATAAAAATTTTTAATGCTCCAAATCTTCCCTTGACAGAGTGCTTCTCCTGTGATATTATCCCAACAGCAAAGGGGAGTAGTCGGCGCGGCCTGCCGCGCGGTGAAGCCAACAAGCATGGGCATTTGCCCTGGTTTTGCCTGAAATGACCAGACCTGCGTTCCGTCCCCGGAACGCAGGTCTTTTTTGTTGCAGGTCAGGCCGAGTACACCCATTCCCAAGTAAAATTCAAAATGGAGGAGAGAAAATGGATTTTAGTTTCTTGTGGGAAAATCTGACCGCCATTACGTGGCAGCAGCTGGTCATGTACGTAGTGGGCGCGGTGCTCATCTGGCTGGCCATTGAGAAGGGATTTGAGCCTGCACTGCTCATGCCCATGGGCTTTGGTGCCATTCTGGTCAATCTGCCCCTGTCCGGTGTAATGGATCAGGTGCAGAACGGTATTGCCACCCATGGTATCGTTCAGTGGCTGTTCGAGGTGGGCATTGAGGCGTCTGAGGCGCTGCCCATCCTGCTGTTTATCGGCATCGGCGCCATGATCGACTTTGGCCCCCTGCTGACCAATCCCAAGCTGTTCCTGTGCGGTGCCGCCGCTCAGGCCGGTATCTTCCTGACTATCATCATCGCCGTTCTGCTGGGCTTTGACATGAAGGATGCGGCTTCCATCGGTATCATCGGTGCCGCTGACGGCCCCACCTCCATTCTGGTGTCTCAGGTGCTGGGCTCCAATTACATCGGTGCCATCGCTGTGGCTGCCTACTCCTACATGGCTCTGGTGCCTGTGGTCCAGCCCTTCGCCATCAAGCTGGTCACTACCAAGAAGGACCGCGCCATGCGTATGCCCTACAAGGGTGGCACCGTATCCCGCCGTACCCGCATCCTGTTCCCCATCATCGTGACCATCATCGCAGGCCTGGTGGCTCCCGCTTCTGTGGCTCTGGTGGGTTTCCTTATGTTCGGTAACCTGATCCGTGAGTGCGGTGTGCTGGAGACCATGTCCAAGACCGCTCAGAACGAGCTGGCTAACCTGATCACTCTGCTGCTGGGCATCACCATCGCCGCCTCCATGAAGGCCGAGGAATTCGTGCGCGTGGAGACTCTGCTGATCATGGGGCTGGGCCTGGTGGCCTTCATTCTGGACTCCGTGGTGGGCGTGCTGTTCGTCAAGGTGCTCAACATCTTTACCCCCAAGAACAAGATCAACCCCATGGTGGGTGCCGCCGGCATCTCCGCTTTCCCCATGTCTTCCCGCGTGATCGAGAAGCTGGGTCAGGAGGCCGATTCCCAGAACCACCTGCTGATGCATGCCATTGCCGCCAACGTGTCCGGCCAGATCGCTTCCGTGGTGGCCGGCGGTGTGGTGCTGCAGTACTTCATGGGTTGATAGGAGGATTTGAATATGAATAACGAGACTTTGTTGATCGCTCCCGCTCCCACCCCTGACGAGGTAGCCGGTGTCATCGGCGGCGCCGATGCCCCTACCACCATCATGACCGCTGAAGTAGGCGTGGCCGAGAATTTGGGCGGTGCCGTTCAGATCCTTGGTCAGGGCATGGCCAGTATCTTTGTGGTGCTGGGTATCATTGCTCTGTTTGTTGGTGTGCTGAAGAAGCTGGACAACAAGAAAAAGAAGTAAATCATTGCACTTCTACCACCTGCTGCAGCTCTGGCTGCGGCAGGTGGTTTTCTTTTGCCCAATCCGCCACCACATAGCAAAGTTCGGTGGGGGAGACCATGTGTTCCATCAGCAGTTCCATCAGGGCGTCGATGCGGGTGCGGCTGTGTGTAATACCCGGTATCCGGACGCAGTCACCGCCCTGATGCACTACTGCGACCCCATATTCTTCAAAAGCAAATCTTCCGGCGGGAATGTGTCGGACCAACAGCGAATACTGAAAGGTGTGAAGCGTATCCTGCTCATCCCGGCAGGTTTTTGTTCCAATGATAATTTCCTGCATATTGTGCCAAACTCCTTTAAAAATGATTGCAACACACAGTATATAGTGTTGAGAAGGAGAATGGAAGAGAGAAATATCGCACGATGCGGCATGGTTGTCCCATGTTCGACAGGTTTGGATGGCGGTGGCAGGGGAGGGAGAAAGAAGGCGGTCGAAATACGGCCATATCGCAAAAAATTTTACATTTACATAAAAATGGAACACATTCCTAAAATATAATTTTTATCTAATATAATTATTAAGAAACTTGCCTTTGCTTTTTTGAAATGCAAAAATTATACTGATAAAATAGAAAAATCAACGGTCTGGGCAAATAGAAAACTGTGCGAGCGTCAAGTGTGTCTCGGTACGCCTATTACCCAAGTGATAAAAAGTTAGGAAAAAACAGAAAAATGTATCGCATAAAAATCTAAAATATTATATAATTGATTTATCAATACTTAGGAGTGACTGACAAATGAAACTGACCGAAGAACTGCTTAGCTATTACAACGACCATGCCGAGGAGGCAAAGGAACTGCTCATGGAGCTGGCCCAAATCCCTGCACCCTCCCACCACGAGGAGAAGCGTGCCGAGTTCTGCAAAAACTGGCTGGAGCAGCAGGGAGCCAAGGGTGTCTATATTGACGAGACGCTGAATGTGGTCTACCCCATCGGGGACACGGGAAGCAATAAGCTCATGGTCTTCGAAGCTCACAGCGATGTGGTGTTCCCTGACATGGAGCCGCTGCCCCTGAAGGTGGAGAACGGCCGCATCTATTGTCCCGGTGTAGGCGACGATACCGCTCATGTGGTGGCCATGCTCATGACTGCCAAGTACATTGCTCAGAACAATCTGCAGCCCAAGGATGCCGGTGTACTGATCATTGTGAACTCCTGCGAGGAGGGGCTGGGTAATCTGAAGGGTACCCGTGCCATCTTTGAGCGCTATGGTGACCGCGTGGAGGAGTTCATCACCTTTGATGCGTTTGCCGGCCGTGCTGCCGACCGAGCGGTGGGTTCCAGACGCTATAAGGTAGAGATCGCCACCGAGGGCGGTCATTCCTATGGTGCTTTTGGCAACCGCAACGCTATCGCCTATCTGGCAGCCCTGATCAACGATCTGTATAACATGAAGGTGCCTACCCGCGGCAAGACCACCTATAACGTGGGCAAAATCAGCGGTGGCACCTCCGTCAATACCATTGCTCAAAACGCCGAGATGCTCTATGAGTTCCGTTCCGACGACCGGGAGGATCTGGCCGAGATGGAGGCTCACTTCAATGCGGCCATCGACTTCTATCGAGCCAAAGGTGTTGAGGTCAAGGTCACTCTGGTGGGCGATCGCCCCTGCTCCGGTGAGATCGATCTTGCCAGACAGCAGACCATGAAGGATCGTGTAGCCAAGGCTACCGAGCGTTACTACGGCATTGACAAGATGGCGTATCATGCCGGCTCCACCGACTGCAACATCCCTCTGTCTATGGGCATCCCTGCCCTGAGTGTGGGTTGCAAGAAGGGCTTTGGCACCCATACTCGTGGGGAGTATATTGAGATCGACGGCATCCTGCCTGGCCTGAAAGTGGCGGGCGAACTGATTCTGTTTCACTTTTAATTGTAGGGAAGAGGTGCAGCATGGCTAAAACAACCTTCATCGCCACCGGCGATGCCTTTATGACCCGCCGCCTGCCCGAGGGCGGCTACCCCGGCTTTGACAAGGTGCGCGATATCATCGCGCAGCATGATGTGCGTTTCAATAATCTGGAGTTCACCGCCCATGATCAGGAGGGATATCCCTCTGCCTTTTCCGGTGGAACTTGGGCCATGGCGGAGCCGGAGATTTTGGACGATCTGAAGAAGTTTGGCTTCAATCTCTATAACACCGCCAACAACCACTCCATGGACTATTGCCACGGCGGTCTGTTGGCCACACTAGAGCACATGCGCCAGCGGGATATGCTGGCGGCCGGTACGGGCGAGAATCTGTTCTATGCATCTGCTCCTGCCTATCTGGACACCCCCAACGCCCGTGTGGCCATGCTGGGTATCACCTCCAGTTTCCATGACTCCGATATTGCGGGCAACCAGAGCCTGAATGTGATTGGACGCCCCGGTGTAAACGGCCTGCGGGTGGATACCACCTACACTGTGGAGAAAGAGTATTATGATGCCCTGTCCGCGGTTGTAGATAAGACTGTGATGAACGCGGGTAAACTGCGATCCATCCGAAACGGCTATTCCATGCCTCTGCCTGAGGGCAAGTTGAACTTTGGCGGAAAGATTTTCTTGCTGGGTGACGAGACGGCCACCCATACCGCTCCCAATGCTACGGATATGGCCCGCATGGAGGAGCACATCCATGAAGCCCGTCGTCAGGCGGACTACGTGCTGGTCAGCATCCATGCCCATCAGTCTAAGGCGGTCGACACCACCGAGCCTGCAGATTTTGTGGTGGAGTTTGCCCACCGCTGCATTGAAGCCGGTGCGGATGCTGTTCTGGGCCACGGACCCCATGAGCTGCGCGGCATTGAGATCTACAACGGCAAGCCCATCTTCTATAGTCTGGGCAACTTCATCTTTCAGGCGGATACCGTCCGCCTCCAGCCTGCTGAGGCATATGAGAACAAGAAGATGCCCGCGGGCACCATGACAGGTGAACTAATGGACTTCCGCAGCAAGAACGGAACACGCGGCTACTGCGTGCAGGAGAACATCTGGCGCTCCGTTATGGCTGGCTTTACCGCAGAGGACGGCGAGATCACCGAGATCAAGCTCTATCCCATCGACATGCACATGGGTTGGAAGCGCAGTACCATCGGCTGGCCTGAGATCACGGATAACGACAGTGTGCTGCACCATCTGGCTGAGCTCAGTGCCCGCTACGGCACCAAGCTGGACATTGCTGATGGAGTTGCCACCATCAAACTGAAGTGAATCATGACAGGAGGGCGGATGACAGGGGCAGTCGTCTCAGAGCATTATGATCTGAAAATCGAAGAGAAGGCAGGGTAGCATCTCTTTGACCGCACAAGTGCACGCTCAGCGCGAGATCTACGTGTCCTACAAGCGAAGCCGCTACTATTCCAAAGCCATGCAGGCATTTATGGAGCTGCTGTTTGAGCAAAGCTGAGCAAGAGAAAATCCTCCGGCAAAGCCAGTGGTTTTCGTTATACAAAAAACTCGGTTCCTGCATAGCAGGAACCGAGTTTTTGCATCTTATAATCCCTCGATGAGACGAACGGTGATATAGCCGCTGTCCACGTTGGTTTCCGGAACGAAATCGGGCACCGCGGGGATGAGCAGCTCGCGCTCGCCGCCCTTGACCACGTATACGTTGTTGGCAGGGGGGGTGAGCACCTCGGCTATATGGCCCAGCACATTGCCGGTGTCTGCATCCCGGACCTCCAGACCGATCAGGTCGGCAAGGAAGAAGTGACCTGCGGGCAGGTCAACATCCTTGCGGGCGATGTAAAGCACCTGATTTTTCATA
>JAFVVH010000044.1 GCA_017502285.1 Oscillospiraceae bacterium | reverse complement strand
GCAAGGTCCACCGCTTCATGGGCCTGTCCGTCGGTCTCATCATCCACGGCGTCGTGGGCGACGCCAAGCGGGCCGCCTATCAGGCTGACATCACTTACGGTACCAACAACGAGTTTGGCTTTGACTACCTGCGTGACAACATGGCCCTGTACTCCAACGAGCTGGTCCAGCGGGGTCATGCCTTCGCTATCGTGGACGAGGTGGACTCCATCCTCATCGACGAGGCCCGTACCCCCCTTATCATCTCCGGTCAGGGTGAAAAGTCTACCCAGCTGTATACCGTGGTCAACCAGTTTGTCAACCGCCTAAAGTGCGTGCGAATCGCCAAGGTGGACAACAAGCAGGAGGAAGACACCTCCTTGGATGCCGACTACATCGTGGACGAGAAGGCCAAGACAGCCACCCTCACCGCCCGTGGTATTCAGAAAGCGGAGCAGGCCTTCAATATCGAAAATCTGGGCGACCCCCAGCACTCCACCCTGTCCCACCACATCAATCAGGCCATTAAGGCCCACGGTGTGATGAAGCGTGACATTGACTACGTGGTCAAGGACGGTCAGGTCATCATCGTGGACGAGTTTACCGGCCGTCTCATGTTCGGCCGCCGGTATAACGAGGGTCTGCACCAGGCCATCGAGGCCAAGGAACACGTGGAGGTAGCCAACGAGTCCAAGACCCTTGCCACCATCACCTTCCAGAACTACTTCCGCCTGTACGACAAGCTGTCCGGTATGACAGGCACCGCCATGACCGAGGAGGAGGAGTTCGGCACCATCTACGAACTGGACATCGTAGAGATCCCCACCAACCGTCCTCTGGCCCGTCACGACTATCCTGATACCGTTTACAAAAATGAGCGCGGCAAGTACAAGGCCATCATCGACCAGATCGAGGCGTGCCACAAAAAGGGCCAGCCCGTGCTGGTAGGCACCATCTCCATCGAGAAGTCCGAACTGCTCAGCGACATGCTCCGCCGCCGTGGCATCAAGCATAACGTGCTCAATGCCAAGAACCACGAAAAGGAAGCGGAGATCGTGGCTCAGGCCGGTAAATTCGGCGCTGTCACCGTGGCCACCAACATGGCAGGCCGCGGCACCGACATCATGCTGGGCGGCAACGCGGAGTTTCTGGCCAAGGCCGACCTGCGCAAGGCCGGCATGTCCGACGAGCTCATCGCAGAGGCCACCGGCTTTGCCGACACGGACAACGAGGAGATCCTCAACGCCCGAAAGATGTTTACCGAGGCGGAGACCAAGTATAAGGATGCCATCCGGGAGGAGGCCGACCGGGTGCGGGAAGTGGGCGGTCTGTTCATTCTGGGCACCGAGCGGCACGAATCCCGCCGTATCGACAACCAGCTGCGCGGCCGTGCCGGCCGTCAGGGCGACCCGGGCGAGACCCGGTTCTACCTGTCTTTGGAAGACGACATCATGCGCCTGTTCGGCTCCGAGCGGGTGATGAACATGATGGAGCGGCTTGGCATTGACGAGAACACCCCCATCGACGCCAAGATGCTGTCCGGTGCCATTGAAAACGCCCAGCGCCAGGTGGAGTCCCGCAACTTCCAGACCCGTAAGAGCGTGCTGGAATACGACGACGTAATGAACACCCAGCGCAAGGTCATCTACGACCAGCGCGCTCAGGTACTGGCCGGTCAGGACCTGCAGGAGAGCATCCGCAATATGCTCCACAACACTGTGGACAGCGCCATTCGCGGCCACATGGGCGAGCTGAAGCATATGGACGCGGAGACCTTTAAGGAGGCTGTGTCCCTGTTCCGCACCATGTTCCTTTCCCCCGACGATTTGAACCTGACGGACGAGGACCTGGAGCAGTATGACGCGGACGGTCTGGTGGAGCTGGTGTCCGAAAAAGCCAGGGAGGTCTATGCCGCCAAGGAGGAGGAGATCGGTCCCCAGCTCATGCGCGAACTGGAGCGGGTCATCATGCTCCGGGTGGTGGACGAATACTGGATGGACCAGATCGACGCCATGAACGAGCTCAAGCAGGGTATCGGCCTGCGTGCTTACGGCCAGAGCGACCCCGTCATTGAGTACAAGCGCGAAGGCTACGAGATGTTCGAGCAGATGATCGCCGCCATTCAGGAGGAGACCCTGCGCCGCCTGTTCCTGGTCCGCCTGCGCAAAAACGAGGAGGTCAAGCGCGAGCGTGTGGCCAAGATCACCTCCGAGTCTGCCGGCGGTGACGGCACCGTCAGCAAACAGCCGGTGAAAAAGGTAGTCAAGATCGGCCGCAACGACCCCTGTCCCTGCGGAAGCGGTCTGAAGTGGAAAAAGTGCACCTGCGAGACCTATCATAAAGAGCAATAAAAGACCAAAACACGGCCTGTCGAAGCAGGCCGTGTTTTTTTGTTTAAACGGGACATACTATCTCCACAACTGCAACAGGAGGTCATTGATATGGTGGAACAAGATACCATCAAACTGCTCAGAGAATGTGATGCCGGAGTCAAAATGGGCATCGCCTCTATTGACGACGTGCTGGAACACGTGCACGCCCAGGAACTGAAAACCCTCCTCTCCAAGTGCAAATCGGAACACGAAAAGCTGGAGCAGGAGATCGAACATCTGCTGGACGGCTATCACGACGACGGCAAAAATCCCAACCCCATGGCCAAGAGTATGTCGTGGATCAAGACCAACGTGATGCTTGCCATGAGCGAAACGGATGCCACCATCGCAGGCCTCATGACCGACGGGTGTAACATGGGAGTCAAGTCTCTGAACAAGTACCTCAACCAGTATGAGGCGGCAGATGAAGTGTCCAAGGACATCACCAAGCGGCTGATCAATCTGGAGGAAGAGCCGACCGTCAACATCCGGGACTTTTTATAATTGTAAAGCAGCCTGTCCTGTGGTAGAATGACTCATCTGACATAAAGGCAGGCGGCACTATGAAACTGCTCATCATCCGGCACGGCGATCCGGACTACTCCATCGACTCCCTCACCCCCACCGGCTGGCACGAGGCGGAGCTTCTGTCCCGCCGGATGGAACATCTGAACGTAAAGGCTTTTTACGTCTCCCCGCTGGGCCGGGCACGGGATACGGCCAAAGTTACGTTGGACAAGCTGGGCCGGGAAGCTCAGGTACTGCCCTGGCTGCAGGAGTTCCCTGTAAAGGTGGTCAAGCCGGGCGAGGACCAGCCCAACATCTGTTGGGACTGGCTTCCTCAAGACTGGGTGAGCCACGCGCCTTTTTATACCAAGGACCATTGGATGGAGCACCCGGTCTTTGCCGATACCGACCTGCCTGAAGTTTGGAAGTCGGTCACGGATAGTTTGGATGAATTGCTCTCCAAGCACGGCTATGTGCGCAAGGACAATTACTACGAGGCTGTCTGTCCCAACGAGGACACCATCGTCTTCTTCTGCCACTTTGGACTGGAGTGCGTACTGCTCAGCCACCTTCTGAACGTCTCTCCCATGCTTTTGTGGCATGGCACCTGTGCCGCCCCCACTTCCGTTACCACCCTGAACACGGAGGAACGGCGAAAAGGCATCGCCTACTTTCGTATGAGTGCATTCGGGGACACCTCCCACCTGTATGCCGCCGGGGAGGGACCCTCCTTCCATGCCCGCTTCTGCGAAACTTATGAAAATACAGAGCAAAGACACGATTGACAAAACCGCGCCGGAAATTTCCGGCGCGGTTTTCTTATAAAATCACGGCATCATTGATATGCAGCTTGAATTCCAGCCCGAAGAACACCGCTGCCTTACGGCACAGAAGCATTCGGGTGGTAAAAATCTCAAAATACTCCATGACCGGGCAGATGGCGGTGTCGATGGTCATGGTCAAGGTCAGTGTTTTTGCCTCTTTATCCAGCAACAACTGCGCCTGCTCCACAGCGTAGTTCACCCGGTCATGGATGTCGTTCCGGATGTTTTCCCGGCTGCGCACACGGCTGCGACGCACATCGGACTTGTCCGCCAGAATGAGAGCGGCGGCCACAGCGTTGACCGGGTATGCGGTGTGCTCATCGTGGTTTCCAATGGCTGTGACCACCGTCGCCACATCCTGCGCCTCCATGCCCAGCTCGTCCAAAAAGCGAAAGGCCATCAGCGCACCGCTGTGGGCATGGTCATTGCGGTTGACCACATTGCCGATGTCGTGCAGATAGGCGGCAATGCGGGCCAGCTCCACCTCGCGCTGGGAATAGCCTAAATCGGACAGCAGACTGCTGGCCATCTGCGCGCACTTGGTCACATGGGCAAAGGAGTGCTCCGTGAAGCCCATGGCACGCATGGACTCGTCTGCCTGACGAATATAGGTATTGATGCGCGCATCGTTTTTAATTTGCTCGTAGGTCACTTTCATAGCGAGCCCTCCCATGCGTTCTTTGCATTTATTTTAATCTATTCCGCTTTCCTTTTCAACCTCCGCCATTTTCAGAATTTACATTTAGATGGTTGAATTTCTTTCCTCTTTGGGTTATGATGTGTGTTGCGTTTTTATAAGAGAGGAGCTTTTTTGTGCGTATTCGTGAACTTTTTTCCGCCAAGGATATGACTCAGGGTGCCCCCTGGCGGCGCATTACGGAATTTGCCGTGCCCATGCTGCTGGGCAATATTGCGCAACAGTTGTATAACACCGTGGACTCTATCGTGGTAGGCAAGTACGTGGGTGACAACGCCCTTGCTGCCGTTGGCAGTGCCGCCCCCATTCTGAACCTGCTGCTGGCCCTGTTCGTGGGCGTGGCCACCGGTGCTGGCATCGTCATCTCCCAGCGCTACGGCGCAGGCGACCGCAAAGGCCTGTCTCATGCCATCGGCAACTGCATCTCCCTTGCCGCGCTGGCCTCCATCGGCACCATGCTGTTGGGTACGCTCATCGCCCGGCCTCTGCTGGAGTTTCTGGACACCCCCGTCTCCATCATTGACTGGTGTACCGACTATCTGGTCATCTTCTTCCTGGGCGCAGCGGGCTTCACCTTCTATAACATTCTGTCCGGTATTCTGCGGGGCATGGGCGACTCCGTATCCGCCCTGCTGTTCCTGCTGGTGGCCGCTGCACTGAACACTGTGCTGGACATCTGGTTCGTAGCAGGTCTTGACATGGGTGTGGCCGGTGTGTCTCTGGCCACAGTGCTGGCTCAGGCCATTTCCGCCGTACTGTGCTTTATCAAGCTCATGCGTATGAGCGATGTGTTTGACCTGTCCTTTGCCCACCTGCGCCTGCGCAAGGACTCCGCGTGGCGCATCATTACGCTGGGTGTCCCCTCCGGCATCACTCAGGGTATCATGGCCGTAGCCATGATGGTGGTCCAGTCCCTGACCAACAGCATGGGCGAGCTGGTCATCGCCTGCAACGTCATCATCATGCGCGTGGACGGCTTTGCCATGATGCCCAACATGTCTTTCGGCCAGACCATGAGCGTCTATGCCGGTCAGAATGTGGGCGCGGGCCGTCTGGACCGTGTCAATCAGGGCACCAAGCAGGGCCTTATGATGGCCGCGGGCTTCTCCGCCGTCATCACCGCCGTTCTGCTTCTGTTCGGCCGGTTCCTGTTCGACATGTTCACCGACACCCAGCAGCTGATGGACCTGGCTGTACGCATGATGCGCATTATGGCGGTTGGCTATGTGTGCGTGGCGGTCACCCAGGTACTGGGCGGCATCATGCGCGGCTGCGGCCAAACCATGCCCCCTATGTGGATCACCATGCTGACCACCATCGTACTGCGTATCCCCACCGCCTACGGTCTTGCCTGGCTGACCCGCTGTGCCGAGTGGCCTAACGGACGGCCCGAGGCCCTGTCCGCCTCCCTGCTCATCGCGTGGAGCATGGGCGCACTGGTCTCCTGGCTGGTCTTCCGCCGGGGCGGCTGGGAAAAGAAGGCTCTGGCCGTTCATCAACCTGAATAAACAAAAGGCGCGCGGACGAGTCGTCCGCGCGCCTTTTTATTATTATCCCAGATATGCCTTTTTAACCGCTTCGTTGTGCAGCAGCTCGTCACCGGTGCCGGACAGGGTGAGCCGCCCGGTCTCCAACACGTACGCCGTGTTGGCGGTATGCAGCGCCATGTTCGCGTTCTGCTCAATGAGCAGGATGGTCACGCCCTGCCTGTTGATCTCCTTGATGATATCAAAGATGCCTCTGACCACCAGCGGAGCAAGGCCCAGAGAGGGCTCATCCATCATCATCAGCTTGGGCCGAGACATGAGGGCGCGGCCCACGGCCAGCATCTGCTGTTCACCGCCGGACAGGGTACCGGCCGCCTGCCAGGAGCGCTCCTTCAGGCGGGGGAACAGGTCGTACACCCACTTCAGGTCGTCTTCCAGATTGTCGGTGCGCAAGTAAGCGCCGATCTTCAGGTTTTCCAGCACGGTCAAATCAGGGAACACCCTGCGTCCCTCAGGCACCAGCGTAATGCCCTTGGACACGATGCGGTCGGGGGTCAATCCGGTGATGTCCTCCGCCTGCAGGTGAATGCGGCCGGCGGCGGGCTTAACAAGACCCGCAATGGCACGCAGAGTGGTGGACTTACCCGCGCCGTTGGCACCGATCAGTGTGACAATTTCACCCTCGGGCACCACGAAGTCGATGCCCTTGACGGCCTCGATACCGCCGTAGCTGACCTTCAGGTTGTCAATTCTCAGCATCGTTTGCCACCCCCAAGTAAGCTTCGATCACGCGAGGATTGTTCTGGATCTCGGTGGGCGTACCCTGAGCGATCAGCTTGCCAAAATCCAGCACGTAAATGCGGTCGGAGATCTTCATGACCAGATCCATATGATGCTCGATCATGAAGATGGTCAGGTCGTAGGTTTCCCGGATCTGCTTGATAAACTCGGTCAGTTCGTGGGTCTCCTGGGGGTTCATGCCGGCAGCCGGCTCGTCCAGAAGCAGTAGCTTGGGCTCGGTGGCCAGCGCGCGGGCGATCTCCAGCCGGCGCTGCAGGCCGTAGGGCAGAGAACCTGCCACCTCATCCTTCAGGTGGGCCAGATTCTGCTCCTCCAGCAGGGCCATGGCCTCCTCCCGCATGCGCTGCTCCTCAGCCGCATTCAGCCGGAAGGTAGCAGACAGGAAGTTTTGCTTGGCGCGCATGTGCTTGGCAATGAGCACATTGTCAAACACGGTAAGAGCAGAAAACAGACGGATATTCTGGAAGGTTCGGGCAATGCCCAACTGGGTGATCTTGTCAGGAGTCGGGCTGAGCACCTGAGTATAGACACCCTTGTGCTCGCCGGCATAGAGCTTGCTCATCTTGCCCTGAGGATGGTTCTCCACCATGGGCCGCTCCATAAAGGAGACCCGGCCGTTGGTGGGCTCATACACACCGGTAATGCAGTTGAAGGCAGTGGTCTTGCCGGCACCGTTGGGGCCGATCAAGGCAACGATCTCGCCCTTATTGACCGCCAAAGACAGGTCATTGACCGCCACCACACCGCCAAACTGCATGGTCACGTTTTCAAGATGCAGCACATTCTGACTCATTTCGCCCCCTCCTTTCTCTTGCGCTTAAAGAGGTCGGGCAGCTCTTTCGTGCCCATGATACCTCTGCGGAAGAACAGCACCACCACCATGATGATGATGGAGAACACCACCATGCGGAAGCCGGCCCGCAGGAAGGGAACCTTGAGTCCGCTGGCCAGAATGATCTCGTTGTCCAAAAAGCGCAGCCACCACTCGGAACAGGCCACATACAGGAAGGTAGCAAGGCAGGAGCCGGTGACGGAGCCGATGCCACCGATGACCACGATGAGCAGGATCTCATAGGTCATGGCCGAGGTGAAGGGCTTTGCCTGTGCGTTGGTAGCATACATGGCAAACAGCGCACCGGCAATTCCGGTAAAGAAAGCGGAAATGCAGAAAGACATCTGCTTATGCTTGAACAGGTTGATGCCCATTGCCTCAGCAGCGATCTCATCCTCCCGGATGGACTTGAATGCCCGGCCGTAGGAAGAGTTGATCAGCATAACGATCAGGGCAATGCACACAATGGCGATCAGAAACGGCACAAAGGTAGACAGTCGCAGGATCACCTTGCCGCCGGCATCCTTAATATTGAAGCTGGAGAAGATGGGAAAATTCTTCAGCATATTGGCACCGTTGGTAACGGGGCCCAGCTTCTGCCACTGGAACACGGCACGGATGATTTCGGCAAAGCCCAGAGTTGCGATGGCCAGATAGTCACTTTTCAGCCGCAGCACGGGCAGGCCGATGAGCCATGCAAAAACCGTGGCCACACAACCGGCCAGAATGATAGCGATGAGTACGCCCAGAACCAACCCTGGTACGGTATCCGCTCCGCCGAACAGGTCAGGCAGTGAGAACTTCACCGCCGAGCCGCCGAACAGGTAATAGACCTGATCCTTGCTGGCCATGGGAACGGTAAGGATGGCATAGGTATAGGCGCCCAACAGCATGAAGCCGGCAGTACCCAGAGAGAACAGGCCGGTAAAGCCGGTGAGCAGATTCATGGATACGGCAGCCAGAGCATACACCGCTGTCTTTTTCAGCACCACGAACAGCTGACTGGTGGGCTTGAACACCGCAGGGGCACCGGGTACCAGTGCGGTCAGGTTTTCCATCAGCACGATCAGGGCCAAAAAAGCCACGACGCACGTCAGGGCGATAAAAGCACCCTTTTTGCTCTTTTTACGGATCATTTGGGCACCTCCTTAAACCTTGTCGGTAGCCTTTTCACCAAACAGGCCGGTGGGCTTGAACACCAGCACGATGATGAGAAGCGCAAAGGTAAATGCATCGGAAAACACCGACACGTCCCATGCGGCAGGCAGGCCCTTGATGATGGTCTCGCAGATGCCGATAATGAACGCGCCGATCACCGCGCCGGGAATGGACCCGATCCCACCGAACACAGCGGCTACAAAGGCCTTCAGACCGGGTAGCGCACCGATGGTCGGAGTAACTGCGGTATAGTTTGTGAAGTACAGCACCGAACCCACCGCCGCCAGCAGAGAACCGATCACAAAGGTGGCGGAGATGGTATTGTTGATTTTGATGCCCATAAGCTGAGCGGTCTCAAAGTCCTTGGATACCGCACGCATGGCCATACCCACCTTGGTGTGGTTGATCAGCTGGGTCAGGCCGATGACCAGCGCCAGCACCAGCACCGGGGTCAGCAGCACCGCCCACTTGGTAGGGGTTCCGGCAATGACCACCGTATCGGACAGGAAGGGTATCGTGGGGTAGGTCATGGGCTGAGCGCCCGTGATGTAAGTAGCGGTATTCTGCAGCAGGTAGCTCACACCGATGGCGGAGATCATTACCGACATACGGGGGGCGGAGCGCAGGGGCTTATAGGCCACGCGCTCAATGCAGAATGCCAGCACCGCAGTCAATACGATGACCAGCGGCAGGGCCACGTACAGGGGCATGCTGGCCGACAGGTAAATGCCCATCAGACCTGCCACCATGAACACATCGCCATGGGCAAAGTTGATCAGGCGCAGGATACCGTACACCATGGTGTAGCCAATGGCGATCAGGGCGTACTGCCCGCCCACCGAAACGCCGGAGAGCAGGACGGAAATAATATATTCCATAAGAGCCTCCTTTTATTTTAGTTGGGCCGTCTCGAAACGAGCCGATGCCCCGGCTTTTTTCGAGGCAGCCCATCATTTGCAAATGCAACGCTTGGCGGGGGCATTGCGCCCCCGCCAAGCTGCATACTTATCGTGGTTTGGTTTAGCTGGCGGAGCCGGTCTGGACAGTCTCCAGAGCCCAGGTGCCGTCAGCGGTGTTGGCGGTCTTGATGTAAGCGGTATCGCGGATGGCATCGCCGATCTCGTCAAAGGCGATGGCGCCGGACACGCCGGTGTAGGTCACACCGCTCAGAGCGGCCTTGATGTCCTCGGGCTGCACGCTGCCCGCAGCCTTCATCGCTTCCAGAGCCACGTAGTAGGCATCATAGCCCATGGCAGTCACAGCGGAGATGGTATCGTTGCCGCCGTTGGAGTCCTTGGCGGTGCTGTTTGTGTTGATGTAGTTCTTGATGCCCTCGTCAAACTCGGGAGAGCCGCCCTCCTGATAGAAGGTGGACACGAACAGCTGAATGTCGGTGCCCTTGGCAGCTTCCAGGACCATGTTGTCGTCCAGAGTGTCAGAGCCCAGGATAGGAGCGGTGATGCCCAGAGAAGCTGCCTGGGTCACGATCTGGGTGGCATAAGCAATGGACACGGGGGTGAAGATCACGTCGGCACCGGCGTCCTTGGCCTCGTTCAAATAGGTGGTAAAGTCAGAGTTATTGGTGGGGAAGGACTTCTTGATGACAGTGCCGCCGGCGGCGGTGAACACCTGCTCAAAGAAGGCCACCAGGCCCTGGTCATACTCGTTGCCGGTCTCGCCCAGCAGGTAAGCCACGTCAGCATCGAACTTATCCATGGCGAAGTTGGCCAGAACGTCAGCCTGGAAGTTGTCCAGGAAGCAAATGCGGTAGTAGTAGTCGTTACCGGCAGTCACGTTGGGGTTGGTGCAGGTCACACCGATGGCAGCCAGGCCGGCATCATTGAAGATGGGGCCGCCGGCCATGGACACACCGGAACCGTAGGAGCCCAGAACCAGAGCCACGCCCGCGTCAACCAGATTGGAGGCAGCGGAGGGAGCCTTGTCGGTGGTGGAGCCGTTATCGGAAATAACCAGCTCGACCTTGTACTCCTCACCGTTCACGGTGACGGTGGGGGTCTCCACGTTGGCATACTGCATACCCAGAACTTCCTTCTTGCCGCCGGAAGCGGAGTCACCGGAGGTGGGCTCGAACACACCGATCTTGACGATCTTCTCGCCGGTCTGCTCACCGGAGGCAGCACCGCCGCCACCGCAGCCGGCCAGCAGGCCCAGCATCATAACGCCGGACAGTGCGAGAGCAAGAAACTTTTTCATGATTGATTTCTCCTTCACAAATAAAATGCAAGGTTTTGTCCGCGAGGCAAAAACACTTGTGCGTGGATATGATAGGATTATACTCTGCCTGCTGGAAAAATGCAAGTTTTTCCGGGCAGAAAGCCAAGAAATTTCATTTACAACTCCCCCTGCCGCCGGGAGAAACACTTTTTGACGGTTTTTTCAGATAGAACTGCATCGCGCATAAAGCAGGGGCACGGCATCGCCGTGCCCCTGCAGGTATTTGGTTCAGCCCTCGTCTTCGATCAGGCCGTAGCCGCCGTCGTTGCGGCGGTAAACCACCGCAAACGCGCCGCCTGCCGCTTCATCCTTAAACGCGTAGAAGCTGTGGCTGAGCAGGTTCATCTGCAAAATAGCTTCCTCTCTGGTCATGGGCTTGATGGGGAAGGTCTTGGTGCGCACGATCTCGTACTCGCCCTCCTCCGTCACAGGGACAAAGGAACTCTCTTCGTCCACCGTGCGCTCAAACGCACCCTGACGCAGGCGTTTTTCCAACCGGGTCTTGTTCTTGCGGATCTGACGTTCCAGCAGGGTCACGGCAGAGTCGATGGACGCGAACATATCAGAGGTGCTCTCCGACACGCGCAGGATGGTTCCGCCAGACCGAATGGTGATCTCAACCTTATTTCGGTCCTTTTCCACACTGAATGTAACAGCTGCGGCGGTATCCTCCCGGAAGTAGCGGTCCAGCTTGCCCACCTTCTTTTCGGCATAGGCGTGAACAGAATTGGGCAGGTTGACCTTTTTGTCTGTAAACGTAAACTTCATGCGTGTCAGCTCCTTTCACCCCGAACGGGGCGGATATGGGTTTGCAGAGAACCTTCTCTGCTTGCACACAGTATACCACAGTCCAGCCCGATTTGCACCACTCTTTTGTAAAAAATTTGAAAATATTTTCATTTCGCCCCATCCATCCTGTGCATTTTGCCCATCGCATAATACGACAAAAGTTCTTATTGACCAAATTGGTAATTTTTGGTATATTCTTCTTGCAGCTCAATCCAATGGCACATCTGCGCGACATCTGTTCATTCTATTCTCCTTGCGTGAACGCCCTCCACCGAGGGCGTTGTTTTTTTGCACAAAAAGACCGCACAGCCTACGCTGTGCGGTCTTTTGTGTTTTATCTGCGGCCGCCCCTGCGGGAGCTGCCCTTCTTTTCAATGTAGCGCAGTTCGGACAGCTTGCTGTCGGAAGACTGCATAAACTGCTTGAGCCGGTCCTCAAAGTCCATGGGCGCCTTGCTGGCGGCAGGACGGGGGGCAAAATTTCCCCCTCTGGACGCACCGGTATTGTTGTTATAGGGACGAGGAGCACGGCCTGTGTTGGCACCCGCACCGGCCTGCTTGACAGGCGGCTCCGCTGCCTTCTTGATAGACAGGTTGATCCGGTTGGACTCGTCAATACCAATGACCTTGACCTTGACCTCCTGACCCTCCTGCAAAAATTCGGACACTTCGCTTACATAGGAATAAGCGATTTCGGAGATATGTACCAGTCCGGACTTTCCCCCGGGCAGGGACACAAACGCTCCGAACTTCGTGATCCCGGTCACTTTCCCCTCTACGATGGAACCTACACCAAACTCCATAATCGACCCAAACATCCTCCTTGTGATGGTAAACCGGGAAACGGTCAGTTAGCCACGTCCACGAACAGCTTTTCGCCGGCCTTTACAAAGCCCTTATCCCGGGCCACGGCTTCCAGCACGTCAGGATCGTCCTTGTTCTCGATGGCGTCGGCCAGCTGGGTATTCTCCTGGGTCAGCTGCTCCACCTGCGAGGCCAGTGCGTTTTTTTCCTCCAGATCGTTCTGGAGCCGGGCGCGCAAATTCAGCAGGGACGTTGCCATGTAGATCAACAGTGCCAGCACCACGATCTTGGTCAGAAAACCTGCTTTTTTGACTTGCATCAGACGCACCTCCGGACTGACGTGCCGCCTTGCGGCGACCTGCTGCGGCCATTTCCTCAGTTATCTGATTTATTTTATACCATTTGCGTCCATAATGAAAGCGGTTTTTTGCAAAATTTTTCATTTTTTTCAAGAGGAAAATCAATCCATTCATGGGCAAAAGTGCCAAACAGCACAGCATCGTGACCAGATCAGCCGCCCGAAAGCCCAATTTCAGCAGTCTGGAACTCAGCAGCCAGAAATAAAGAACACCTCCCAGCAGCAGACCCGCCGCGCCGTACAGCCGGATCCGGCCGCCCCACGCATCCAGCGACCAGAAAAACAGCGCAAAGGTGACACATATCCAAAACACAAGGTCCAGCACACTGCCCAGCACAGGCAGAGGCACACGCGCCCTGACAATACGAAACAGGTCATAGAGCAGCCCCGCCGACGCACCCAGCAGCAGAGCCTGTACCATAGCCCAGCCCTGGTCCTGAATAGAAACGCCCATACTCAGCCAAATAGCCGGGCCAGCAAACCACCCCGGCCACCCCGGTCATCTTCATAGGTCAGTGACTCCACCTGTCCCTCCACCCGCAGCTGCCCGCCGTCCAGACTGAGCTGCTCAATGTGCAGGTCACTGCCCCGGACCACCAGCGGTCCACCCGATGTGACCATGACAATGGTGTTTTCGTCAAAGCTCTCCACTTCCTCTACCCCCGAGACGCACAGCCGCTCCCGCTCCTCCAGTGTCACACTGTGGGCCGCCCCACTGTGAAAACGCTCATTTTCAAATGCCATATCCGCCACCCTTTCCTGCATTTATCTCATTTCAGTGTATGGGACAGGGCCCTGCAATATGCCGCTGGACGCGGGGGGAAAGATGCTTTATAATAGGTTTACTAAGATTTGGGAGGGAATGAAATGGATGACCTGTATGCGCAGCTGACTTCTGCCCTTCAGGGCTGTCGGGTCGGCAGCCGCCTTTTGTGCCCGGACAGCGTGGACTCCACCAATACCGAAGCCAAGCGTCACGCCGCACAGGGTGCCGATGAGGGCCTTGTCATCCTCAGCCGCCATCAAAGTGCCGGCCGGGGCCGGGCCGGGCGCACCTTCCACTCTCCCGATGGGTTGGGCCTGTATCTGTCTGCCCTGCTGCACCCCTGCCTGTCCCCCGAAACAGCAGCCTCCTTCACCGCCTGGACGGCGGTGGCCGTATGCGATGCCATTCAGGCCGCCTGCGGCCTGCGCCCGCAGATCAAATGGACCAACGACCTTGTGATGAACGGCAAAAAACTATGCGGCATCCTCACAGAACTGGCCCCAGACCCCAAAACCGGCAGGCCGGACTATCTGGTGGTGGGCATCGGGATCAATGTGGACCACACCCCTGCCGACTTCCCGGACGAGATTCGTTCCATTGCCACCTCCCTGTCCATGGAACTGGGCCGCAAGGCCAACTATGCCCAGCTGGCCACCCAGGTCATTCTGGCTTTGGACCGGTTATATGCCCGCTTTCCCGCAGGCAAATCGGCTTACTTGGAGCGGTATCGTGCCGACTGCCTGACCACAGGCAAACCGGTACGGCTCATCACCCCCACGACCACCCGGGATGCCTTTGCCACCGGGATCGACGACGAGTTCCGTCTGCTGGTGAAATTCCCGGACGGCAGCACGCAGGCGGTCTCCACCGGGGAGGTTTCCGTGCGTGGAATGTATGGGTATGTGTAAAGCGACCATTTCCGCACCAAAAGCATCTTATATTTCTCTTTCCTAACTCCTTGCCACCAGCATATTTTTATTATAAAATAGGTAGTTGTAATTTCCCGCAGGTCTGGAGGGCTGTTTATGGACTTTACCCTGAAAACCGCACAGGGCATCTCTTTCCTGTCCAGCAGCCGCTTTGACCGGGCCGGAGGCGTTGCCCACGGCTTTTCCACCCGTCTGGGCGGCACAAGTCAGGGTGTGTGGGCCGGCCTGAATCTGGGCTATAACCGTGGGGATGACCCTGCCTGCGTGCGGGAAAATTTCCGCCTGTTCTGCTGCGCCATCGGCGCGGACCATACCGGACTTATCAAGACCCGGCAAGTCCACGGCGACCACGTTCGACCCGTTACCGCCCGGGATAAGGGCATGGATAT
Source organism: Oscillospiraceae bacterium (assembly GCA_017502285.1). Lineage (GTDB taxonomy): Bacteria > Bacillota > Clostridia > Oscillospirales > Oscillospiraceae > Lawsonibacter. Next base: position 3,627 of record JAFVVH010000044.1, on the reverse strand, counting down.
GATCGCCCCCGCCCCGTGGGAAACGGACGGCCTGATCACCGATGTGCCCGGCCTGTGCCTGACGGTCTTTTGTGCCGACTGCGTTCCGGTCCTGCTGTACGACCCCGTCCGTGGCTGTATCGCCGCCGTTCATTCCGGCTGGCGGGGAACTGCCCTGTCCATTGCCGCCCGTGCGGTACAGCAGATGGTGGGTGACTACCACTGCGACCCCGGAGCCATTTTGGCCGCCATCGGTCCGTCCATTTCCAAATGCTGTTTCGAGACCCATGATGACGTACCCAATGAAATGACTGCCGCGTTGGGTCCTCTGGCCTCTGCGTTTATCGAACCGCTGGAAACCGGCAAGTTCCGGGTAGATTTGAAGGGCATCATTCAAAATACACTTCTCCGCGCCGGACTTGACCCGGCTCATATTGCTGTGTCTGACCATTGCACCGCCTGCCGGTCCGATCTTTACTGGTCCCACCGCCTGCTGGGCGACCGCCGGGGCAGCATGGCCGCCATGATCCAATTGACGAAGTAAAGGAAGATGACAATGGCCAAACGACCATGGTGCAACCGCATACTGGCTTTGGGTCTGGCCTTGTCCCTGTCCGGCTGTTACCGGCTCCCATCGCCGCCCGAGCAATCCATCTCCACCCCGGAGCCGGACACCTCTCAGTCCGAGCCGCAGACCCTGCGCCCCCTGTCTCTGGCCTTTGATACGGCCGAGCGTTTCCACCCCATCCTCACCCACAGCCGGGTCAACCAGACACTGGCCCCGCTGGTGTATGAGGGCCTGTTCCGGCTGGACCCCGCATTCACAGCGCAAAAGGTGCTGTGCGACAGCTACTCCGCCAGTGAAGACGGCCTTGTATGGACCTTCGTTCTGCGGCAGGATATCACCTTTTCTGACGGCACTCCCCTCACCGCCGCCCCCGTTGTCCGCTCGCTGGAGCTGGCCCGCACCGCCGACTCCCCGTATTCCGGGCGGTTCTCCTGTGTCAGCTCTATGACCGCCGATGGTGAACACCGATTGGTCATCATCCTGACCCGCCCCAACACCGGCCTGCCTGCCCTGCTGGACATCCCCATCGTCCTTGGTGATGGTGACCGTCCGCTTGGCACCGGCCCCTATGTACTCTCAGAGCGTACCGAGGATTCCCTTTGCCTCATCCCACGTTCAGACGGCTTGGACCCCATCAAGCTGGTAACCGTGTCCCAGACCAAACAGCTGACAGATGCTTTGGAACTGGGCGAACTGTCTTTGGTCGCCACCGACCCCTCGGGCACTGGCTCGCCGGGTTTTTCCGGCACGTACAGTACGGTGGACTATGATACCACGTCCCTTGTCTACCTTGGCTTCAACACGGTCCGAAGCCCTTTCCACTCCGCTGCCAACCGCACGGCCGCTGCAGCGGCCGTAGACCGCGGGGCGTTGGTGTCCACCGCCTGGTCCGGCCATGCCAGAGCCTCCGCTCTGCCCTTCCACCCGGCTTCCCCGCTGTATGACGAAATGTTGACCCGTCAGCTCCCCTCACCGGATACCGCCCAATCCCTTGCGGAGCAGGCCAATCTGACCGGCCGCAGGCTCACCCTGCTGGTCAATAACGAAAACAGCTACAAGGTCACCGCAGCTCAACTCCTTTCCCGGCATCTGGAAAAAGCCGGCCTGGCCGTCACCGTCTCCGCCCTGCCGTGGAGCGAATACCTCAGCGCACTGGCCAACGGCCGCTTTGACCTGTATCTGGGCGAAGTCAGCCTGACCGCCGACTTTGACCTGAGCGCACTTTTGTCAAGCGCAGGCCCTCTGAATTACAGCCGCTGGCACAGTGGAGAATGTGACCGACTGCTGGCACAATTCCTGTCTGCTCCCGAGCAGGAGCGTCCTAAAGCTGCCAGCGAGCTGTGCTCCTATCTGACCGACCAGCTTCCCATTGCCCCCCTGTGCTTTAAGCGCGGCAGCGTGCTCTCCCGATGGGAAAGCCCCTCTCAACTCACCCCCACCCGGGCCAACGTGTTTTTCGGCCTGTTTTAAAAAGAGAACAAGAAACCTTTACCATATGGAGGAATGGACATGAGTGTTTTTCGCTGTTATTCCCAGAAAAAGCCCGGCTTCGATGTAGAGGCTCAGGGCCTGTGCGCTCAGCTGCGGGAGCAGTTGGGTGTGACCGCGCTGAAGAGCGTGGCCATCCTGAACCGGTACGATGCCGACCAAATCGACCCGGCCATTTACGAGCAGGCTAAGGGCATCGTCTTCTCCGAGCCTCAGGTAGACGTGGTGTACGAGGAAAACTATCCCGCCCCCGCCTACACCCACAGCGCTCTGGCGGTGGAAGCCCTGCCCGGCCAGTTCGACCAGCGGGCCGACTCCTGCGCCCAGTGCATCCAGCTCATGGCCGGTGTGGACCGTCCTCTGATCGCCTATGCCAAGGTCTATCTGCTGGAGGGCGAGCTGTCCGCCGCCGACATGGGCAAGATCCGCGGCTATCTGATCAACCCCGTGGAGAGCCGGGAGGCCTCTATGGACAAGCCCGACACTCTGGTCCGTACTTATGACATCCCCGATTCCGTGGCCACCGTCACCGGCTTTACCGCGCTGGACGAGGGCGGTCTTGCCGATCTGCTGTCCAATCTGGGTCTTGCCATGGATCTGGACGACCTGAAATTCCTGCAGGCCTACTTCCGTGACGAGGAGAAGCGCGACCCCACCATCACCGAGGTGCGTCTGGTGGACACCTATTGGTCCGACCACTGCCGCCACACCACCTTCTCCACCCACATCGACAGCGTGTCCATCACCGACCCCGCCGTCAAGGCCGCCTATGATCGCTATCTTGCCGCCCGGGTGGAGGTGTACGGCGAGGAAAAGGCCGCCAAGCGGCCCCAGACCCTGATGGATCTGGCCACTATCGGCGCCAAGACCCTGAAAAAGCGGGGTCTGCTGCCCGAGCTGGACGAGAGCGAGGAGATCAATGCCTGCTCCATCCGCGTCCCCGCCACCGTGGACGGCAAGGTACAGGACTGGCTGCTCATGTTCAAGAACGAGACCCACAACCACCCCACGGAGATCGAGCCCTTCGGCGGCGCAGCCACCTGTATCGGCGGCTGTATCCGCGACCCCCTGTCCGGCCGCGTCTACGTCCATCAGGCCATGCGCGTCACCGGCGGCGGCGATCCCCGCGTTCCCTTTGACAAAACCACCCCCGGCAAGCTGCCCCAGCGCAAGCTGGCCACCACCGCAGCCGCCGGTTACTCCTCCTACGGCAACCAGATCGGTCTGGCCACCGGCCACGTGGCTGAAGTCTATCACGACGGTTACATCGCCAAGCGCCTGGAATGCGGTGCCGTAGTGGGTGCCGCTCCTGCGGAAAACGTGCGCCGTGAGCGTCCCGCCCCCGGCGACGTGATCGTACTGCTGGGCGGCCGCACCGGCCGTGACGGCATCGGCGGTGCCACCGGCTCCTCCAAGAGCCACAATATGAAGTCCCTGACCACCATGGCCTCCGAGGTCCAGAAGGGCAACGCCCCCGAGGAGCGCAAGATCCAGCGCCTGTTCCGCAACGGCGAGGTCACCCGCCTGATCAAGCGCTGCAACGACTTCGGCGCCGGCGGCGTTTCCGTCGCCATCGGCGAGCTGGCCGACGG
>JAFVVH010000007.1 GCA_017502285.1 Oscillospiraceae bacterium | reverse complement strand
TGGGACAATGCCTGGCCGCTGGCCGAGCAGGTGGGCATCTCCAACGGGGAATATAATGCGCAGTCCACATTTACCCGCGGCGATATGGCGATTATTTCTTATCGGGCGCTGTCGGCCAAGCTGAAGGGGACGGACACCCTTCTGGGTGATGTGGTATCTGGTTCGGAGCAGGAAACGGAGTCTTCCTTTGCGATTCACTTTATCGATGTGGGGCAGGCGGATGCGGCGCTTGTTTTGTGTGATGGTAAAGCCATGCTCATTGACGGCGGCAACCGGGGGGACAGCAGTCTGATTTATTCCTATTTAAAGGAACATGGGGTTGACCATCTGGAGTACATCGTGGCCACCCACGGCCATGAGGACCATGTGGGTGGACTTTCCGGTGCGCTGAACTACGCCACAGTGGACACCGCCCTGTGCAGCGTGACGGACTTTGACAGCGAAGCCTTTGACAACTTCGTGACCTATCTTGCCCGACAGGGGAAACAGATTACCGTCCCCAAAGCGGGGGACACGTTCTATCTGGGCAGTGCGCAGGTGCAGGTGCTTGGACCTGCGCGGGAGAGCGAGGACCCCAACAATATGTCCCTTGTTTTGCGTGTGGTGTACAAAAACACCTCCTTCCTGTTCGCCGGGGACGCGGAGCGGGAAGAGGAAGAGGATATTTTGGCTGCAGGTTATGAGCTGGAGAGCACTGTGTTGAAGGTGGGCCATCACGGCAGTGAGAACTCCACAACCTATCCGTTCCTGCGGGAAATTATGCCGGAGTATGCAGTCATCAGCGTGGGCGAGGGGAACTCCTACGGACACCCCACCGAAGCCGCGCTTAGTCGATTGCAAGATGCCGAGGTATATGTTTTACGTACCGACTACAACGGCACGATCCTCTGCGTGAGCGATGGAGAGGACGTCTGGTTCACCATCGAAAAAGAGAGGAAGGAAGAAGCGCCGGAGCAGGATGTCATTCCGGGACAGGGTTCTGCGGGAGGGGAGTATGTGCTGAACTTAAACACAAAGAAATTCCACTACCCCTCTTGCCGCAGTGCGAGCACCATAAAGGAGCAGAACAAGGGATATCACAACGGGACGCGAGACGAAGTAATATCTATGGGCTATGCGCCCTGCGGAAACTGCAATCCATAAAAGCAACAACCCGCCGCCGGAATTCCGGCGGCGGGTATTTCCTTATTTTAATCCCTCCAACACCTTTGCGGTGCTTTGGGCAAAGAGCCGCGCGCCCAGCAGAGCCTCCTGCAATGTATTGCCGTGGGTGCCCACCTCCACCAGCACCGAGCCCACGGATAGGTGCTGGTTGTACCGGGAGGCGCGCAGCACCATGGGGCGGGCCAGGGTTTCGTGGTCGTCCAACAGCTGCTGCTGGACGCGCATGGCGAAGGTGAGATTTTCCTGCCAGAGAGGATGCTTGCCCGTACCGTCCGTGCCCACCACCAGCATGACCTGCGCCGCCTGTTCTCTGTCCTCGGTGGACACGGCCTTGTAGATGGTGCCGTCTTCGGCGACCAGAGCGTCCCGATGCACGTCCAGCACCACTTGAATGGAGGGATACTGGTCCAGCCACCGCTTTGCGGCGGCAAGGGAACGGTCATAGGCTTCGTTATAGGATGGGTAATCGTACAGCGTGGTGTCGTGCAGGACCTCAAAGCCCTGTTCCCGGAACACCCGGGCCATCTCCTCCCCCACCCGGACTACATTATAATTACAGTCGGTGGTGCGGTAGGGGTCGCTTTCTTCATAAGTGTCGCTGCCGGAGGGGGTATAGGCCTCGCTGCCGTGGGAGTGGAGGATGAGCACCTGTGGGCCGTCAGACAGGGTGATGTGGACCGGAGCGGAAGCCAGTGCGGCTACGTCCGGCTGTTTGTCCGCCCGGTTGGCGATGTAGATGTCTCCGGTGCGCAGATAGCTCTGGGTGGCGGAGGGGACCATGGTGCGGGGAATGACGTTGGTGTTTTCAATGTCGGTATCGGGCAGGGGAGGTTCGGACAGGTCCTCGTCCGCCGGGTCGGTTGGAGGCTGGGAGGATGGTTCCGCGGCCTGCAAAATAGCCGGGGCATCCCCAAAGGATGCCCGCAGTGCGGGAGACTGGGCCAGCACCAGCCGCTGCCAGCCTGTTGGGGCATCCGGAACAGGGGCAGCTGGGAGCTGGGAGCGGAGCAGGGAGATGGCAAGGGCGGTGTCTTGAGACAGGGCCTGCATTGCCTCCTGCGCGTGTGTCGCGTCTGCTGTGCGCACCGTTACCCATGCCGCGGTGGCGGCCAGTGCCAGCGCGGTGCTGCGCCGCAGTACCCGCATGACTTGTCCGGCAGTTCCCTTCATTTGCGTTCACGCTCCTTTTTCGGTTGGTACAGTCTATGAAAAAGGGGACAAGGATATGTGAGGGGATTGGGAAGATGCGAAAAAGTTTACAAATATCCCTTTCTTTTCCCGGAAGAATGCGTATAATGAAAACCAGCAAAAACAAGGGGGCGATGAGATGTATCGCGAACAACTCAGCTGGCCGGAACGAGGGCGGCTTTGGCTGCGCATCGGCATCCGGCTTTGGATAACGGTGCTGGTGGTGCTGTTTGTATGGACGTTGGGGCGACCCCTGCTGTCCCTGTTTATGCCCTTTCTTTTGGCCCTCGGTGCGGCGGCCCTGCTCAATCCCGTGGTCCGCACCCTGCAAAAGCGGCTGGGCTGGTCCAGAGGGGTGCTGAGTCTGTTGTCCCTGCTGGTGGTTTTCGGTGCGGCGGGCACGGCCCTGTCCCTGCTGGTGCGCGCGGCGGTGCAGGAGATGATTTCTCTGGCAGAAAACTGGCAGAGCATTCTGAACACCGTAGAGCAGAGCGTGCTGGAGCTGGACCTGTTTTTGCAGGGGGTGGTGGAAAAGCTGCCCATTGCCATTACTGCCCCGGACCAAACTGTGCTGGAGCGGGTGGCAGTCTGGCTGCAGGACTGGATGCAGACGGCGGCCCCCGACTTGGGCTACCTGACCCAGTTTGCCACCGACAAAGCCAAAGATGTGGCCGGATTCGCGCTGGCGACCATCGTGTTTCTGATGGCTTCCTATTTCCTGTGTGCGGACTATCCTTACCTGCGCACCCGGATCATTCAGCGCATGGATGACGGGCTGCTGCGCCTTGTGCGGCAGATCAAGACGGCGGCGCTGGCCGCCTTCGGCGGGTATCTCAAGGCACAGCTTCTGCTGACGGTGGGTGTGTTCTTTATCCTGCTGGGCGGTTTTCTGCTTACCGGACAGAGCTATGCTCTGCTGCTGGCGCTGGCACTGGCGGTGCTGGACTTTATCCCCATTGTGGGCTCGGGCACCATTATGGTGCCGTGGGCGGTCATCGACCTGTTCACCGCCCGATATGACCGGGCCATCGCCATTATGCTGATTTGGGGCGTGGTAGTGGTGTTTCGCCGGGTGGCGGAGCCGAAGTTCGTGGGCAACCAGACGGGGCTGTCCTCCATCCTCTCGCTGGTCAGTATCTACGTGGGCATGCGCGTGGGCGGTGTGGCCGGTATGGTCTTGGGCCCCATCCTGACGCTGGTGGTGCTCAACCTGCTGGGGCTGGGCCTGCTGGACGGAGTAAAGGCCGACCTGCGCCTTGCGGCGGAGGATACGGCGGCCATTCTGCGCGGCAGCACAAACGAAAAATAAACCCGCTGATTTTGTTGCAATTTAAAAAATCGTAGCAGTTTCTTCATGCTTTAGACACAAATTGGCTGTATGCTTGCCTTGTAAACTGAGAATGACTGCTTACGAGGAGGTAATACTATGTACGATCCTTACAATAATTTTGATCGCCGGGAGGAGACCCAGCAGCCCATTCACACCACCTATCGTATGGTGGGCGATGTGGAGCAGCCGGTGAAGAAAAAACGCTCCGGAGTGAAGATCGCGGCCCTGTGCCTGTGCTGCGCCCTGCTGGGCGGCATTGCCGGTGTGGGTGGCGCGGCCCTTGTGGACCGCTTTGGCGATAAGGGCGAGACCACCATTTATCACGGGGAGCACACCCCTGTGGCGGTGACCGTGGCCAACGTGCCCTCTGCCACGGCGCTGACTCCGGCGCAGGTATATGCTGCCAATGTGGATGCCTGCGTGGGTATCACCGTGTCCACCACCACCAACGTCTTTGGCTATACCACCACCGCCGCGGCCACCGGCTCCGGCTTTGTCATCACCCGGGACGGCTATATCGTGACCAACCATCACGTGATCGAAGAGGCCGTCAAGGATAAGACCGTGCCCATCACTGTCTCTTTCCAGAACGGTGAGAGCTATGAGGCCAAGCTGGTGGGCAGCGAGGCGGACAACGATGTGGCCGTGCTGAAGATCGAGGCTCAGGGCCTGACTCCCGTGGTGTTGGGCGACTCGGACAAGCTGGTGGTGGGTGAAGCGGTTTATGCCATCGGCAACCCCCTGGGCGAGCTGACCTACTCCCTGACCGACGGACTGGTGTCCGCGCTGGACCGGGTCATCACCACCGGAAGCGGAAACAACGCCACCAGCCTGAACATGCTGCAGACCAACTGTGCCATCAACTCCGGCAACTCCGGTGGCCCGCTGTTCAATGCTTATGGTGAGGTCATTGGCATTACCACCGCCAAAATGTCCAGCACCGGGTCCTCTGCCTCGGTGGAGGGACTGGGCTTTGCCGTTCCTGTCAACGACGTAAAGGACATTATCAAGGACCTGATCGAGCACGGCTACGTGACCGGAAAGCCCTATATGGGCGTTCAGATCTCCAGCGTTTCCGAGCTGGATGCCAAGCGTTACGGCCTGAAGGTGGGCGCCTATGTTGAGGTGGTGGAGGAAAACTCCAGCGCCGAAAAGGCCGGCCTGAAGGTGGGCGACATTATCATTGCCATCGACGACACCGAGATCAACACCCACTCCGCGCTGGTGGCCACCGTTGCCACCTACCGGGCGGGAGATACTGTCACCCTGAAGATCCTGCGCGACCAGAAGGAGATGGAGCTGAAGCTGACGCTGGCGGAGAAGCAGCCTGCTGCCGAGCAGGAACAGGAGGCAACCGCACAGCCCCAGCCCAGCCAGCAGCCTTCCGGCAATCAGCAGTACGGCGGCAATGACCGCTATTACTACCAGTGGCCCTTCGGCAGCTTTTTCAACTTCCCATTCTAAGTGCAAAATGCCCCACACCGTTGGTGTGGGGCATTTTTTGTTGCTATCAGGTTCCTGCGCACAGGTGCTCAACGAGGATCTTGGTGCCGATGGCGATGAGGACGAGACCGCCTACCAGCTCGGCCCGCTTCTGGAACAGGCAACCCAGGCCCTTGCCCAGGATGCCGCCCGCGGCGGACAGGCCGAAGGCCACGATACCGATGACGGCACAGGCCAAGGCGATGTTCATGTCGGGCATGAAGGCCATGGAAACGCCGGCGGCCATGGCGTCGATGGAGGTGGCGATGGCCAGCAGGCACAGACGGCGGGGAGACAGGTCGCAGGCATCGGACTGCGCTTCGGCGCATTGGTCGCAGTCCTTTTCAAAGGAGCCCCACACCATCTTGCCGCCGATAAAGGCCAGCAGGCCGAAGGCGATAAAGTGGTCGAAGGCCACGATGTACTGGCTTAGTCCGGTGGCAAGCAGCCAGCCGGCCAACGGCATGGCGGCCTGGAAGCAGCCGAACCAGATGCCCATTTTCAGTGCGTCCCGCTTACGGAAGCCGGGGGTGGCGATGGCGGTGGAGGTGGATACGGCAAAGGCGTCCAGAGCGAGGCTTACGGCCATGAGGAGGATGTACAGCAAAATGATCAACCCTTTTCTTTCGTACTGCGAAAAACGGGTACCGCCCAGCTGAGCGGTACCCGGATAAAGGCAGAGAGATAGTAACACAGGAGGGAATGCTTGTCAAGGGGTGGAAAACTGCTGTTTCAACCCCTGACGGAAGGCCTCCAGCGTTTCGGGGGTCTCGTCCAGCCAATAGGTGCGGGCGGGTACACCGCCGTTGGCATCGTCAAAGTCGGCGAAGCTGAACCAGACGGCCATGCGAATGTTGGGATAGTCTCCAATGTGCTCAAACATGTTATTGATCCAGGCCACTTTATCGCCGCCAATGCCGCTGGAGGCAAATTCAGTGATGATCCAGGGGAATGCGGCGAAGCGGGGGTGATACTCGTCCCAGATCAGGTCGTAGATCACGTCAAATTCGCGCCATTCCTCTGCCCATTTGGTGTAATAAGTGCCGTTGTTGTAGCCGGTCACACCGATCATCTGGGTATACTCGTTGCCCGGGTAATAGGCCAGCGAATTGTTCCAGTTGGAGGGGGGCGCCTGCCGGTCGTTGGGGTTGTAGATCCAGATGCAGTTGTCCACGCCTTCTTCTTCAAAGATCCGGTAGATGCGCTGCCACACGGCGGTAAAGATGGCCGGGTCGGCCAGGTTGACCACGCCGCCGTAGCTGGTCCAGTCGGAGTTCATCTCGTTGTTCAGGCGGAACAGGAAGGGGTGGCCGAAGTCGGCGGCAGCCCGCGCCCAGGCACGCACTTGCTCGTCCATTTTGCCCCGGTAGATGTCCAGAAGAGGGGACTTGGCGAACATGTCCATGTTGTTGTTGTCGGTCAGCTGCAGGGTCAGCTCTACCAGACGGCCCGCCTCATAGTTTTCCTGCATGACGTCTGTGGGGAATTCGTGGGTGGGGAGGTGGCGGTAGTAGAGGATCACGGGAAAGGTGTAGTCCAGCGCCCGCTCCATCTCTGTCAGCTCCCCCTCGAAGCCGTTGATATAGAAGTCCTGCAGGAAGATGCCCCAGTCGGGAGAGGAGGAAAAGTCGTTGAGGGAGGCGAACAGGTCGCTTGTCTCCTGTGACCACTTAACGTCAGTCAGGTCGGGGTGGTAATCAGTGTGGTACACCGCGGTGCCCACGGGGTCAAAGATGCGGGTGTTCTTGGCCAGAGCCACCAGAGCATCCCGGGTGGCGGTGTCCTCCTTCTGATAGCGGAACATAACGCGCAGATACTCCCGGCTGGAGGTAAAATAGTTGACGTACAGGTAGCCGTCATATAATTCGTCGGGCAGCTCGTCCACCTGCGCCTCCACAAAGTAGGCGTTGACAGCGTCGTCCGTCCAGCTGGTGGTGGTCACACCGTTGTTTTTTTGCCAGCCCTCGTCCAGCAGGAAGCGGTACTCATAGTAATAAACGTAGTTTTCCACCGTGTTGTCCTCAAAGAACCATGGCAGGAAGGTGGACAGCTCGAAGGTGACTACGTCCTTCAGGCTCTGGTAGTCGGCCTTTTCCCGGGAGACGGTCACATCAAAACTGTCTGCCTTTCCGGTGATATACAGGGGGGACAGGGAGAAATCAAATTCCGCCCCGGCGGGCATGTCCAGCTGATAGCCGTGGGCGTAGTTCACAAGGCGGGTGAGCTTGTCGTCGGAAAGCACCTTTTTGTTGTCGGCGGCGGGGTCGAACTCATTGGTCAGCACTTCGCCATCGGAATAGACCACCGAGGAAAAGTTTTCAGACAGGCCGGTGCGCTCGGCATCCCGGTCCACGGTGGACATGCCCAACACGTTGTACTTCAAAGCCCGCTTCACGGGCAGGATGTAGGGGTTCTGGGAGCTGACAAACTCCCATACACAGGCGGCAAAGCCCAGCAGGACAAGGGCCAGCAGAATTTTCAGCCACAGGGGCTTGGTCTTTTTCATGACAAAACCTCCGTTAATTTGTGATTTGCAGGGCGGTAAAGAAAGCGGTGCCCGCCTCCACGTTCCACAGGGCCCAGCAGTTGAGTGTTTCGGGCGGGTTCTCTTCAAAGCGGCCGGGCCACCAGCTGAGCAGGCTTTCGTCCAGACCGAACACAGGGGCGGTGGGGGCGTACAGCATGAAGTTGCGGGACATCTTGCCATCTGTATAGTCATTATAAAGACCGTAGGGGCCGGAGGAGACGTGGAGAATGCCGTTGTCGATCCATTCTTCGCCGGCCGGACGGTCAGGGGTGACCTCCTCCAACGTCAGGGGATAGGAGTGGATGTCCAGCTTTTCGGACAGGGAGAAGTGTCCGGTGAAGGAGCAGAGGTAGACCGTGCCGTTGGGGTAGTCTTTACCCGTTTCACCCATGTTGGAGTCGGAGAACTGCCCCTCAAAGCTGCCGTCGGCATTTAGAGTCAGTCTGGTGCCCCACGCGCCCGCGCCGCTGGAAAAAAGGAATTCCAGCGGATAATCTGCCGGAGGCAATCCGGGTACGGGCTTTGGTGCGCATCCTGCGCAGAACAGCAGGAACAGGCCCAGCAACAGAGCAAACAACTTCTTTTTCACGGGGGTCACTTCCTATAATAATTATATAGTATATCCATTATACACACAGTAACGGCCCTTTGCAACGCAAAAGCACTTGAAGGACGGCGATGGATGGGGTAAACTGTAGAAAAGAAACGAGGTGGGAGCATGAACCACGAAGACTATATGCGCCGGGCTATGGAGCTGGCATCTCAGGCGGCGGAGCAGGGCGATGTGCCCGTGGGTTGCGTCATTGTCCGGGATGGCCAAATTGTGGGCGAAGGGCGCAACCGCAGAGAGGAACGGGGCGACGCGTCCGCTCACGCGGAGCTGGAGGCCATTCGGGACGCCGGCAAAAGGCTGGGCAGCTGGCGGCTGCACAACTGCACCATGTATGTGACACTGGAGCCCTGCCCCATGTGCGCGGGGGGCATCATCAATTCCCGCATTCACGCGGTGCGCTACGGCGCGAAGGATGACAAGGCGGGGGCCTGCGGTTCGGTGCTGAATTTGTTTGAGGAACGATTCAACCACAAGCCCCGGCTGTACGGCGGGTTGCTGGAGGGAGAGTGCGCCGCGCAGCTGCAGGAGTTTTTTGAAAAATTGAGGGAAGACCGATATTGTGTATAATAATGTATACCGGAGCAGATGCTCCGGTATATTTTTTTGCCCCGCAGGAAGAATAAGGAGAAAGGGGTGATGCGTGTGGGTGTTTTTGAAACGAAAGGGCCTGTGGACGGGCCCCATCCCCGGAAGGAACCCCGGCTGACCCAGCCGCTGACGGTGGAGGGGATTTCGGACGTGTTCCGGGACTGCGTGGACTTCAAAAAACGGGAGCTGTGCGTGGGGGACGACCCGGCCCGGCGGCTGACCCTGTGTTATCTGGAAGGCGTGGTGCGCAACGAGCGGGTGAGCGACTATATCCTGCGGCCCATTGCTCAGAATGGGGAGCTGGCCCGGGTGGGGGAGGAAAAAATGTTTGCCCTCATGCGGGACGGTGCCCTCTACAACCTGACGGCGACGGAGCGTACCACCACCGACCAGGCGGCCACCGATCTGATCGCGGGCTTCTGCCTGATCTTCTTTCCTGGACGGCGGGAGGTGCTTTCCTTCTTCGTGGGTACGGAGGAAAAGCGATCTGTGGGCCAGCCGGAGAACGAGCCGTCGGTGAAGGGGGCCCGGGACTCCTTTGTGGAGACGGTGCGCACCAACACCGCCATGGTCCGACGCCGCCTGCGGGCTCCGGAGTTGCGTATCGCCGAGCACGTGGTGGGGCGGCAGACCCTGACGCCGGTGGACGTGCTGTGGTTGGAGGGGATCGCTGACCCAGTGGTGGTGGAACGGGTGCAGGAGAGAATTGCGAAAATGGACATTGACGGCATCCAGACTACCGGGAATCTGGAGGAATACATCATCGACCGGCTGGACACCCCCTTCCCGCTGGTGGCCTCCACTCAGCGTCCGGACTGGTTCTGCGGAGGCTTGCTGGAGGGAAGGGTGGGGGTGCTGTGCGAGGGACAGCCTATGGGCTGGCTGCTGCCGGGCACCTTCGGGCAATTCTTCCAGACCAATCAGGACAAAACCTCCAACTGGATGCTGGCAACGGCGGTGCGTGCTTTGCGGTGGGTGTGCATGTTTATCACCCTCCTGCTGCCTGCTCTGTATGTGGCGGTGGTCACCTTCCAGCCGGAGGTGATCCCGGTGAAGCTGGCTATGTCCATCGCCGCGGCCAAGCGGGAGGTGCCCTTTTCTACTGTGTTCGAGGTGCTGATCATGCTGGTTTCCTTTGAGGTGCTGCAGGAAGCTGGTCTGCGTCTGCCCGGACCCATCGGACAGACGGTGTCCATTCTGGGTGGTCTGGTGGTGGGCAGCGCGGCGGTGGAGGCGCGCATCGTCTCGCCGGCGGTGCTGATCACGGTGGCTATGGCGGGCATTGCAGGGTACACCATGCCCAATCAGGATTTTGACGGTGCGCTGCGGCTGTGGCGGTTCGGGCTGACCATCCTGGCGAGCATATGGGGGCTTTTCGGCCTTGTGCTGGGCGGTGCGGCACTGATATACCATCTGGCGGGGCTGGAATCCTTTGGGCAACCTTATCTTTCCGGCGGTGACCGGGTGGCTCGAGGGCCGCTGCCGCTGGAAAAATGGCGGGAGCGGGTGCGTCTGCCGCTCAATCGGAGGAATCAGCGATGAAGGGTGTGCTGGTATTTGTAGCGATGCTGACTCTGCTTGCCGGCTGTGACGACCGGGCTCTGCTGCCCTATGCCCGGGAGATGGGGGAGACGGCGCTGATGCGCACGGTGGGGCTGGATGCGGGAGAGGGTGGTGTGGTGTTCACCGCGGCCACCGGCAGCCGCGCCGGAGGGCAGGAAGCGCTGGTGCTGTCTGCATCAGGGACATCCATTCCCACTGCCGCACTGGCGGTGCAGAGCCTGGGGGACAGCTATGTCTATTACGGACATGCGGACCAGTTGCTGGTAGGGGAGGAACAGGCGGCTCGGGGACTGGCGGAGCTTTTGGACTATCTGGCCCGGGAGCCTCAGTTGAGCCTTGGGGCGCAGATGTGGGTGGTGTTTGGCGGCAGTGCCGCGCAGGCCATTGAAACGGCGGGAGAACGGGGCGTGGCCCAGCGGCTTGATCAGTTGAATACAGACGGAGAGTTGGGTGCGGCAAATATTGGGCGCTCTGCGGCTCAGCTTATGACGGTGCTGGCCCGGCAGGGCAGCACCTACCTGCCGGCGCTGGACCTGCAACCGGCCCGTGAAGGGGATGGCGGTCAGGGTAGCAAACAGACCCTGCTGCCTGGCGGATATGCCATCGTGCGCCGGGGCAGACTGGTGTGCCGGACCGACACGGAGGTATCCCGGGGGATCGAACTGATGGAGGGGGAGAATGCCGGAAGTGTGGTGGACTTGTCCCTTGAGGACGGGACGAGGGTGAGCTTGGTGCAGGACGCTGCCCGCACCGTCTGCCGTCCGGTGTTTCAGGGCGATGAGCTGACCGGGCTGGATGTGACCTGTGACTTGACGGTGCGGGTGGCGCAGACGGGGCGGCGGCTGAAGCCGAAGGAGCTGGAGTGGCTCCGACAGAGGTTGGAGCAGATGCAGGGGGAACGGATCGTGCGGGCAATAGAGCTGGGCCAGTACTGGGATGCGGATTTTCTGGATCTGGAACGGCGAACGCAGATGGCCCGGCCCGCCTGGAAACGGCACATACAGAAACAATGGGACGAGGTTTTTCGCGCGCTGAGTCTGCGAGTAGAGGTGCGTGGCCGGGTGGAGCGTTCCTACGGAATGATGGATGGGGCGGAGTAAATGATGGAACACAGGCGTATCGAGGCTGTTTGGGGTGCGGTGCTTTCTCCTGCGGTGGGGATCCTGCCGGTTCTTGCGGCCCGGCAGGGAGGACAGGGGGGGTGGCTGGCTCCGCTGATCGCGCTGCCGGGACTGCTTTTGTTGTTTCCGGCATGGGGCGCTTTGGCTCGGAGAAAAGACGCGGTAGGACGGCCACTTACCATTATATATATAATGTGGGCGCTGGCGCTGGCCTGCGCCCGGCTGCGGCTGAGTGTGCAGCGGCTGCAGTTTACTGCCCAGCGAGAATCGAGCATCTGGGTCTTTTTGCCTGTGCTGGCTGCCGCTGCTGCGTGGCTGGCATGGGGCAAGGTGGAAGCGTTTGGTCGGGCGGCGGCCATTTTCGGACGGATACTGACGCTGGCGCTGTTGGTGCTGTTGATGCTGACGCTGTTCCAGATACAGCCGGAGAACCTGTTTCCCCTGTGGACGGGAGATGTCCTGCCCGTTCTCAAGGCGGCAGTGCCGGCGTTGGGGGTGTTGTGCTACGGAGTGTATGGAGCGTTTCTTTGGGATGGGGCGGAGACTGCGCCTGTGAAACGGCGGGCGAGCGGCGGCTGCGTGCTTCTTGCGTTGCTGCTCTTGTCCGTGCTGGGTAATCTGGGCGCACCGCTGGCTGCGGCGCTGGAAAACCCTTTTCTTACCTTGAGCCGGCATGTGGGGGTAAAAGGGGCGTTTCAGAGGGTGGAGAGTCTGGTATCCGCACTGTGGCTGCTGGGCGATCTGACGCTGCTGGGACTGCTGCTTTGGGTTTTTCGATGCTTGATAGGGCGTCTTGTGCCGCGGGGGAAGGGCAGACGGGTCGCTCTGATCGGGGCAGGGGTAATGCTGTTGGGAGCAGGGCTGGTCTTTCGGGATGCAATCTTTGCGCAGTGGTTTGAATACACGCTGGCTCCGTTGGGCAACCTCTTTTTGGGCGCGGCAGTGCCTTGTGCGGTGTATCTGCTGGAGCGGAGGAAATGCGGGGGCACATCTTGTGCCTGAATTGCTTTGCAAAGGCAAATGTTGGGGCGCAAAAGCATGGAAGAAAAAACTTTTGAAAAAAGCGAAAAAAGGTGTTGACAAAGGGGGAGCGGGGTGGTAATATAAGCGAGCGCCTGAACGAGGGGCGGCTGAGCGGGGTTGGCAAGAGCTGACGCAAGGCTTAGAGCCACAAGGGAAAGCGCAGGTATCACGAAG
>JAFVVH010000043.1 GCA_017502285.1 Oscillospiraceae bacterium | reverse complement strand
GCGTCGATGTCCAGGTTGTTGGTGGGTTCGTCCATCATCAGCAGATCGGGGTTTCCGAATAGAGCCTGTGCCAGCAGCACCTTCACCTTCAAACGGGCATCCAGCGTTGCCATATCGTTATAGTGCAGCTCGGTGCCAAGCCCAAGACCTTGCAGGATGCGGCTGGCATCGGACTCGGCTTCCCAGCCGCCCAGCTCGGCGAATTCCTCCTCCAGCTGGCAGGCCAGCAGGCCGTCCTCGTCGGTCATTTCTTCCTTGGCGTACAGGGCCTCCTTCTGCTTGGAAATGTCGTACAGCCGCTGATTGCCCATAATGACCGTGTCCATGACGTTGTAGGCGTCATAGGCATTCTGGTTCTGCTTCAGAACAGACATGCGGGTGTTGGGCAGAATGTGCACCTCGCCGCTGGTGGACTCCAGTTCGCCGGACAGGATCTTCAAAAAGGTGGATTTGCCCGCGCCGTTGGCACCAATGATGCCGTAGCAGTTGCCGCGGTCAAACTGCAGATCCACGTGGGAGAACAGGGGGGTGCCGCTGTAATTCAAACTCAGGTCGGTAACAGTGATCATGGAAAGTAACTCCTTTTTTTGTTCGATGCTCGCAAATTTAAATTATAACACAGAATTCCGGCAGATGGTAGAGGGAAATGACCGATTTTATGACAAAAATCTGTATGCCAACATGGTGTCCGGCTACTCCGGAGGGGACATCGTAGCCCGGCAGCTGGTGTCCGCGCTGAATATAAATAAGTCCTTTTGCCTGCCCGGACGCTTTGCCATGATCGAAACAGCCAACGATCCCGGAACAGCCAAGGAGCTGCCCGGAATAAAGGGGCGGTTGGATGAGTTTGCGCGGAATATACTGAATACGCAAGTGCAAAAAGGGAATATGCCATAACAAAACGGTGGGTTTTTTCCGAATGTGCATTGACTTTTTTGGCACAAACGGTATAATAAATGTAATCGCACAGTTTAGTTGACGGCTGGTAAACAGCTGACAGCTTTGTCGCCGCAGGCGCGGCGCCTGCGGAATATGCATTCAATTAAAGGAGAATCTGTTGCCATGAAGATTGCTATGAAAAACGAGACTATTCAGAAAATTCTCAAGATTGGCAGATGGAGCTGTCTGGCTCTGGGGCTGGCTCTGGTCATTTGCCAGTTTGTTCCTTTCTGGACTTTTGAGGGAAAGGCCATTTCCATTGCCCAGTACATCTGGCTGCCTACCTATCTGAAGGATCTGACCAATGAGTTTGCCAAGAACGTTGATCCCGCGTTCAAGAGTATGAACGCCATTGGTGGTGCCCCCATCCTGCTGCTGGTCAGCGGCTGCCTGTCCGTGTTCCTGACCCTGTTTAAGAAGCACCTGTCCATCGTCTTCGGTGGGCTGACCGCTCTGTGCGGTGCCTCTGCCATCGCCTGCATGTCCATTCCCATCTTCCATCACCTGACCAACATGATTTGGCTGGTTCAGGGCATCATCGGCGGTGTGGCTTTGGTTGCCGGCCTGACCACCATGATCGTGGGTATCATCGAGCTGCGTGTTGCCATCGCTGCCCGTACCTGGTAATTACATATCAAACATAAAATATCCTCCCCCGAAATCGGGGGAGGATGTTTTTGCTCAAGATGCAAAATGCCGCCGCTTCCAAGGAAGCGGCGGCATTTCCATTGCTGAATTACTCGTAGTCGTAGAAACCGTGCTTGGTCTTCTTGCCCAGACGGCCCTCTTGATAGAGCTTTTCGATCATGTCGAAGCCGTAGGACTTGACACCGGTCTCCTCATAGCGGCGCTTGAGCACGTTGTAACGTACGTCGATACCGCTCATATCGTCCAGCTCATAGGGACCCATGGGATGGCCCAGACCCAGCTTGACGGCGGTGTCCAGATCCTCCAGAGAGCACACGCCCTCGTTGACCAGACGGTAGGCCTCTTCCTTGATGGCCTTGAGGACGTTGTTGACAATGAAGCCGTCCTCTTCCTTCTTGACCAGCGCGGGGGTCTTGCCAGTCTCGCGGGCAAAGGACATCAGCTTGTCCACAGTCTCCTGGGAGGTATGGTCTCCCTTGACCACCTCAACCAGCTTCATGACCAGAGCGGGCATGAAGTAGTGCAGGTTGGCCAGACGCTCGGGATGGTCAACAGCCCCGGCAAAGGTGGAGGACACCATGAAGCTGGAGTTGGTGGCGATGATGGTGTCGGGACGGACCAGCTTGCTCACCTTGCCCAGCAGGTCGGTCTTAGCCTGCTTGTCTTCGATAATGGCCTCGATGACGATGTCGGTGTCCTTGCAGGCCACGGCCAGATCGTCGGTGACGGAGAAACGGGCCTTGACGGCATCCACCTGCTCCTGAGTCATGCGGCCCTTGGCCACGCGGCCGGACAGGTACTCTTCCTTCCAGCCTTCCAGACTGGCCAGAGCGGCGGGGAAGCTTTCACAAACCACGACCTCGTAGCCGTGGATGGCGGTGTTCAGGGCGATTTGACGGCCCATGGCGCCGCCGCCGATAACGGTACACTTCTTCATGCTTAACACCTTGTATATAAATTTATGAATGATGACTCAGTTGTACAGACCGTCATACTGCCACAGACCCAGGGCAGCGTTGCGGACGAAGTAGATCTCCTCGCCGTTGGGCAGAGTCAGCCAACCGGTCTGCCAGTCATCGCAGGGGTAGGCGGCCATGGCATCGGCCACGCTCATATACTGGAAGCCGGCATGCTCGATCTCCTTCTGAGGGATCTGGTCGGTGCAGTAGGTCAGACGGGTCTCCATGCTGGGGACGCAGCGGATCAGGTGGCCGGCCAGCGACATGTTGCCGCTGAGCAGGGGATCGTTCTTATACAGCTCCAGAATTTCCTCGCGGGGACGGTAGCCGTACTTGCGAATGGCCTGATCTGCCAGATCATTTTCGCCAAAGACATGCAGTCCGGGAGCAATGACAATGATCTCGCCGCCCTCCTGCACCATCTTCATGGTGCGGTAGAAGGCCTTGTTGGTGACCCAGGTGGAGTGATAGCTGTGGGGGTCCATCCACACTACGCACTTCTTTACGGGCTTTTCCACGTGGTTGATGTTCACCTGCTGGCTCAGGGCAACAGCCTGCTCGAAACTGTCACGTTCCTTGCCGATGAAGATGCCCTTGAAGATGTCCTCGCCGTTCTGCTGCGCCATAACGGTCAGCACGAAGGTGATGGGCAGCTTATCCAAAAAGTTCTTCTGGATGTAGTCGAACAGCCGTCGGGGAGGGGTGTCCACGTTGCCCACAATACGGTGACGGCCGTAGAACACGCCCAGGAAGTGGCTGACGTTGATCATCTCGCCGCCGCCGCAGCCCACCACCAGATTCTTGGTGTAGCCTGCCATGCCGGCCAGCTCGTGGGGGACAACCTGACCGATGGACAGGATGGCATCATACTTGCCGCTGAGCAGCTCGCGGTTGACGGAGACGGTCACGTCATCCTTGAACAGTCCTTCGGACACTTTGTCCAAAAACTCGCCGGGCACAGTGCCGACCACCTCGATGGAGTTGCGGAAGTCGTGAGCGATATAGGCATCCATGGGGATGCCGTCGCCGAACATTTCACGCAGCTGCTCCTCGGTCATAGGCAGGTGGGTGCCCAGAGCGGGCAGTACCTTGACGCTGACACCCTTTTTGGTCAGGCACTCGTAGTAATGAGCGGTGATGAGACCCGCGCCGGAATGGGAGCGGGTAATATCAGGGGGCAGGAGCAGCACGCTGGACCAGTTGTTGTCCGCCATGTGGCGGTCCAGCAGCGCGGTGATCTGCTCCTTGGAGATGAAGTTCTCCTGATTCTGAAGGGAATAGTTCATAATGTCTATTTCCTTTCTTAATTACTTTTCAATGAGAGCAGCCATGCCCTGACCGCCGGCGCTGTAAACGCAGACGATACCCTTCTGGCCTTCCTTCAGGGAGGCAACCAGACGCATGAGCATGATGATGCCCTCGGCACCGTCGTTCTTGCCGTAAGCCAAAGCGCCGCCCATGGGGTTGACCTGAGCCTTGCCGCCCAGAGTCTTCATGGTGTCCAGTACATCCTGAGCGCTGTTCTCGATGACCTCAATGACGGCGATGTCATCCATGGTCAGACCCTTGTTCTTCAGCAGCTTCTGGACGGCCAGCGCGCCGGAGGTCTGCTGCTGCTTGGGGTCACAGCCGGACACGGCGAAGCCGCAGATGGCGGCCTGAGCCTTGACACCCAGCTCCTTGGCCTTGTCCTCGCTCATGAGCATGGTGACGGCAGCGCCGTCGGCATAGGGGGACAGGGTGGCATCAGCAGCGGCGGAAGCCACCAGCTCGTCCTTATCCACGGTGATGGTGCCCTTCTTGCGCACCTCGTAGGAGATGGGCAGGATCTGGCCGGCGCAGTCGGCGGCCTGAGCCTTGGCGATGCTTTCCTCTGCATACTTCACGGCCTCGGCACTGAGGGTCTTGCCGTGGGCCAGCTCGTACTGCTCCAGACGGCTCATAGCCTCGGGCTGGGTGCACAGCTCGGCCTCCTCAATGGAATCGATGAAGGTGCGGTGCTGGGGATAGAAGTGATTGCGGGCATCGCGCAGCACGAAGGGGGCGGCGGAATAGCTGTCCGCGCCGCCAGCCACGCAGATGTCCTCGTTGCCGGTGGCGATCAGGTAATAGCAGTTGCGCAGGGCCTGCAGGGCGGAGCCGCTGTAGCTCTGCACGGTGTAGCCGGGCACCTCCACGGGCAGCTCGGCCTTCAGCCAGGCATAGTGGCCGATGTTGTTGGGCATGGTGGAGGGATGAGCCTGACCGAAGACCACCTGATCCACAGCGGAAGCCTCCACACCGGTACGAGAGAGCAGCTCGGTGAGGATCTTGGCAGAGAAGTCGGAGGAGATGAAGGGGGCCAGACCCGCGCCGGGCTTGCCCCATGCGGTACGCACGCTGTCGGCAATGATAACTTTCTTCATGTTCATCAACCGTCCTTTCTACACTGCTCGAAGATGGAGGCGAAGCCCATGCCGCCGCCGATGCACATGGTGACCATGGCATAGCGCACGTCGGGACGATCTTTTAGCTCGTAGAACAGCTTGGTGGTTAGGATACCGCCGGTGGCGGCCAGGGGGTGACCCAGAGAGATGCCGCTGCCGTTGACGTTGGTGCGCTCCCAGATGGTGTCAAAGGTCTCGGTATCGGACCACTTGACCCACTCGCGCATCACGGCCACGGACTGGGCGGCGAAGGCCTCGTTGAGCTCGATCAGGCCGATGTCCTCGATCTTCAGACCGGCCTTCTCCAGTGCCTCGCGGGAGGCTTCGATGGGGCCAACGCCCATGATCTTGGGCTCCAGACCCACCACGGCGGAGGAAACGTGCCGCAGGTAGTAGTCATAGCCCAGCTCATCGGCCTTCTCGCGGCTCATGACCAGCACGGCGGAGGCACCGTCGTTGCGACCGGAGGAGTTGCCGGCGGTGACACAGCCGTCCTTCTTGAAGGCAGGCTTCATGGCGGCCAGCTTCTCATAGGTGGTGGAGCGGGGATGCTCGTCGGTGTCGAAATCGCCCACGGGGACGATCTGCGCCTTGAACTTGCCCTCGTCAATGGCCTTGCGGGCGCGCTGCTGGCTGCCCAGGGCAAACTTGTCCTGAATTTCGC
Source organism: Oscillospiraceae bacterium (assembly GCA_017502285.1). GTDB lineage: Bacteria > Bacillota > Clostridia > Oscillospirales > Oscillospiraceae > Lawsonibacter. The sequence goes on along the minus strand of JAFVVH010000043.1, from coordinate 4,807 downwards.
GCTCGATGCCGTACATGTCGGCCACATTCTCGGCGGTCAGGCCCATGGGCAGCACACCGAAGATCTCTTCGGGAGAGTTGCCGGCAGTGCCCTCCAGAATGTTGTCCATCAGGGTCACGTTCTTGGTGCCCAGACCGTTGCGGGCGCCGCGCAGGTAGTAGCAGGACTTGGTCATGTTCTCGGCACCGCCGGCCAGAATGATGTCGGCATCGCCGCAGGCAATGATCTGGCTGGCGTCATAAATAGACTGAGAACCGGAAGAACAGGCACGCTGCAGGGTGTAGCCGGGCACGCTGTCGGGCATGCCGGCCTCCAGCCAGCCGTAACGGGCCAAATTCATGGGGTATGTATTCATCTTGACGTGGCCGAAGATAACCTCGTCCACCTGATCCGCCGTGATCTTGGAGCGGTTCAGCACTTCTTTCATAACGATGGCGGCCAGCTCCTGCTCGTCAGACTCGCTCAGGGCGCCGTTCATCTTGCCGATGGCGGTTCGCACGCAATCGGTGATCACTACATCTCGCATCGCATTTCCCTCCATTTTTATATTTAGTGCGCAGGTAAACCCCGCTTGATACTCACACAAATACAGTATACCATTGACAAAGCCAAATGAAAAGGTCATAATAAGTTTATAATACATAAGTTTTAACTGATGAAAGGGGCGGAGGATGTGATAACGCTGCTTCAGCTGGACTATTTTCGCAAGCTGGCTGCCACGGAGCATATTACCCAGACGGCCAAAGAACTGTATATCTCCCAGACCGCTCTGAGCAGCATGATCATCGGGCTGGAAAAGGAGCTGGGCGTGCAGCTGTTTGACCGGTCCAAGCGGTCCATCCGGCTTAATCAGGCGGGCAAGACATATCTGCAATATGTCAACGATGTGTTTGCGGCGCTGGACAATGGTCGTTCCGCCCTGCAGGAGCTGACGGAGACCGCGCAAAAGCAGGTGAGCATTGGTGTGGGAACTTCTCAAGTGTGGATGCCCATGGTGCGCGATTTCCGTAAAAGCTGTCCCGAGTATGCCATCAAGCAGCAAAATAACACGCTGGAGGAGATGATCGACGCACTGCGCTCCATGAAAACGGACTTTGTCATTGCCAGCGTGGATGAGATCACCGACCCGGACATGGAGCACATCTTTTTAAAAAAGGACAGCGTGTATTTGTGCGTGCCCCAAAACCACCGGCTGGCCGGCCGGGAGTCGGTCTATCTGAAGGAACTGGAGAACGAGGCCTATATCGATCTGCCCGCGGGCACGCCGTGGCGGGTGTACTGCGCCCAGCTATTCAAGCAGGCAGGAGTGAATATTCGCACGGTGTTGGAGTGTGACTACTCGATCCGGGCGGCGCTGATCGAGTCGGAGTTCGGCGTGGCCTTGACCTCCGCCTCCGCTTACGAGGTGGATATGTTCCAGCCCAACCGCTATATCCCCATTGCGGATGCATTTGCCTATCGGGAGATGGCACTGTTCTGGAATCCGAAAAAGTACATGTCCAAGGCAGCAAACAGCTTCCGGGAATTCTGCACGGCCTATTGGACTGAAAAGTAAGGGAAAGAGGGAAAATCATGGATCTTGGTTTGAAGAATAAGGTTGCCGTTGTCACCGGCGGCACGCTGGGTATCGGCCTTGCCACCGCCAAAGTGTTGGCTCGTGAAGGAGCTAAAGTGGTGGTGTGCGGCCGCAGTCAGGAAAAGCTGGACGCGGCCATTGCCGCGGCGAAGGAGGAGGGGCTTCTCCTGTGGGGCAAGACCGCCGATGTGACAGATGAAAAATCCTTCCGGGAATTTGCTGACTGGGTGTGGGGCGAGTTTGGCCGGGTGGATATTCTGGTCAACAATGCCGGACGCGGTTCGCCCGGTGCGGCACTGACGCTGGAGAAGGAGGTCTGGCAGAACGTGCTGGACACCAACCTGACCAGCGTGTGGAACTGCTCCAAGACTGTGTCCCCCTATATCGCCAAAACCGGCGGCGGTGTCATTATCAACATCTCCTCCCTGAGCGGACGCATCGCCTTTACCCATCAGGGCGCGTATCCTGTGTCCAAGGCGGGTGTCAACGCCCTGACCCGGGTCATGGCCAGCGAACTGGCCGCCGACAACATCCGTGTGGTGGCGGTGGCCCCCGGCTTTACCGAGACGGAGATGCTGAAAAAGAAGTACGGAGACACCAGCTTCCTGACCGATACCGCCATTTTGCATCGTCTTGCCAAGCCCGAGGAGGTGGGGCAGCTAATTGCCTTCTTGGCTTCTGACCTTGCCGGGTATATCACCGCCGAGGTCATCGAAATTTCTGGCGGTGCATTTCAGGTGCGCGATCCGGGGTTCTCGTGGAACAGGAAAAATGGATAAAAAAGTTCCCCGCCTACGGGCGGGGAACTTTTTTATATCCTTTTACAGCGGGGTCGCCACGTGCTGTTGGGTGGCGGGGCCGTCCAGCACCATGCCCAGGCGGGCGGCAAGACCCTCATAGTGGGCACAGTCACCGGAGGTAAACACCTTCAGGCTGCCGCCGTTCTCGTTGAAGGCATTGTGGGCGGCGAGGCAGGAACGCAGCTGCTCCACCTGACCCATGGCGGGGTCGATGATGTTGGTGAACTGGGGGAACTCCTTTGCGATGATGTCCCGGGCCAGAGGATAGTGGGTGCAGCCAAGCACCAGCGTATCCACGGTGGGGTTGGCGGCGGTGAGCTGACCCAGCGAGTCGTGCAGCTCCTTGGCGATCTCATCGTCGCTTGCGGTGCCCGACTCCACCAGAGCGGCCAGATTGACGCTGCCCTGAGACAGCACTTCGATCTGGGGTGCGGCAGCGTTAATGAGCTTGGCATAAGCGCCGGTCTGAGCGGTGAAGCAGGTGGACAGCACTGCCACCTGCTTGGGGGCGCACTTGACCACCTCATCCGCGCCGGCCTGCACGATGCTGAAAATGGGGAAGTCATAGCCGGTGAACTCGTCGATCAGGGTGGAGATGGTGTTGCAGGCGATGCCAACGGCCTTCACATGTTTGGAGGCCATGAAGTCCAGAATTTGGCGCACCAGATGGACGATGTCCTCCTTGGAGCGGTTGCCGTAGGGGGCGTTGCAGCCGTCACCGTAGTAGATCACGTCTTCTTTGGGGAGAGCCTTCTGCAGAGCTCTTGCCACGGTGTAACCGCCTACACCGCTGTCGAAAATGCCGATAGGAGCGTTGGATACCATAAATGCCGCCTCGTTTCTTTTAAATTTCTTTTGTAAGGTGTGCCAGCAGACCCTGACAGCCTGCCAGCACATCCACATAAGTCTCGTCAAAGTTGCCGGTGTACCATGGGTCGGCGATGTTTTGGCCGGGTCGGCCCGCATAGTCCAGCAGACAGTGGAACTTTCCCTCCGGGTCGCCGCCCAGCATGCGATGCATGTTGCGCAGATTGGCCTGATCCATGCCGATGAGCAGATCGAACTTGCCGTATTCGTCCTTGCGCAACTGACGGGCCCGGTGATCGGGGCAGGGGATGCCCACCTGCGCCAGCTTGCGCCGGGTGCCGGGGTGGACGGGGTTGCCCAGTTCCTCGGTAGAGGTGGCAGCGGAGTCCAGATGAAATTCTGCGCCCCGGCCCTGCTGCCGGACCAGATAGTCGAATACGAATTGGGCCATGGTGCTGCGGCAAATATTGCCGTGGCAAACAAACAGGATCTTAGTCACTCCACACACCTCTTTCGTTATGGGGATATTTCAAAAGAAGAATATCATTTTTGGGACAATAAGTCAAAGGCTTTCTGACTCATCCGACGAAACGGAACACCGCCGCCGTCAGCATGCACAGCACCGCGCCCACAAGGGTGGGCAGCGCCACGGAAAGGGCCGTCCATTTGACGCTGCCAGTCTCCTTGGCGATGGTCAGGCAGGTGGTGGAGCAGGGCCAATGGAACAGGGAAAAGAGCATGGTGCACACTGCGGTCATCTGCGTCCAGCCGTTGGCCCGCAGCAGCCCGCCCAGCGCCGTCAGATCGCTTGCCTCTACCAGTGTCCCCTGAGACAAGTAGGCCATGAGGATGATGGGCATGACGATCTCGTTGGCTGGCCAGCCCAGCACGAAGGCCATCAGGATCACTCCGTCCATTCCCATCAGTCGCCCCAAGGGATCGAGCAGGGTGGTGATGTGGGACAGGATGCTGGCATCGCCAACCTGCACGTTGGCGCAAAGCCAGATCACAAGCCCTGCCGGAGCGGCCACCGCAACGGCGCGGCCCAGCACGAACAGGGTGCGGTCCAGCACGGAACGGACCAAAACCTGCCCCACCCGGGGGCGGCGGTATGGGGGCAGCTCCAGTGCGAAGGAGGAGGGCATGCCTCGCAGTACCGTAGCGGACAGCAGTCGGGACGTCAAAAGGGTCATGCCGATCCCCAGCACCAGTACACCCAGCAGCATGACTGCCGCGGCCAGACCGGACAGCAGATTGTTGCTGCTGCCCACGAAGAATATGGTGATCAGGGCAATCAGGGTGGGGAAACGTCCGTTACAGGGCACAAAGGAATTGGTGAGGATGGCGATGAGCCGTTCCCGGGGAGAGTCAATAATGCGGCAGCCGGTGACACCGCAGGCATTACAACCGAAGCCTTGACACATGGTCAGAGCTTGTTTGCCGCAGGCGCCTGCTCGGTGAAAAGCGTGGTCCAGCACAAAGGCCACCCGGGGCAGATAGCCCAGATCTTCCAACAGGGTGAATGTGGGGAAGAAAATGGCCATGGGGGGCAGCATCACCGCCACCACCCATGTGGTCACCCGGTACACGCCGTCCACCAGCAGGGAGGACAGCCACCCAGGCG
>JAFVVH010000042.1 GCA_017502285.1 Oscillospiraceae bacterium | reverse complement strand
GGGAGTCTCGATCTCCAGGAAGCCGTTCTCGTCGAAGTAGTCACGGGCGATCTTGCAGATCTTGTGACGGGTGGCGATGGCGTGCTGCATCTCGGGACGGCGCAGATCCAGATAGCGGTACTTCAGGCGCAGCATATCGTTGGCATTGGAGTTCTCCACGATCTCAAAGGGAGGGGTCTCCGCCTTGGCCAGCAGGCGCAGCTCGGTGACGTAAATTTCCACGTCGCCGGTGGGGATCTTGTCGGTCTTGGCCTCGCGCTCGCGGACAGTGCCGGTAGCGGCGATGACGTACTCGCCGCGCAGGGAGGAGGCCTTGTCAAAGATATCCTTGGCGGTGCTGTCGTCAAAGGACAGCTGCACCAGACCGGTGCGGTCACGCAGGTCCACAAAGATCAGGCCGCCCAGATCACGCTGACGCTGGACCCAGCCGCACACGCTGGCGGTCTGGCCCACGTGGGCCATGCGGAACTCGCCGCAGTAGTTGGTGCGTTTAAAATTCTGAATGTTATCCATGAAAATCAACTCCAATCAGTATTATCCGGAGAATGTATTACGACCTGTTTTCGGCCCCGTGGGTGGTGACGTACTCCCACAGGGCGGTAAACTGCTCCTCATCCGTAATGAAGTACAGGTGGCGGCCAACCGTGAGCTCGCCACGGTCGGTCATTTCAAAGTTGGTAGCAGTGTCCCCGCAGGACACAAAGCCGTACAGGAAATCCACCGGGCCGGTCCAGGAGAATCCGGAAATCAGCCACGGCCGCAGGAGATTGGACAGGGATGGGCGGGCCTTGACGTTTCGGAACAGGTCCAGCATAGGGTCAAAGTGTTCCGTGCCGGGATGGGTTTCCTCATCGTCGATATGATGGGACACAAAGATGGGGGTGCCGCTCTCAAAGACCGTGGTTCGGGTATGTGCTGCCAGAGAAATTGCCTGATCAAAGTCCAGACCGGTAAGGGACTCTAAGCTTCTGGGCCACAGCCGCCAGACCAGCAGGCCGACCACAAGAGCGGCTATCAGAACGGTGAGGATAAGCTTGCGTTTCTGCTTCATCAGGTACTCCTTTCGGTGGTGGCCGGGGAACCCGGCCGGGCGGAAGGGGCGCAGGGCAAGAAATTACTTGTCCAGAATGGGCAGGCCTTCGTTGAGCTTGGCAAGGCCGGCGGCGATGTGGGCGATGGCTTCGTCAGCGGTCAGCTTGACCTGTTCGCCGGTCTTCATGTCCTTGACGGCGGCAACACCGGCATTGATCTCGTCCTCTCCAAGGAAAATGGCATAGGGGATGGCCAGCTTGTCAGCATAGCCGATCTTCTGCTTGAACTTCTTTTGCTCGGCATGGATCTGGGTGCGGATGCCGGCCCCACGCAGTTGGGTAGCCAGCGCGATGGCGGGGGCCAGATCCTCGCTCATGGGCAGGATGAGCACGTCGGCGGGGGCGGTGTTCAGCTCATCGTTGAGATAGCCCTGATCCTCCAGCACGAAGAACAGGCGGGTCAGGCCGATGGAAATGCCTACGCCGGGCAACTGCTTGTCGGTGTAGTACTCGGCCAGATTGTCGTAGCGGCCACCGGAGCAGATGGAGCCGATCTCCGGATGGTCCAGCATGGTGGTCTCGTACACGGTGCCGGTGTAATAGTCAAGGCCGCGGGCAATGGTCAGGTCCACCGCGAAGTGGCTTTCGGGCACACCGAAGGCGGCCAGATAGCGGGTGACGGTGTTCAGCTCGTCCAGACCCAGATCAAACAGCTCGTGACGGCCGCGGTAGCCCTCCAGAGCGGCCAGCACCTGAGCATTGCTGCCCTTGATGGCGATGAACTTCAGAATTTCATCCGCCTGCGCCTGAGAAAGGCCGATTTCTTCGCTTACCAGCAGGGCGGCCACCTTCTCCGGGCCGATCTTGTCCAGCTTGTCCACGGTGCGCATGATGTCCCCGGACTTCTCCGTCAGACCCAGCATGGCATAAAAGCCGTTGAGCACCTTGCGGTTGTTGACCCGGATTTGGAAGCGGCGCAGGCCCATGGCGGTAAAGGCTTTGTAAATGATGGAGGGGATCTCCGCCTCGTTGCTGATGTCCAGCTTGCCATCGCCAATGATGTCGATGTCTGCCTGATAGAACTCGCGGAAGCGGCCACGCTGGGCCCGCTCGCCGCGGTACACCTTACCGATCTGGAAGCGGCGGAAGGGGAAGGTGAGGTTTGCGTAGTTCTGAGCCACATACTTGGCCAGAGGAACGGTCAGATCAAAGCGCAGGGACAGGTCGGTATCGCCCTTCATAAAGCGGTAGATCTGCTTTTCCGTCTCACCGCCGCCCTTGGCCAGCAGGACTTCGGAGGCTTCGATGAGGGGGGTGTCCAGACCGGTGAAGCCGTACAGGGCATAGGTCTTTTTCAGGGTGTCGGCCATGCGGTCGAACTGAGCCTGTCGGGCGGGGAGCAGTTCCATAAAGCCGGACAGGGTGCGGGGCTGTACTTTTGCCATAGTATCAGTTCCTTTCGGGAAAATTCGGTTTGGGGAAGGAAAAGAAAACGCTCTCGTCCCTTGCTTGGGACGAGAGCGTGCTTGCTACGCTTCGTGGTGCCACCCAAATTCAGGCGCAATGCGCCCCTTTGACCTTCTGTTGCGGGAAGGGGACCGCCCCCGTCTCCGGGGCCGCTGGTAACGCTGTCTTCGCCGGATCTTCGCGCAAGTCTCTCACAGCCAAGGAGACTCTCTCTGGGGCGGGGTGTTCCGGTTACTCGTGCGCCGTCATCACGGTACGGCTTATGTTATCCCAAAAAGGGGAAAAAGTCAAGGATTACACCGCAAAAGGCGCGGTTTTGGGGTTGACGATGTCGCGCCAGTCCAGATCGCCCCGGGACAGACCGTGGATGAGCACCTCGGCCGTGGCCACGTTGGAGGCAAAGGGGACGTTGTACTGGTCGCACAGGCGGCAGATATAGCGCACGTCGTCGCTGAGCTCGGTAGACTGAGGGTCGTCAAAGAAGAGGACCATGTCGATCTCGTTGTAGGCAATACGGGCACCGATCTGCTGGATGCCGCCGTGCTCATGGGACAAAAACAGGTTGATGGGAAGACCCGTGGCCTCACTGACCTGGCGGCCGGTGCTGTTGGTGGCGCACAGGGTGTGGCGGGCCAGAACGCCGCAGTAGGCGATGCAGAACTGGATCATCAGTTCTTTCTTGTTGTCATGGCTCATCAGGGCGATATTCATATGACAGGACCTCCTTTGGCGTTAGCGGATGCGCATGATGGGAGTGCGTCTCCCTTCCAGGCGCTTGGCTATATTCAAATAAGCGTTGGCCGCGCCCTGCCGCCCGGTGAAGCACACGGGTTTGCCGGCATTGGCGGCAAGAATGACGGTTTTGTCCTCCGGCACAACACCCAGCAGGGGCAGTCCGGCAGTATCCATAGCATCATCAATGGTGGTGCGCAGCTGGCGCAGCAGCTTGGGCAGCACCCGGTTCACCACCAGATGTACGGTGGGGATGTGGCTCAACTCGCCCACGGTGCGCTGGGCATCCCGCAGGGAGGAGGCATCACTGGTTGCCACCACAATGGCCCGGTCGGCCGCGCAGGAGGCCAGCCGGAAACCGGCATCCAGACCGGCAGGGGCATCCAGCAGGATGTAGTCAAATTGCCCTCTTGCCGCATTCAGTAGAGCGGAGAGCCCTTCCGGAGTGACCGTTTCAGGTAGATGCATGGGGGCAGTGAGCAGGCACAGGCCGGGAATATCCGGATGGCTGACAGCCGCCCGGGACAGGGGGCAGCGGCCCTCCACCACGTCGGTGAAGTCCATCAGCGCCCGGTCTGTCATACCCAGAGAGATGTCCAGATTGCGCAGGCCGATGTCCATATCAATACACAGCACCTTGCGCCCCAGTCGGGCAAGGCTGGTGGCTACACCTGCGGTCAGCGAGGTCTTGCCGGTCCCGCCCTTGCCGGAAGCCACAACGATTGCAGTTCCTGCCATTGGAACACCTCCCGGTTAGAAAATAGTTTACCACAAATGGATATTTCGTCAATGACGGAAATTGACAAAAATTTCACAAAGTAAGCCTACAGAGGCTCTTTCTGTATTTTGGCCCACTTGCGAGGGTAGCCCTTCAGCGTGGGGGCAACTTTGCGGATGACCACCACCCGGTGGCAGATATCCGTGCCGGGAATGGTATAGTCCTTACAGGCCTCTACCCGACCACCCAGCAGCTTGATGCAGTGGGCGGCGCCGTCCAGCTCATCCGCGCTGTCCACGCTTTTCATAGCAAGGAACAGACCGCCAACCTTGACATAGGGCAGGCACAGCTCGCACAAAAGCCGCAGGTCGGCCACCGCACGGGCGGTGGCCAAGTCAAAGCAGTCCCGGAAGCCCTTAACAAGGGCCTGTTCCTCTGCCCGGGCATGGATGGCGGAAACACCGTCCAGTCCGAGGGTCCGGGCCACTTCGTTGAGCCAGTCCACCCGCTTGCCAAGGCTGTCCAGCAGGGTGACGGAAAGGGAGGGGCAGAGGATCTTCAGCGGCAGGCCGGGAAAGCCCGCGCCGGTGCCCACGTCGATGAGGGTCTTGTCCTGAAAATCCGCCACGTTCAGCAGGGCGGCGCAGTCCAGCATGTGCAGCCGGGCCACCTTGTCCTCTTCCCGGATGGCGGTCAGGTTCATGACCTGGTTTTTTTCCAGCAGCAGGTGGCCGTATTGGGCCAGCTGCTGCGGGGCATTGTCCGGTACGCGGCCGGACAGACCCAGCTGGGCCAGTCCAGCGGAAATAATATCCTTCAAGGGTCGTCCTCCTAATGGGTCAGACAAAATTGGTCATCAGTCCCGCGATGCCGATGGGCAGGGTCAACAGGGCCAGAAGCCAGCACACCACAGCCAGCACCATAGCGGCTTTTTTATCCGGTCGCCCGGCAGTACGATAACTGACGATGGCCACGATGCCCAGGCCCACAAGGCCGGGTACGGTGAGCAGAGGGCCAAGGCCGGACAGCATGGAGGCGGTAAAGTAAAAATACGTCATCAGCGCCACCAGAATGATCATATAGACCACGCCGATCCAGGCCAGAGCCCGCTTTACGGGGGAGGCAGGGGTGTAACCCTGATCTTCGTTTCGGTTTTCGGATTGGTTGATGTCAGGCATAAGATACCTCGTAGGGGGCGGCGCCCTCGACGCCCCGAAATAATATTGTCACGCCTCGCCTGCTCACGACGCCCGGCTTCCCTACGACTCAGAACCCAAACAGCAAGCGATGCTTGCTTGGTTTGCGTTCTTCGCTCCGGTCCATCCGGGCTGCTTGCGACGGCTTAGCGCTTCTCTGCCAGCAGGTCGCGGATCTCGGTGAGCAGCTTCTCCTCGGCAGAGGGCTCAGGCTCAGGCTCGGGAGCGGGTTCGGGAGCGGGCTCTTCCTTCTTGCGGTGCAGAGAGTTGATGGCCTTGACCATGCAGAACACCGCGAAGGCGATGATGATGAAGTCAATAATGATGGCGATGGTGTTGCCGTACTTAATGGCGATCTCGGTGGCGGGATCGATGACACCTTCGGCATTGACCACGGCTTCCTTCAGAACAAGCTTCCAATCCTCGAAGTTGACACCTCCGGTGAGCATGGAGATGCAGGGCATGATGATGTCATTGACGATGGAGGTGGTGATCTTACCGAAGGCGCCGCCGATGACAACGCCGACGGCCAGGTCGATCACGTTGCCGCGCATGGCGAAGGTCTTGAACTCTTCAAAAAACTTTTTCATGTTGGGTTGCTCCTCTCATTTTCTATCTTTTTGCGGGGAAAGAGAATACAAACAGTTATGTTGCGACAAAATATTACTAAATGGAGTTACTTTTTGGGAGTAATAACATCCATGCCGCCCAGATAAGGACGCAGGGCGGCGGGGATCTTCACGCTGCCGTCGGCCTGCAGGTTGTTTTCCAGGAAGGCGATGAGCATGCGGGGAGGAGCCACCACGGTGTTGTTCAGGGTGTGGGGCAGGTAGGTTCCGTTCTCGCCCTTGACACGCATTTTCAGGCGGCGGGCCTGAGCGTCGCCCAGGTTGGAGCAGGAGCACACCTCAAAGTACTTCTGCTGGCGGGGGGACCAGGCCTCGATGTCGCAGGACTTGACCTTCAGGTCGGCCAGGTCGCCGGAGCAGCACTCCAGCTGGCGCACGGGGATGTCCATGGAGCGGAACAGCTCCACGCTGTAGCGCCACATCTTTTCGTACCAGTTCATGGAGTCCTCGGGCTTGCAGACCACCACCATCTCCTGCTTTTCAAACTGGTGGATGCGGTACACGCCGCGCTCCTCGATGCCGTGAGCGCCGACTTCCTTGCGGAAGCAGGGGGAGTAGGAGGTGAGGGTCTGGGGCAGTTCGCTCTCGTTCAGCATGGTGTCGATGAACT
>JAFVVH010000041.1 GCA_017502285.1 Oscillospiraceae bacterium | reverse complement strand
TTTTGCCGTGTTTGGCTTGTAAAACGGAAAAACAGGCATTATAATAACAGGAGTACCCAATTGGGTACTCCTGTTATTATAATGCCTGTTTTTCCGTTTTACAAGCCAAACACGGCAAAATTTGCCTGAATTTAATAGGTTGGGATGAAAAACATCCACGGCGCGGTGATAATGGCCAGAGAAAGGGCGGTCAGATGCCGCTCGCGGTCGGTCAGATATTCGCAGGAACGCATGGCCCGCCGGTCGAAGAAGTAGATGCACACACCGGACAGAGCCACCGCCGCCGCTGTCCACAGGAAAGCCAGCGGGGACTTCCAGCAGTTATACATCACCGGCTCAATCAGGGGACGGACATCTTTGGACACGGCGGAGGTGAGGAACATGGCGGGAAAGAGGACGGCCACACCCACAAAGTCGGCGGCGAAGCCCAGAAACCATATCTTCCACCCAACCTGTTTAAGGACGGCCTTCTTCTGCGTGTGCTTCAGAGCCATCAGAGTGAACAGCACCACCGCGCAGTCAATGAGTAGATTGCCCGGCAGGGCGATGAGCCACACTTGTGGGAACAGGAACAGCATCCATATAGGGAAGATCACGTTATAAAGACGGGTCTTTTTCATTTGGCTACCTCCTTTTTCTGCTTGCGCTTGCGGTGGACGGTGCCGATGACGTTGCCGATCAAGGCGAAGGTGAACAGAATATCAGCAAAAATCAGGTAGAAGTAATGATTGAACAGCCAGAACACCATGGGGGCGTGGAGCAGATAGGCGGCCACGGGGTAGAGGATGCACAAGCCCTGCCGCTTACCCAGCGAGATGCCGGAGCAGAGGCTTACCACGGGGAAGATGACGTAGGGCATCAGCCCGTGGGACAGCAGGGGGGAGCCATAGGCGAACAGAAGCAGGTCTGCCCACACCAACACCATGGGGAGCAGGACACAAAGCACCAGCAGGAAGGGAAGATAGGGGAGCGTTTCCCGCCACTTCAGGGGGGAGTGGGCGGGGGCGAGCCCCAGCTTGATCTTGATTTGATCTACCTCCACATACCAGCCGACCCACCGGCCCAACCAGATGAGCAGGTACAGCAGGGCATAGGATGCCAGGAAGAACCGGCTCAAGCCCAGCAGGCACTGCACCCAAAGGTTGAGCAGGACGAGCCCGCCGGTGATGATGAAGTGGAGCACGGATTCCTTGAGCAGAGAGCGGGTGTCGTCGGCAAAGGGCATGGAGGCGATGCCAATGGCGGCACCCAGCGCAAAAGCACAGGCAAACTCCGCCGCCGCGGCCAGCCAGTAGGAGCCAAACATGGCCACGGTTGCACGGCTTACGAGATTGAAATCCCCCACGGGAACGACCCCCTGCGGGGTCAAGCCGGTCAGGTGGAACCAGATCCAGAAGCCCAACAGGAGCAGTTTTGCAATCACACCGCCCATGAGGGCGCGGACGATCAATTTCTTTTTTTCACTCACAGGAAACACCTCCTTACAGGTCCAGCGCCTGCTTGATTTTTTTCAGACAGCGCCGGGACACGAAGCACGTTACATCGCCGGTGAGGGTCATGCGGATGGTGCCGCTGAGGCTCAGGTCAAGGGCGGTAACGTGGGACAGGTTGACGATCTCGGAGTGGGAGATGCGCGCGAATTTGTGCCGGTCCAACAGTTCCTCCAGCTCGTAAAGGCGGTGTCGCACGGAAAAGATCCCTTCCGCAGTCTGAACGGATACGGTTTTGCCGTCCGCGAAAAAGCGCAGGATATGCTCCGGGGCCAGCAGTACCGCCCGGTCGCCCCGGGTGGCGGTGATGGCGGTGGGCCGTCCATGCTCCAGCCGCAGGAGCAGATCCTTTATCTCGTCCGTCAGGTCGGCGGCGGTGACGGTGATTTTAGGCTCAGTCTGCGCCGGGTCCAGCTTGAATTCAACATCCATGGGCACATCCTCCCTTCTTGTTTTCAGTATATAAGGTTTACGCTGTGCTGTCCAGCACTTTGGAACAGACGGTCATTCTCCGGGGATAAGTGGTCGTGGAGGAAAATTTAGGCGGGCAGGAAGTATAAGGGGCGGGGGAGGTGTCCACACTAAGAGCAAAGGGGCAAAAGCCCCGAAGGAGGTAACGTATGAAAAAATCCACCCTTTGGCAGCGGGTGGGCGACTTTGTCATGGGGAAGGGCTTTTACATAGTCCTGACCCTGTGTGTCGCCACCATAGGGATCTCGGGCTATTATCTGGTATCGGTATTCAACAGCGGGGAAGAACCGGAACCTCTGCCGGTCGGCGGCGGGGCGCAGGTGGTCATCCCCAAGGACGAGGTGGTGCAGCCGCCTATCCCTGACCAGTCCGGCGTGCCCCAGCTGGACGAGCATGAGAAAGAGGACGTAAAAAATGAAGAGCCCCCCGCTCCCGTTCAGGAGCAGCAACCGGTCGCGGTAGTGGTGCCGCCGGTTTATACCTGGCCGGTGAAAGGTGAGATCGTCAGCAACTTCAGCCTTGAGGTGCTGGCCTACGATGAGACTATGGGGGATTGGCGCACCCATTCGGGTGTGGATATTTCCGCCCAGCCGGGGACGCGGGTACTGGCCATGAGCAGTGGCACGGTGCGGCGGGTGTATGAAGACGAGCTCATGGGTACCACCGTGGTCATCGACCATGGGGAGGGACTGGTGAGCTACTACCACAACCTGACCGCCAGTCCCACCGTAAGCGAGGGGGATGAGGTGATCACCGGCACGGTCATCGGCGCGGTGGGGGATACCGCCATTGCCGAGAGCGGACGGCCCTCCCACCTGCATCTGGAGGTGTCTCTGGACGGCAGACCGGTAGACCCGGTGGACTACCTGCCCCAATATTGAAAAACAATGCCGCCCTGCGACTAAGGTCGCAGGGCGGCGGTTTTTATGTAATTGGGGTTATTCCTCGTCCAGCTGGGAGCGCAGCTCCATGTAATTGAGGATCTCGTTCATGGTGCCTTCAAAGCCCAGCACGCCGCTGTTCAGGGACAGGTCATAGTTTCTGGCATCGTACCAGTCCTTGCCGGTGTGGTACTTGTAGTACTTGGCATGGTACTCGTCCACCTCGGCGATCTTCTTCTTTACGGCGGAGGCGCTCAGGGAGTTGACCAGCATGGCCTGCTCCAGACAGAAGTCGTCGTCAGCATGGACAAAGACCCGCACCACATCCTTGCGGCCTTTGAGCACATAGTCGGCGCAGCGGCCCACGATGACGCAGGGACCTTCGTCTGCCAGACGGCGGATGACCTTGGTCTGATGCTGGAACAGGGCGTTGTCGGTGAGATAACTCTCGCGGCTGTCGTTAAGCACGGCGGTGTCGGAACCGCGGTTGCGAAGCCGCTCGATCAGATTGGGTTTGAGCCGCTCGTCAGAGAAGTACACGGGGTTGATGCCGCTCTCCTCGGAGGCCATGGTTACGATCTCGCGATTATAAAAGGGGATGTTCAGCTGTTTTGCCAGCATTTTGCCGACTGTCTTGCCGCCGGAACCATACTGGCGCTCGATGGTAATGATATACGGCTTCATTTGCGTCACTCCTTTTATTCACCCAGATAGGCCTTTTTGATGGCGTCGTCGTTAAGGAGATCGGCGGCAACGCCCTCCTTGATGATGTTGCCGGTTTCCAGCACATAGGCCCGGTCAGCGATGGACAGGGCCTTCTTGGCATTCTGTTCCACCAGCAGCACGGTGGTGCCGGCAGCGGAGACCTTTTCGATGATTTTGAAGATTTCGCCCACGAACAGGGGGGACAGGCCCATGGAGGGCTCGTCCAGCAGCAGGATACGGGGCTTGGACATCATGGCCCGGCCCATGGCCAGCATCTGCTGCTCGCCGCCGGACAGGGTGCCCGCCGGCTGGTTTTTGCGCTCCTCCAGACGGGGGAACCACTCGTATACCTCGTTCAGGGATGCGGCGATCTCGCCCTTGGGGCGGGTAAAGGCACCCATACGCAGGTTTTCTGCCACGGTCAGGCCGGGGAACACCCGTCGGCCCTCGGGCACGTGGCCCATGCCCAGCTTCACGATGGAATGGCCAGGCTTTTTGGTGATGTCCTTGCCCTCAAACACCACGCTGCCGCTCTTTGCGCCCAGCAGGCCAGACACGGTGTGCAGGATGGTGGTTTTGCCCGCGCCGTTGGCACCGATGAGCGCGACTACCTCGCCTTCGTTGACGTGGAAGGAAACATCGTGCAACGCATGGATCAGACCGTAATAGACATTCAAACCGTTTACTTCCAGCATTGCCATATCGGTTTCCCTCCTTAATCGCCCAGATAGGCGGTGATGACTTCGGGGTTGCTCAGCACGGCAGAAGGGGTGCCCTCTGCCAGCAGGCGGCCGAAGTTCAGTACGTACAGGTATTCGCAGATGCCGGACACCAGCTTCATATCGTGCTCGATGAGCAGGATGGTCACGTCGAACTGCTTGCGCACCAGCTCGATGGTCTGCATCAGCTCGGCAGTTTCGTTGGGATTCATACCGGCGGCAGGCTCATCCAACAAAAGCAGCTTGGGCTCGGTGGCCAGAGCACGGGCGATCTCCAGCTTGCGCTGTTTGCCGTAAGGCAGGTTGGATGCCTTGTAATTCCACTGACCGTCCAGGTCAAAGACCTTCAGGATCTCCATGGCCTTTTCGGTCATCAGCTTTTCCTTTTTGCGATAGGAGCCGAAATGGATCAGGCTTTCGGGCAGTGCATAGGTCACATCGTTGTGAAAGCCCAGCTTTACGTTGTCCAGTACGGACAGCTTTCCAAACAGGCGGATGTTCTGGAAGGTGCGGGCAATGCCCATTTTGTTGATCTCAAAGGGCTTTTTGCCCACAACGTTCTCGCCGTCCAGACGAATACCGCCGTCGGTGGGACGGTAGACACCGGTGAGCATATTGAACACGGTGGTCTTGCCTGCGCCGTTGGGGCCGATCAGACCCACCAGCGCACCTTTTTCGATCTTCATATTCACCTCATCCACGGCGCGCAGACCGCCGAAGGAGATGCCCAGATCTCTAACTTCCAACAGTGCCATTTACGCCACCTCGCCTTCTGTTTTGGCCGCTTTTTTGCTGCCCCGCCGTTCCAACAGCATCTGCTTGAGCTTGGAGTTGTTAAACAGCATCAGCGCGATGAGCAAAATTGCGTAGATGAGCATGCGGTAGTCGTTGAAGTTCAGCTTGCGCAGCAGCTCCGGCAGTACGGTAAGCAGAGCGGCGGCGATCACGCTGCCCCAAATATTGCCCAGGCCGCCCAGCACCACAAACACCAGGACCAAAATGGACAGGTTGAAGTCGAACTTGGCGGCGGTAACAGTGGAGTAGTTCATAGCGTACAGGGTGCCGGCCATGCCTGCGAAAGCAGCAGAGATGACAAAGGCCAGCAGCTTGTAGCGGGTGGTGGAGATGCCGATGGAGTCGGCGGCGATCTTGTTGTCGCGCACGGCCATGATGGCCCGGCCGTGGCGGCTGTTGATCAGGTTCAAAATGACGAACAGGGTGATCAAAATCAGCACGAAACCGGCGGTGAAGGTGGAGATCTTGTTGATGCCGGACACGCCGATGGGGCCGTTGATGATCATTTTGCCGCCCTCTTCCAGCGTGAAGCTCTGCTTGACGATGGAAAGGTGCAGGCCCTTGCTGTCCATGCCGATGTAGAGCACGTTGACAATGCTCTTGATGATCTCGCAGGCGGCCAGGGTGACGATGGCCAGATAGTCGCCGCTCAAGCGCAGTACGGGAACACCCACGATCACGCCCACCACAGCGGCAGCGGCGGCGGCCACCACCATGGCGATGGCCAGACGCAGTCCGTCAGAGGGAACGGCATCGGTCAGAACGGTAGTCACTACGATGCCGGTAAAAGCGCCTACGGACATGAAACCGGCATGACCCAAAGACAGCTCGCCCAGAACGCCCACCGTCAGGTTCAGGGAGACAGCCATGACCACATAAGCGCAGATGGGGACCAACATTCCCTTGAGAGAATAGCTGATGTTGCCGGTCATGGACATGATCTGAACCACGATATAGGCCGCGATCACGATGCCAAAGGCGATGACGGAGTCCCGGCGGGTGGCCCAAAGATTCTTGATTTTGTTCATTCCCGCCACCTCACACTTTCTCTCGGGTCTGCTTGCCCAGAAGACCTGCAGGCTTGACCAGCAGGACGAGGATGAGCACGCCGAAGACGATGCCGTCGGACAGCTCCATGGAGATGTACGCGCGGCAGAAGGTCTCGATAATACCCAGCAGGATGCCGCCCAGCATGGCGCCGGGGATGGAGCCGATGCCGCCGAACACGGCGGCGGTAAAGGCCTTGATGCCGGGCATGGAGCCGGTGGTGGGCACCAGCATGGGGTAGGCCGAGCACAGCAGCACACCGGCGATGGCGGCCAGCGCCGATCCAATGGCAAAGGCCATGGAAATGGTGGTGTTCACGTTGATGCCCATGAGCTGAGCTGCACCCTTATCCTCGGACACCGCGCGCATGGCGGTGCCCAGCTTGGTCTTGCCGGTGAACAGGGTCAGCGCCGCCATGATGACCACGCAGGCGGCGATCGTCACCAGAGTAACATGGGTGATCTGCAGATCACCGAACTGCACCGCGCCGCGGCCTACGATGGGCGAAAAGCTCTTGGGGTTGGAGGTCCAGATGAGCAGGGCTGCGTTCTGCAGGAAATAGGATACGCCGATGGCGGTGATCAGCACGGCCAGAGAGGGCGCGCTGCGCAGGGGCTTGTAGGCCAGCCGCTCGATCACGATGCCAAGTACGGTGCACACCGCCATGGCCAGCAGCACACCCAACAGGGGATGCCAGCCCATATAGGTGGTGGCGCAGAAGCACATGTAGCCGCCCACCATGATGACATCACCGTGAGCGAAGTTGAGCATCTTGGCAATGCCGTAGACCATGGTGTAGCCCAGGGCAATGATCGCGTAGATACTGCCCAGACTGATACCGGTGATCAGATAATTAAGCATAGATCACACCTCGGATCTTCTGTTTTCTGTCTAAGTTAGTTGCAGGGAAAAACGAAGCGTGGGGAGGAACCGCCCAAAGGGCGGTTGCCTCCCCGATACGCAAAACAGGTTTCACTTGGTTCGCTTACATACCCACGTAAGCGCCGTTCTCGATGACCATGCCCTTGGGGCTCTTGGACACCAGACCGTT
The DNA here is from genome assembly GCA_017502285.1 of Oscillospiraceae bacterium. Classification (GTDB taxonomy): domain Bacteria; phylum Bacillota; class Clostridia; order Oscillospirales; family Oscillospiraceae; genus Lawsonibacter. The sequence continues at coordinate 22,509 of JAFVVH010000041.1, read as the reverse complement.
GGTCCAGGTCATGCCCTCGCCGGTCAGACCGTCGAAACTCATGGTGGAGAACTGCTCCATCATCAGATCGCACAGCTGGGCGGCGGTCATGTCGGGGGTGGCGTTGGCGTTGGTCAGAGCCTGATAGTAAGCATAGACGCAGTCATAGGCGTCGGCAGCGAACTGGTTGGGGATCTGGCCGAACTGCTCCTGATACTTCTTGACGAAGGCCTGGGTCTTCTCGTCCTGAGCGTCGGCGTTGAAGGGGGTCAGCAGCATGACACCCTCGGCCAGAGTGGTGTCAAAGTTCTCCACGGTCAGGATGCCGTCCATGCCGTCCACGCCGAAGAACTTGGGCTCATAGCCCATGGAGTCGGCCTGGCTCAGGATCAGGGAGGCGGGGGTGTAGTACATGGGCAGGAACAGCAGGTCAGCGCCGGCGTTCTTGGCCTCGGTCAGCTGCACGTTGAAGTCGTTCTCGGAAGCGGAGGTGAAGGTGGTGGTGGACACCACGTTCAGGCCGCGGGCCTGAGCCTGAGCAATGAAGGTCTCGTAAATGCCGGTGGAGTACACGTCATCGTTCTTGTAGATGACGGCGATCTTCTCACCCAGCTGCTGGTCAGCGATGTAGTTGGCGGAAGCGGTGCCCTGGTTGGGGTCGCTGAAGCAGACCTGGTACACGTTGTCCTTACCCTCGGCAACGGCGGGAGCGGAAGCAGAGGGGGTCAGGCCGAACACGCGGTCCTCAAAGTGGTTGGCGGAAATGGCCTCGCCGGGCTTGGAGGTAACGGCCAGCAGGGACACCTGCATGCCCCAGTCCATCAGGTTGCTGTAAGCGTTGACGGCCTTCTCGGGATCGTGCTCGTCGTCCTGAATGTTCAGTTCGAACTGCATGCCGCCCAGAGCGTTGATCTCGTCCACGGCGATCTGAGCGCCGTTCTTGACCGCGTTGCCGTAAATGGCAGCGCCGCCGGTCAGGGGGCCGGTACCGCCGATCTTAAAAGCGGCGGTGGTGCCGGCATCGTTATTGCCGCAGCCGGCCAGCAGGCCGACCATCATGGCGCCGGCCATGATCATGCTGAACAGTTTCTTCATTGTTTTCGTCTCCTTTACGGTGTTTGCCTGCACCCCAAGGAGCAGACAACATTTTTTACGCGCAGCTGGATAAACAGTGCAACGATATTGCACCCATTATAAACGGTAAGCCCCTGTTTGACCAGCACTTTTTTGCGATAAAGTACAAAATCGGGAATTTGACTGCATGAAGGGAATGGACAAAAGGGAATTTGTGATTTTTGACAAAAAAGATTGGAAGGCAAAAAGAAAGAGCGACGGAACAGAAGCCGACCTGCTGCTTGCCTTTACACAGGGGCTCTGTTATAGTATATAATAAGTACGACCCCGTTGCGGGAGAGGAGGCTTGATCCCTGTGACCGTACTGCAGCTGCAATACATTCTGGAAGTAAACCGCACCCGATTCATCACAAAAGCGGCCCGAAACCTGTTTGTGGCGCCCTCCAGTGTCAGCACGGCTATCGCCGCGCTGGAAGCTGAGCTGGGCTATCCTATATTTGTCCGTGACCGAAAGGGGGTTCAGCCCACCCAGCAGGGACTGTGGGTGCTTACACATGCCAGCAGCATCTGTGAGCACCATCGGCTTATTCTGCGTGGGGCGGCAGCCAGCCAGACTTTCTGTGTGGATACCTCAAAGTACGCTGTCTTTGCCTGTGCGTTTGACCGGTTGGCACGGGAGTGCCGCGAAGCGGCTATGCTCACACACCGGGAAGCGTTGCAAAAAGTGGCTATGGACCGGCTGATGCTTCTTGACACGGACCTGGTGGTGCTTACCGTTCTGCCCTCGACTATGATCACATTTGAAAATGATATGAAAAGCAGAAATCTGAAATGGCAGATCCCCAAAACCGTGCCGGCTGTGGTGCGCATCGGCCCCGGACACCGGCTCTACCACAAACCGGAACTCTCACCGGAGGACGTTGCAAAGCAGACGCTGGTCGGCACCGAAGACGGAACGGCGTTTCATTCCAGCACGCTCAGAACGGCGATCGACATGAATCCCGAGCGAGTCATTCGGGTGGCAGACCGACATCTGCGCTATGAGCGGATCGCCCGGGGGGCGGCTATGGCCTGGGTCCCCAAATGCCAAAGCAGCTGGACGAGGAGTATGGGTTTCGATCCGTCCCTCTGCACAATCTGCACTACAATATTATTTCCGCCACAAATCCGCTGTGCGAGCTGAAGCCGGAGGGGCAGCGCTATCTTGAGCTGTTGAATAAAATGCTGAATAACCGGTGATTATTTTCTGTGAAAAGGCGGGTTTCGCATTGAAAATCGCCTTTTTCGTACCATTTTCGAGATAGTTATAGAAAAGTAAAATGCTATCCGTAATATTATAATACAAGCGCAGGGTTGGTATCTGGTATAATTGGCATCACCTGAATAAGGAGTGTATTTACACAGCCGAGGAGGAAAAATAAATGAAAAAAAGAATCTTGAGCATCCTTTGTGCTGCGGCCATGATCGTTTCCATGATGGCCGTTGGCACATCCGCAGCTGAGAACGGCGTTCTTAACGTCTGCGGCACCTTGAGTTTCAAGGATTCCACCCGAATCATTTATGATGATGCGGTGGCCGTTACCGCCGGTCTGGGCCTGTTTGCCGGCACGGACGGCAAATTCAATCCCAAGGACACTGTGACCCGCGCTCAGATGGCCACGATCATCGTCAAGATGCTCAAGGGCAGCGATTTCAACGCCGACTCCTACGGGGGTGCGGCCAATCCCTTCCCCGACACCGCTGCTTTTCAGGGTGGCTGGGCCGAGGGCTATATTAACGCCTGTGCCCAGCTGGGCGTGGTCAAAGGCTATGGCGACGGCACCTTCCGGCCCGGCAACAAGGTCACTGTGGCCGAGGCGCTGACCATGATCATCAACGCCCTGAAGGTGGATGCCGGCCAGGGCGAGTGGCCCACCACCGTGATGAACAAGGCGTTTCAGATGCATCTGTGCGACACCCTGGTGAACAAGCCTGATGCAAAGAACGTGCTCAGCCGGGAACAGCTGGCTGCCATCGTCTGTGAGGGAGTGCAGTACAAGCCCGAAGGCGGCAAGGCGCTGATCGAATCCGTCTTTGGCGTGAAGAACATCAACGACAAGCACGTCTTCCAGGGCGATCGCTGCACCGGCTGCGGCGGCATCCGGCCCGTTGGACTCACCCGCGCCCATCTGGAAGAAGCCGTTGTGAACACCGCGTGGGCTTACTATGCCAAGGGAGAAAAGCTGCAGTACTGCTCCCAGGTCCTGAATGAGATGGGCAAATACTATGAAGGCAAATACCGCGTCAACGAGGACGCCGCCCCCGAGTACGGCACCTCGGACATGCACGTGTATTCCGTCTGTGCCGACTGGGATACCAAGGTCTATCTGCATGCACTGAATTACCGCATAGGCAATGGCCGCGAGCCCCTTAACGGGACGACCGATGGTATCTTCTTCTCCGCGGAGAATCAGGTCTCGGGCTGGTATGAGGACGGCAAGGTCGACCCCATTACTGAGGACGATGTGGATACCTGCATCATGCGCTGGAAAGATTTGGACTATACTGAGTTTAGCACAAGCGAAAAATACCTTGGGGTGGACAAGTCCAAGTATTATGCCAACTACGGGGACAACCACCTGACCTTTGCCAACGGCCTGTACGCCACCACGAAGGAGGAGCAGGCGCTGGCCGACAACACGGCCCGGGAGTTCCTGTACGACTGGCAGAAGAACCTGCGTCCCGGTGACGTGTTTGTCTCCAGTTCCCATGCTCTGCTCTATATCGGAGGCGGCTATGTGTTGGACTGCTCCTACGACAATAATGGAGGCAAGTACGACACGGACGCGGGCCTGGAGCGACATGAGCGCTATGGTGCACTCTTCAAACTGCAGACCACGGAGCAAGTTGCGGATAAATATATTAAGTCTTCCAGAGATTGGTTTGTGGTTACGCGTCCTATCGACGCTATGGTGGTGGACGACGGCGATAGCAACCTGGCCAACGACCTGGTCACCGATCCCAACATTGCCATTACGGTTCCTGCTCTGAGCCGTATAAAGTATCCCGTTATGGACATTGACCGCACCGTGGATATCACCCCGTTCGGTACGGTTAGCGCCGGTGGTGAGATGACTTATTCCGTCAAGATCACCAACAAATCCAGAGACAGCAAATATATGGAGTACCGAAAATATGTGAAGCACCAAACCGCCGGCATGGCTTCCACTAACGCCGTGGACTACAAGGCGCTGCCTGTGTCCGAGGTCATTCCCGCCGGTACCGAGTTTGTCCGTGCCACCGGCGACTATAAGATGGAGAACAACAAGCTCAGCTGGACGGTTGACGTGCCTGCGGGCACGACGGTGGAGGTGACCTACACCGTGAAGGTCACCGCCCCCATTGGGTCCACCATTACCAACGATGGCGGCTTCGTGGCCGACATTCCCTCCAACTCCATTGTCAACACCGTGGGCGGCAAGAAGCTGAATGAGCAGGCACTGTCCGTCCTCGAGAACATTGCCGACACCCATCCCGGCCTGTGGAACGAGACGTTCAACCTGGCGAGCGAAGATCTGGACTTCGCCGAGAAAATTTACGCAAAAATGGGCATCCATTTGGAGCTGCCCACCATTGCGCAGATGATGAACGATGTTTTCTCCTGGACTGTTGCAGCTCGCAGCTCCGGCGACTTCAGATATACCCGCGTCGATGGCTTGAATGTGTTCATGCTGAAGGACGACGTGACCGGCGGGTACAAGACGGCCCGGGACATGCTGGTGGAAAACTACTGGGGCGGCTACCGCTTCTTCACCGGAGCGGACAAGAAGGGTACCGACATCAACGAGATGCGTGTGGACTATCTGGAGCCGGGCGATATTTTGGTCTATGCGGATACGGACGAAAAGACCGGTGTTTCGAAGACGAGCAACATTCTGGTCTATGCCGGTCAGAACAGCAAGGGAGAGCACACCCTGCTGTCCAGGAGTTCAAAAGGCGAATCCGAGGTCTTTGCCGGCACGGAGGCAGACGCTCGTCTGTGGAACGCCTTCATGGGCTCGATCGACCTGTTCTTCGTGCTGCGTCCCACTCAGGGTGTGAACGACATCAATGCTCTCAAACCGCAGGGCTGATCGACATATCGCGCATATCACACAGGGGGCTCTGCTCAGAGCCCCCTGTGTTCCAATCTTCGGCGGATGGGTTGATGCCGTAACACTTCATTTGCGTCATCCGTCCTTGCGACAAGTCGCTGCGGACTTCGCGGCTAAAAACATGCCACCGGCATGTTTTCTTCACGCCGCTCACCCTCTCAGGCTTCGAATCCCACCCAGATAAAAAATCGACCTCCACCAAAAGGTGAGGGTCGATTTTCATGGCGCAGCGGGTGGGATGATGCCGCGGCGCTTCGCTTGCGTCATCCGTCCTTGCAGCACAGCTGCTGCGGACTTCGTGCCTAAAAACAGTCCACTGGACTGTTTTCTAAACGGCACTCACCCTCTCAGGGTTCGAATCCCACCCGGATAAAAAACAAACTCCCACCAAAAGGTGAGAGTTTATTTTTATGGCGCAGCGGGTGGGATTCGAACCCACGTGCGGTTGCCCGCAAACTGATTTCGAGAGAGGGGAGAGGCCCTGGTTTGCCATGTAAAGCCATTTAAAGTGATTTAAAATGCGTTGTTTCAATGAAAGTTAATACTTTTTGTTATAGCCCAAAGATATATTCACATAGCACTCCGCTGAGTGTGGGCACCATTTGGGCACCACAGGAGGAGTAAAACGCACCTTGGTGTCAGACCGTTCTGCTTTGGTTGTTGCAGTCAGTTGGCAGAGGAAGAATCAGACGCAGGGCAAATAAACCGTTTTCCACATCAAAGGAGCACAGGCCGCCGTTGCGCTGGGCGATGGCCTGAATGCTGTGACAGCCATAGCCGTGTCCTTCCTGCGCGGAAACGGGCAGGCCGTTGTGCATGGTTATGTGACCGCTATAGGGGTTTTTGATCTGGATCAGAAGTTTGTTCTGCTTGTGTTCGCAGTAAAACTCCACCCATTTGTCGGTTACTTCCGGATGAGACGCGGCCTTCAGTGCGTTTTCCAGACCATTGGATACCACGGAGCACAGCTCGGTGTCAGACAGCGGAAGACTGTTGGGAAGGCGGGCGCTTATCTTCAGCTGAACGCCCAAACGCTGGGCCTTACTGTCATAGGAGGAACACAGCAGGTTGACCGTCTCATTTTCGCAGAACCGCTTCGGGGTGATGGCATCCAGATCAGCCATGGCGGCTTTGACAAATTCGTGAGCCTGCTCGATTTTTCCGCCGGACAGCAGTCCCTCCAGCATGATGAGCTGATGACGCACATCATGGCGGTAGATCGCCATTCGAGCGTTGGTTTCGTTCAGCAGAGAAATCTGGTTTTCAGAGGAGGAGAGTGTCAACTGTAAAGCGTCCTGCGCGGATTTCAGAAGCATTTTTTCTCTGAGGGATTTATAGATGTAGGGCAGCAGGAAATAGAAGCCAAAGGCTTCAATGGACGGTATCATGCGAACCACATATCCGGGAGGAGAAGAGAGTGCGGAAAAGTCCAGGTTAACGGCTGCCAGCATATAAACGTAGAAGACCAACGGGATGATGGAGAAAAGCAGGAACAACCGGGTATCGCCATGAATGATCAAATAGTTGAAGCCATTACGGAAAACAAACTGGGCCACCAGAAGCATCAGTATGTAGGAGATCAAATTGGCCAGCAGCAATGCATGGGGCAAGTCTGTGAGCAGAACACGGCATACCAAATTGCCGATGAGCACAGTAGGTGTGGTGAAGACTAAGGCGGTCAGAATCATGAAGGCCGTTTTAATGATGCCGCGCTTTGCAATGTGCAAAAACATAAAAAAGGTGGGCAGGTGCATACAGAAAAACAGAAGTTTTCCGTATGTCGCTGGACCGATCAGTTCACGCAGCAGGTGATTTCCGCCGCTCAGAAGCACAAGGACAAAAAGAATCAGCAAATGTTCTTTTCGGCTGAAGGCTTTTGGATCCACACCCATCAAAATCCAAAGGAGGGCGAACACATACAGTAGCGTTAGTGCAGGGGAATATGTAGCAATATTCATGGAATCACTCCTTGGAATTTGCAAACTGCGACCAATAATCGGTTTAATTGTACCACAGGGGGAACTGTTTTGCCAATTGCGATTCAGGACATAATTAATGCATTTCATGCAGAACGGTGTCAGGCAGAGTAAAATGTGTTATAGTATATTCGACTTGGTATATGCGTGGAGGTGACCCGGTATGATAAAAATCGCATTCTGTGACGACGACATTTCTGTTCTCAACGAATTGCGTGTTCTTTTGGACCGATATCGGGTGGACCGCAATCAGGAAATCGAATATACCGCATTCCAAAGCCCGTTGGAGCTGCTGGCGGAAATCGAAAAGGGAACCCGATTCGATATCCTGTTTCTGGATGTTCTGATGCCGGGTGAGACCGGGATCGATGCGGCGGCAGAGATTCGCAGGTATGACACCAATGTGAAGATCATCTTTTTGACGTCTTCCGCGGAATACGCAGTACAGTCCTACACGGTAGGTGCTTATTTTTATCAGCTCAAGCCCATCTGGGCGGAAAGCTTTCTCCGGCTGATGGACTCCGCCGTTGCGGCCTGTGAAAAGGAGCACAGCGAAAGTTTGATCTTGCGGTGCAAGAGTGGGATCACCCGCATCGAGCTGCGACAACTGGAATACTGCGAAGTGATCCATCGGACGCTGTTCCTTCACCTGACCAGCGGAAAGGTGTTGGAAAGCGTGGGCAGTTTGGATGAGTTGAGCAAGCAGCTGGAACCCAGCGGCATGTTTCTGCGTCCACACCGATCCTACCTCGTCAATCTGGACTACATACAGAATCTATCCTCTCATTCCATCACTATGTCCTGCTTGACCGAGATCCCGCTGCCGCGGGGGAACTATCATGAAGTGAAGGAAGCATATCTCAAACGCGCATTTCAACGCGGACAGGTCATGCTATAAGCGACGTTTACCCTAAATGGGACGCACTGTCGATTCGGTACCTTTTTGGTGCTGTTCGGGCAGTGCGCCCCCTTTTTTTATCTGTGTGGATTATGATACAGGTAAGCCAAGAGGCGAAATTCAATTTTTCAGGAGGAATTTATTATGACCGGTATTATTCTTACTGTGGTAGTCGTTCTTTTGATTGTATGGGCCATCGGTGTCCAGCGCAAGCTGGTAGTCATGGACGAGAACATCAACAACGCCATGAGCCAGATTGGCGTGCAGCTGTCTTCTCGTTTTGATGCGCTGACCGCGCTGCTGGACCTGACCAAGGGCTACGCCGCTCACGAGGCCCAGACCTTGATCGAAACCATTAAGTCCCGCCGTAGCGTGATCACTGCCAAGTCCACTCCCGACGATGTTCTCAAGCAGGAGAACATGATCACCGAGGCTCTGGGCCGCATCTCCATGGTGGCCGAGCAGTACCCCGAACTGAAGGCCAACGAAAACTATATCAAGTGCATGAACGCGGTGGACAGCTATGAAAAGATGGTGCGCACCAGCCGTTTGATCTACAACGACAGCGTGACCAAGCTTAACCGCGAACTGCGTATGTTCCCCACCTCGCTGTTGGGTGGTCTGTTCGGCTTCCGCCAGCGTGACTATCTGGAATCGGTGGAGGAAAAGGCTGATATGCCCAGCATGAAGTGAGAAGATGAAAAAGACCTTTACGGCTTTGCTGATCGCAGCTGTTTGCGTTTTGTTTTTCGTATCTCCGGTGTCCGCAGCCAACCGCGTGCCGGAAATGGAAATTGAGGTCGCGCTGCGGCCGGACGGATCGGCCTATGTCACCCAAACGTGGCATGCCCAGACGGATGAGGGTACAGAGTTCTATCTGGCCCGGAACGACAGCGGCTACCTGTCTATTACCGACTTTTCGGTGAGCGATAAAGATGGTCGGTATACCTTTGTGGAAAACTGGGATGTAGGTGCGTCCTTTGAGGAAAAGGCGAATAAATGCGGCATTGTAGAAACCAAAGACGGCGTGGAACTGTGCTGGGGCATCAGCGAATACGGCGAAAATCGCTATGCCATTGAGTATGTGGTGCATGGCCTTGCGGGTGCCTATTCCGATGCCGACGGCTTCAACCACCGCTTCGTGGATGACATGAGTGTCTTTCCCAGCGATGTGGTGCTGACTGTCTGCAATCAGGACGGCACTCCTCTCACGGATGAAGAATGCGATGTGTGGGGCTTTGGCTTTGACGGCCAGGTGGCCTTTGAGGACGGTGTGATCCGAGCATGGAGTGAAGAACCCCTGAAAAGCGGTCAGCACGCGACGCTGATGCTGTCCATGAAGAAGGGACTGCTTGCTCCGGAACGCACTGCTGAAGGCAGCTTTGAGGAAGTCAAAGCCAGAGCGATGGAAGGCAGCGACTATGACTATGATGGCCCATCCGAGGAGGATGTGGAGCTGACCCTGGATGACTACCTGTTTGCCCTGGTGTTTTTCGGGGGCGGCGCGTGGGCCATCGTGGGATTCTTTAAGTGGCTGTTCGGCATGGGAAAGCGAAAGGCGGCCAAGCGGCTGAAGCAGGTGGACTACTTCCGTGACGTACCCAACGACGGCAACCTGAACGTGACCTATCATCTGGGACTGAGCGATCGCGTATGCCAGGAAGATACACTGATGGGTGCCTACCTGCTGCGGCTCATCGCAGACGGAGCGTTGGAACCGGTGGAACAAGATGACCGCTCCAACAAGGTCAGCCTGCGGCTGGCCCGCGCTCCGCGCACCGGAAATGAGTTCGACGATGTGCTGTATACCGTGCTGGAAGCAGCTGCCGGATCGGACGGCACGTTGCAGCCGGACGAGCTGCAATACTACTGCATGCGCAACCGCAGGCCGCTGATTGCCTTTGTGGATTCCTGCAAAAGTGACGCCCAGCGCACCATGTACAATGGCGGCTGGCTGAAGGGCACGCAGTGCAGAAGCCGACGTGACCTAACCCAGCCGGGTCTGGAGCAATTGGATCAGATCTGGGGCCTAAAACGATTTTTGCTGGACTTCTCCCTGATACACGAACGTGGAGTAGGCGAGACGGTCATCTGGCAGGACTATATGGTCTATGCTATGCTGCTGGGTATCGCCGACAAGGTGGCACCCCAGATCAAGCAGCTCTATCCAGAGGCGGCACCGCAAATCGAGCGTTATGAACGAAACATCACATATGCCGCAAGCTACAACCGCGCACTGACATTTGCTTACGTTACCCGCGTACAACAGAAGCGCAGCCGCGGCAGCGGTGGCCGCATTTCCATGGGCGGCGGAGGCGGCTTCTCCGGCGGGGGCCGGGGAGGAACCCGATAAAGGTTAGGAGGGAAAACATGGGATTGTTTTCGAAAAAAGACCCTTGCGCCATCTGTGGCGGCAAAGTGAAGGGGATTTTTCCCAGCAAGATTGACGGTCAGTACATTTGCAGTGACTGTTACGGAGTGACCGACCTGCCCAGCGGGGCTGAGAAAAAAATGAGCGTGGAGGATTTCCGTGCCTACATGACCTTCCGGGAGGAAAATGCCCAGCTCAAGCAGCAGTTTCAGATCACCCAAGCGGTAGACTTCGGCTGGTTTGACACCAAGTTCGTGTTTGATACCAACAACCGCCTGCTGTGCATGGATAAGAATTTGGACAAGACCATTTTTGAGGGCAGCCAGATCAAGTCTTTTGTCATCAAGGAGGACAGCACCCCCGTCTTTGAGGGCAGCGCCGCCGGTCTGATGCGCTATCCCAGTGCCGTGCCCGACCGTATTGAGGATATGTCGACCCAGATCCAAATGTTCCGTACTCAGGTGAAGCTGGAGGAGGCCGCCCGTAAGCTGCGGGGTCAGGATGAGAAGGACGATTACGATCGGCCGCGCTTTGATGTGCCTGCGCCCTTTGAGAAATTCAACGTAGAAATCTACTTTGACCATCCCTATTGGGATGTATTTACTGCCGATATGAGCGGCCCCAGCTTCGATGACGACATGCCCGATGAGCGCGATTATATGCACAGCTATAAAGAAAATATTGCCACCATGGAGCAGCTGGCCCGCGCCATCATGCGGGTGGCTTTCCCTGGTGCCCCGGAGACAAAGCAGACCGGCGGCATAGTGATGGGGACTGCTGCAGCACCCGCGGCCAATGTGGACGCAGTGGCAGAAATCAAGCGATACAAGGACCTGCTGGAACAGGGCGCGATCACAGAAGAGGAATTTACTGCCAAGAAGAAACAATTGTTGGGCATTTGAGGAGGTAACAAGATGAAAACAATGAAAAAACTCGTATGTCTGCTGCTGTGCCTGTGCACGGTAATGGGCATGGTGACCGTGCCCGCGACCGCAGCCACCAAGGTCACAAAGCTGAGCATCATGATAGACGAGCCCAAGATGGGGGCAAAGCCTGCCGCCAAAGGAGATGTTTGGCACTCTAACTCGGAGTTCTTTGAACTGACCGATATGCAGTGGGTGGGCGACATGGATGCCGACGGCAACTTTAAGTCCAACATTGCCTACGGCGTCATCTTTACCTTTAAGGCCAAAAAGCCCGACCAGAAGATCTTCGGCGGCGCCATTGCCCCGGAGGATCTCACCGTCAACGAGAAGAAGCTGGAAAACACCTTCCATTACTTCGTGCAGGACAGCGGCAAGACCATGATCGTTTACCACCGCTTCGACTACTACATTCAGGACAACGGCGGAAAGATGCCCATGGAGCGTATCGACTCCCTGGCGCTGACCCTGTCGGCACCCATGGCCGGTGCCGCCCCCGCCACCGCGTCCCAGATCAAGACCGGCAGCAGCTACGTGGACGTGGAGAGCGTCAAGTGGAGCGGCGCTCTGGACTCCAACGGCCGCTTCAAAGCGGGCACCAAGTATACCCTTGACGTGACCCTGCACCTCAACAGCAAGGGCTATATGTTCAACCTGCTCATGCTCAGCAGCACCGTCAACGGGAAAACGACCGATCAAGAGTATTACTTCAACAGCGACCACAGCAGATACCGTCTGGTGTACACCTTCCCGGCCACCAAGGATGCCGCCACCGTCACCGAGCAGAACAACGCCCGCGTGACCGTCACCGCACCCAAGGTAGGGGAGCGGCCGGACTTTGCCGCCGCCGTCCCCGCGGACTGGAACTCCTACGTGTCCTACTGCGACTGGAGCGGCACCTTTGACGAGTACGGCCGCTTCCAGGCCGGAAAGAGCTACACTCTGAACGTCACCGTCAAGATCAAGGCCACCGTTGCCGACTATAAATTCAAGAGCGGTACCACCAACACCATCAACGAGGGCAACGCCATCGTCAAGTCCATCAGCAGTGACGGCAGGACCATGAAGCTGTCCTACACCTTCCCCGAGCTGGAGGGCTCTGCCGCCGCCAAGCCCACGGGTACGTCCGTGGACAAGTTCCAGGACGGCGATTTCGGCTATCTGACCGTGACCAATGGCAACGCCCTGTTTTACACGACCCCGGACCGAAACACGGAATATGCCAACTACGTGGCTGCACCCTGTACCGTTCCGGTGATGGAAGCCAACGTGCCGGACGTGAAGACCCAGAGCATCAAGTGGAACGTGGTGCTCTACAAAGGCAAGCTCATGTATATGCGTGCCAATGATGACGGTCTCACCGTCACCTACGGCGAGCGCGTCAAGTGCGGCAATAACCCCGTGGGCACCTACAGCGACCCATGGTCCAGCGATACCAAGCAGAGCAAGGGCATGATCAAGACCATGAATCCCGATGCTCTGGTGCTGAAAAACAACGTGCCCAAGCTGGAGCTGAATTCCGGCCGCTCCACCACGCCGGGGGAGGCGAGGAAGATGTTCTATCTGGACACCTCCGCCACCGTGTTCAGCACCATGAAGCCCGAGCCTTATTCCTTCGTCACCGCAACCGCCACCTATCGGGCCAACACGGGCTACTTCTTCTACGAGGGCATCACCTACGAGTCCGCACCCCTGCACCTGCTGCAGAAGGGCTGCGCCGCCCAGATCAACTACGTGGACAAGAATACCGTCACCGTTACCTATACCATCTGGGTGAAGGACCTCTACAATCAGGACTCCTACACCCACGATATGCAGCAGTTCTCCCGTGACCGTCAGAATGTCGACCCTGTCACCGGAGCCACATTAAGCTACGGCTCCGTGGGCGGCAAACAGCAGCAGTATGTAGCCACCGCCAAATACTACAACCCCCTGTACCAGTGGTACAAGAGCCTCAATGTGCCCGCCGATCTGGACAAGCTCTACGGCGACAAATTCAAGCTGCCCCTGTACGACGCGCCCAGTGATGATGCCGTTGCGATCAGCCGCCTGAGCAGCCACGGCGGTGCCGCCACCCTCTACGCCGTGGACGTGAACGATATGTTCCCCGGCGGCATGGTGGGTGAGTGGTGCATGGACAACGCCGGCCAGTTTATCCCCAAGGCCATGCTGACCGACATCAACATGGCAGAAGGCAACACCGTGGGCCTGCCCGGCCATCGGGTGAATCCCGAGTTCAACTTCGCCGGCGGCACCGGCACCAAGGAGGACCCCTACCTCATCAAGACCGCCGAGCAGCTCAACGCCGTTCGCCTGTGCTACAGCGACCGTATCTATTACAAGATGATCGCGGATATCGACCTGTCCAGCTGGGGCAACTGGGTCCCCATCGGCGGCACCGCGGCCTACGGCGGCTGGCCCTCCAACACCGGCTACGCCCACTACAACACGTTCTGCTTTGGCGGTTCCTTTGACGGCAACGGCCACACCGTGTCCGGCATGACCATCAAGATCGACGAGGAAAACCCCGCCATGTACAAGAGTGACATCGAAATGTACTTCGGCCTGTTTGCCGCTACCTCCGGCTACACCAAGATCACCGGTGTGGAGAACGACCAGCTCACCTACGGTCACTGGGGCGAGATCAAGAACCTGACCGTCAAGAACTTCAACATCGACGTGACCTACCGTGGTGTCACCGTGCCCGCTATCGTTTACGCCGGCGGTCTGGCCGGCCTGTCCAGCAGCACCCACATTACGAACTGCAAGAGCGTGGGCGGCAAGATCAACATCCAGTTCCAACGGCCGGAGGGCAAGGAGCACGCCTTCAGCATCCACGCCGCCGGTCTGGTGGGTGTATCCCGTGACGCTCAGTTCAAGAACTGCTCCAGCAACTCTACCGTCAACGTCCGCAGCAGCACCTACGAGGTAGAGCTGTTTGACCAGAGCGAGGTCCACGCCCTGGTCAACAAAACGGCGGGCAAGGATGATACCACCCTGACGGGCAGCAAGGGCACCGGCAAGGTCACCCTCACCAATGCCGCCCCCACCGCCAAAACCTCCAAGTTCAACGATGTAAAGACCACCGACTACTTCTACAAACCCGTGGAGTGGGCCGTGGGTCAGGCCATCACCGCCGGTGTGGGCAACAACAACTTCGGACCCAACCAGACCTGTACCCGTGCCCAGATCATCATGTTCCTGTGGCGTGCCGTGGGCTGTCCCAAGCCCAAGACCGCCAACCCCTTCAAGGACGTGAAGACCGGCGACTACTTCTACAATGCCGCCATCTGGGCCTATAACATGGGCATGGTCACCGATGCCGAGTTCAAAGGAGATACCCCCTGTACCCGCAGCTCTACCATGACCTACATTTGGAAGGCCTCCGGCGCACCTGAGACAGCGGCCAGCGACAAGTTCAAGGACGTGTCCAAGACCGCTGATTACGCGCAGGCTGTGGCATGGGCGCTGAGTAAGAGCATCACTGCCGGCACCTCTGACACCACCTTCGGTTCCAACGACACCTGCACCCGCGGTCAGATCGCCACCTTCCTCTACCGCGTGTTCGGCACGCCTCTGGAAAAGTATATGCCCATGAAGTAAATCACGTTAGACCCGTAAGCGGGCGGATGTTCTCGTCCGCCCGCCTTCGGTAAAGAGATTTGTCCAAAAGAAAGGGGAAATCCTATATGAAACGATTCTTAAGCCTGCTGCTTTCCCTGTGCATGATCGCTTCGCTGGTGATCCTGCCGGCGGGAGCGGCGAGCTCCGTCAACATGGTCAATATCCTTGTGACGGCTCCGACCGAGGGCTTTAAGCCCACTGCCCCTACCACCAAATCCACCGCCAGTTCCAAGATCGTGGACTACAAGTGGACCGGCGAGCTTGACGCCAACGGCTGCTTTATCGGCGGCAAAGAATATACCCTCACGGCCACCGTCGGCATGAAGGACGGCGTGGATAAGTATTTCAAGCAGAGCAGCAAAGCCGGCAACTACACCATTGGCGGCAAGACGGCCACGGTGCTGGAGCACACCTACACCAAAGTGACGCTCAGCTATACCTTCACCGCCAGCGGCAGCATGAATCTGAACGGCGTGAAGCTGAATGTCACCGAACCCATCATGGGCCAGAAGCCTGCCGATGCCGTGTTGGAAAGTGACCAGCAGGGCCGCAAGATCACCAAGACCGAGTGGATCGGTGTGCTGGACAATGGCGCGTTCAAGGCCGGTGTGTCCTACGTGGTCCGCTGCACCGTGGCTCCCAGCATGGACAGTGCCAAGATGAAGGTGACGAAGGACTCCAACGTCTCCTTCAACGGTCTGGAGGGCAATATCGTGTCCACCGCCGAGGATCAGGTGGTGGTGGAGTACAAGTTCGCCCCCACCGCCCCCAAGGTGGCCGCCGTGTCCGACAACGGCGTGCTGCGTGTGGCCGACTTCTACTACAACGCGCCCGTAGTTGGCGACAAGCCCCCCACGCACATCTCCGTGGCCCAGAGCGACGCCCTGTACGTCAGCAACATTGAGTGGACGGGCGACTTTGACGAAAACGGCCGCTTCATGGCCGACAAGTCCTACGGCCTGAATTTCCAGGTCAACGTGCGGGACGGCGTGAACCTGACCATCCCCAGCGGCTCCAACGAAAAGCAGCGCAACTACCGCCTGAACGGCAGCTTCCTGTCCGTGGGTCTGGGTGCCAACGATGCCCAGACCAAGCGCGTTTTCCACAAGAACGTGAGCATAGCCATCCCCCGCAACGTGGTGGACGTGAGCAAGGTCTACACCATGGAGGAGGCCGACAAGCTGGAAAACACCCGAAACGCCCGTGACCTGATCGTGAACACCGCGTGGGTGGACAAGCAGATCGAAAAATACGGCACGGCTCACTTCGATTTTCTCAGAGTCCGTACCAGATCTCCCATTGCCGAAGCACTGACCGTCAATGCGAATAATGGGAATCCCGAGGTCATATATGCCACCCGCTTTTTGATCGACGAGCCCCGTGACGACAAGCAGGGCGCAAGCGGCGGTAGCTGGTTCGGCAATTACCCGCTGGTCGAGGAGATCTGGTTCAGTCCCGATATGAACGCCGAGAGATTCGTCAACAATTTTTCGTTCAGCAGCATGTTCTCGCCTCCGGGGCGGGGCGTCAACAGCTGGGAGTGTACCATATATCTCCCTGCCTCCAAGTATCCCGACGGTCTGCTGAGTGAACTCAGCTATTCCTACGGCTTCCGCACCCTGCTCTACGATGGCGACGTGTACGAGGCCTTTGAGCGGGCGGGCAAGGGCGAGAAGGTGGGACGCGAGTGGTGTCCCGGCCACAAGTTCACCCTGAGAAGGAGAAGTGCCGAGCACGTGGCCGCCTATCCCACCTGCACCACCCCCTTCAAGTACTACTATTCCTGTGAGTTCTGCGGTCAGCCCGAGTACAACGACAAGCACACCTTTATGGCCTCTTACAACGAGCCCGTCTCCACCGCCATCGCCGGACGCATCGAGCACAAGTTTTCGGAGGTCATCGACGACAAGCATCTGATCGGCAAGAACGCCGAGGGCGACCTGGTCTACGCTCAGACCTGCGAATACTGCGGCCTGGACAACGCCCAGATCGCACGGGGCGAGGATCTCACCGAGGCCATCTACAAGCGCGAGATCAATCTGGACGAGCTGAGCTATAAGCAGTACGTGCAGCGTCTGAAGGACAACTGGGAGAAAAACGGCAGGAAGTTCGCGCTGGAAAGCACCCTCAAGTATCCCAAGGCGGGCTACTTCGTGGTGCAGGGGGGCAAGGAGGTCACGGCCAAGCTCTCCTCCTGGTCGGTCAACTCCGTGGAGTGGGCGGCGCAGGAGGATCTGCTGGACATGAGTCTGCTGGGTAATGACTATACCAGGACCATCAACCGTCTGCAATTCTGCTCCGTGGTAGTCAAGCTGGCGGAGAAGCTGACCGGCATTGAGGTAGCCCCTGCCGCCGCAGATACCTTTACCGACTCGGACAACGTCTACGTCCGCAAGGCCTATGCCGCCGGTATCACCTCCGGCACCGGTAACGGCACTTTCAGCCCCAACGCCACCCTGACCCGTGAGCAGATGGCCACCTTCATGAACAACGTGTTCAAGTACGTGGTCAACAACTCCGGCATCCGGTACAGTGCCTACGATTCCAAACTGGCCACTTATGCCGACAGCAACAAGATCAGCAGCTGGGCCAGAGAGCCTCTGGCACGACTGAATGCCTACGGCCTCATCAACGGTACCAGTGCAACCACCCTTGCTCCCGTGGCCAACTGTACCATCGAGCAGGCTGTCGTGGTGGCCCGGGCCGGTCTGCGTGCCCATGAGATGGGCTGGTATCAGGCGACCGGCTGGGATAGCTACTACTACTGGCCGGACGGCGTCAGCGGGATGTACACCGGAGTCGGTTATTACAACGGAGACCGCGTCTGGGTGTGCGCGGCACCCACCGGCGGCATGGATGACGACGCGTGGCTACCTGTGCAGTCTCCCGCACCCGACCGCACCGGCACCCGACTGTACGCCAGATCCGAGCACTTCAAGCCCATCCGTGAGCTGCTGCCCGGTGACGCGGAGCTGTACAACAAGTACGTGCCGGCAAAGTAAAGAAGTATAAGTATTAAAAAACCGTTTGCGCAGTTACTGACCCCGCCATGGATGGCGAACAGCTGCGCCTGCTCAGATGCCGTCACCTTCGACTGCGCCGACGGCGAAATCTGGACTACCGTGTACGAGGATTAATCGACTAAAAACTGCGACAGCCCGGAGCGAAAGCTCCGGGCTGATTTTATTGTAGAAAGAAAACCCTTGGAAAACTAGCGTTTCCAAGGGTTTTGTGGCGGAGACGGTGGGATTCGAACCCACGTGCAGTTGCCTGCAAACTGATTTCGAGTCATTTGGAGCGAAATATCAATGAGAATTGATAAGTAACTTTAAGCCCCCGCCAAATCGAGTTCCACTCGCATAATGAATCATGTACGCACCCTACACAAAGCGTAGAAAATGCGTAGAAGTCGCCCCGCAAGCTAACATCAGGATACCGCAAAAACGCCGAAATATCAAGGGTTTTCCGGCACGGAAGCCGAAATGACCTACTCGATTTCGAATCGTGTGTACAGGGTGATTTTAAGAGAATTGAGGTAACTCTGGTCACCGAAAAGCCAAGGCGTAGCAACGGTTTTTCGGGATTCCGATGCCCCTCGGTTTAGACCTAAATTCGTAAAACTCTCCGCAAAGTGTAGAAAAAGCGTAGAAGTGAGGAAGGCGAATATGCCTTTAAGTAACTTTAGTTTCCGACCCCTTCAAAAGGGAAAGTGTAGACGGTTGCCTGCCGCTGACAGCATCAATCAACCCACCACACCCTACGGAGGACAAAATAGTGGAAACAGATTACTCCTTCCTCTACGAGGAATATCCTGAAATCATAAGTGCAGACCAGTTGTACCGCATCTGCCGCATCAGCAAACGCAAGGCAAAATGGCTCCTCAACGGCGGGTATATCCCCTGTCAGGACAGCGGAAAGAAAACCCGCCGCTATAAGATCCGCATCGACGATGTGGTCACCTATCTTCGGACGCTGGAAACAGCACCGGAAACTGTGGCCGCTCCGGTAGGCCTCTTCAACAACAAGAACAAGCGAATCAATCCTATCGCACAAATCAATGCAAAGGACTTTCAACGATATCTCTACACACTGTGGGCAGAACAGCCGGATGCCCTGACACCGAAAGATGTCCGGTCACTCATCGGTTACAGTCATGGAACGATTGGGCAATGGCTGGTTCATCAGAAGCTCAAGAGTGTCATGCTGCCGGACAGGACACAGGTCATCGCAAAGAAATGGCTGGTGGAGTTCATCTCCGAATACACCATCCAGAACCCCAGCAGGCTTTCCAATACCACTCGGCAGATAGCACGACGGTACTTGGAACAACAGTAATGCAAGCGTCAATTTGGCGGTCGTAACAGACCATCAGATTGGCGCTTTTTTTATTTCTCAAAAAAGAACGGAGGAAAATACAATGAGCGTCAGCGCAGAGGAAAAGAAAAGATATTTTCAGGAAACAGCCATCGCCCTTCGGCGCGAGGGCTTCCGAGTGGAGCCGAGCGTCGGCGGCAGGCTTGCTGTCTGGCTGGATGAACATCCGCTCTGTGAGGTAGACCAGATCGGCGGCATCACCTACCGCAGCGATAACATCCCCACCCCGGAGTATGTGGCAGCAAAGGACAAGGCATACGGGATCGTCTGTAACACTGCCGAGTATATGAAGCAAATGGAACAGGCCCCTCCCCTGAAGGTCAGCGACCTGCCGGACAGATATAAGGTGCTGACTGACTTCAACGGTGTAGTGCTGGCAGGAGCGCATAGCAAGTATGGTGTGGAGTTTGTCACCTGGGACTGGGATCACGACCGCAAGGGCCTGTCCCACGGTCACTACTTCACCGGCAACTACGAGGGAGCCAAGCAGGACTTTGCCACCCGCTCCGGCCTCATCCCTGAACAGCATCTCTTCAAGGATGAACAGCTCATCGAGATCTACCGATGCTGTGCCGACACCCTGGACGCAGGGTTTGACCTGACCTACGAGCAGGAGAAATGCATCAAGAGCGTTCAGGAGCAGATTGAGAACGGAATGCCCGATATCATGGCCCGCATCAGAGAGCAGGATCAGCATACCGTGGAACCCTACAGCCAGGAACAGACCATGTAACAACCAACGACAAGCGCCGGAGTTTTAGCAATAGGACTCCGGCGCTTTTTGTTTTACCGAAAGGAGTCAGCCACCTATGACACGCTATTTTATGCGGGATACCCCTCTGCGCCAGATGGAACAGCAGATGATGACCCCGCCCAATTTCAAACCCAGAGGCCACGGCCTCTATCATCCTGGCTTCCGATATAAGCCCAAGGATGTGGACTGCCGGCACTGTACGAACTTCGACCGCAAGCACCCCTGCCCCCTGAAACAGTGCATCTGTTTGGAGGAACGAATCGAGACCGGAGCTCTTGACCTGACCGAGTTTGTGCGGGACTGCTTCTGCTCCGAGATGGGGCCGCAGCTCCAGAAGCGTCTGCAGGACTACCTCGACCATCGCTCTATCAATTTTTTCCTGGGCGATGCCCATTGGAAGCGCTGGAAGCACTGGCGAGACCGCTATTACCGAATGTCCGACCGCAACAAGGCGGCGCTCTTCCTCCTCACTGCATACGAGGACATCTGGCGCAGGGTCATCTGGAAATTTGACAGCGAAGGTTTTGACTTCCAGTCCGTCCGGCTCTCCGGTATCCAGCCGGAGCTGTACAGCGTCTATCAGGCGGCAAAGGCCATCTCCATCGGTAGCCGCAATATCACAACAGCCGATCTCGCATCTCCCGAACTGGTCACAGATGAGGCGTTCCAACTGATTATCTGCGCTCTGCTTCTGGCCAAGTACGGAGATGCGATTTTGAATTTAGAAAGAAAGACAGGTGATATCAAGCAATGATGCAAGCAGTATTGAGCAACGCCAGCCACCCGGAATACGGCGTTGCGACCATCCCGTTTCCCATCCCCAGAGAGCAGTTCGACCACTGTATCGAGCTGGTGGAGGTGCTGGAGATTGGCAATACTTCTGCCCAGGACTGCCATGTGGATGAGATCCGCAGTGCATGGCCGGTGCTGACCAGGCTGGAAGGCAGTACGGTCAACTTGGACGAGCTGGACTATCTGGCCAAGCGGCTGGACAGCTTTGATGTTGGCGAGGCCGCACAATTTCAGGCTATGGCCGAGAAGCTGGATCTGACCGACATGAAAGACCTCATAAACCTGACCTTCTGCTGTCAGGAAACCACCGTTATCACAGACTTCTCTGACCTGGAAGCCGTTGGCCGTGACCACTATATGAACACCCACGGCGGCTGTGCCAGCGTACAGGAGCTGGAGGATCTGGACGCAGAGGAAACCGCCCTCCTGCTTATTGACGGCGGTGGAGGCACGGTGACCCGCTACGGCGTGGTTTACGACAACGGCATGAAGTTGGAACAGTCCTATGATGGAAAGCACTTCCCGGCATACCTTTATGAGCCGCCTATGCTCATGGTGGCATTGACCTCCCGGCTGGAGCCGGAGGACACCAAAGACATCACATGGATCTACCTTCCCGCGGCCAAAGGTCAGATCGAGCGTGCCATGGCCCGCTCCGGCATCGCTGACCCGGAGGATATGCGCTTCCGGTTTGACGAGAGTATGTTCCCCGATGAAGTGGATGTGGCGCTGGATTTTCAGTACGAAAGCATCTACGAGCTCAACGAGCTGGCACAGGTCGTGAACGGCCTCTCCAACGATGACCTTAAGAAACTTGGCGCAGTGGTCGCCATGGCCGAGCCTGAATACGCTATGCAGATCCGGCATCTGGCAGAGAACCTGGACCAGTTTGAGTTTGCCCCCGGCGCCCATACACCTGCCGAGTACGGCAAATATATGATCCAGGAATCCGGTCACTTCGAGTTTGACCCCAATCTGGACGAGTTTTACGACTACGAGAAGTACGGCCTGCAGCGTATGGAACAGGAATCCGGCATGTTCACTGACCGGGGATATATCTCCTACCATGGCACGATGAGTCTGGAGGAACTGATGATGGAGGACCCTGCGGAAAGCTACCAGCAGGAGCAGGGCTTTCAGATGGGAGGTATGGCATGATACGACTGAAGCTCTCCAACAAAAGCGCAAATGAGGGTGTCAACCTCGATTTGCCCGCTACCCCCGCAGAGGTAGGCGAAGCGTTCTCATGGTTTGAACGAATCGGTGTTGACCTTTCCACCGTGCGGATCGCAGGGGTGAACAGTCCCGTTCCCACCCTTGGGCAGTATATCCTCCGTGCCGATATCCACGATCCCGAACAGATGAAAATGCTGAACGAACTTGCCGATTCCATTGGACAGATGGATGACCGAGAGTGGAACATCTTCGCCGGAGCCTTGGATGCGGAAAGCATCAACGGTCTGGATGATGTCCTGAAGCTCTCCAAGCGGCTGGGCGACTATATCATTCTGCCCAATGTCAGAACGGACACCGAACTGGGCCGCATTCTGGTAGATACCGGATACAAGAACTTTCCTGAAGCAGTTCAGCCATATCTGGACTACCGTGCCA
>JAFVVH010000040.1 GCA_017502285.1 Oscillospiraceae bacterium | reverse complement strand
TTCTTGTCCTTGCGGCCGATGGGCTGACCGGCACCGCCGACGCAGCCGGTGGGACAGGTCATGACCTCGATCAGGTGGTAGTCCACCTCGCCGGCCTCGATTTTCTTGAGCAGCTCCTGCGCGTGGGCAAGACCGTGAACAATGGCGATGCGGATCTCAGTGCCGGCCACATCCAGAGTGGCCTCGCGGATGGACTCCTCGCCACGCAGGGGGGACAGTTCCAGTGTACGCAAGGTGTTCTTGGACTTATCGGGCAGGCAGTAGCGGGCCACAGCCTCAGCCACACCGCCGGTGGTGCCGAAGATCACACCGGAACCGGAACCGAAGCCAAAGGGAGTATCAGGGGTTTCCAGCTCCATCTGGGGCAGCTGGATACCGGACTCCTTGATCATGTCGATGATCTCCTGAGAGGTCAGCACCAGATCAACATCGGGCACGCCGTCGTTGACAAATTCGGGGCGGGCAGCCTCCATCTTCTTGGCAGTACAGGGCATGATGGCGATATGGAAGGTGGTCTTGCCATCCTCGGCATCCTTGGCCTTATACTTGTCCTTGATCAGGGCGCCCAGCATCTCCATGGGAGACTTGCAGGAAGATATATTCTTCAGGTACTTGGGATTCATATTCTCCAGATACTTGACCCAGGCGGGGCAGCAGGAGGTGAACATGGGGAAGGGACCACCGGCGGCCAGACGAGCCTTGAACTCCTCAGCCTCCTGAATGGTGGTCAGGTCGGCACCGAAGGTGGTATCACACACCTCGTCCACACCCATAAACTTCAGAGCAGTGACCATCTGGTCCAGCACGTTCTTGCCGGCAGGCAGACCAAAGGCCTCACCCACGGCCACGCGAACGGCAGGAGCGATCTGCACCACCACGCGCTTGCTGGGATCGTGGATGGCGCGCCATGCGGCGCCGATCTGGTTGTAGACAGTGATAGCACCGGTGGGACACACGGCGGAACACTGGCCACAGCTGATGCACTTGGTCTGGGACAGGGTGCGGCCAAAGGCGGGAGTGACCTGCATGTTGTAGCCGCGCTTGGCAAAGTCGATGATGCTCATGCCGATAGTCTCTTCGCACACGCGCACGCAGTCACCGCACAGAATGCACTTGCTGGGGTCGCGAACCACAGCGGGGCTGGTATCGTCAATGGGAGCCACGTCACGGTTGTCCGCAAAGCGGATGTGGCGCACACCGAACTGGAGCGCCAGCTCCTGCAGGTGGCAGTTGCCGCTCTTCTCACAGATGGTACAGTTGCAGTTGTGGGAAGCCAGCATCAGCTCCAGGATCATGCGGCGGTGCTTGAGCAGGCGGGCGGTGTTGGTCTTGATGGACAGGCCGTCCCGAGGCTGCATGGAGCAGGACGCGTCGATTCTGCCGCGATCATCCTCTACCACACACATACGGCAGGCACCGTAGACAGACAGATCGGAGTAATAACAGAAGGTAGGCATCTCGATGCCGGCCTTGCGAATGACAGCCAGAACGTTGGGCTCACCGTCGAAAGAAACGCGCTGACCGTCCACATACATAATTCCTTTTGCCATGACTTACACCTCCTCGATCGCACCGAAGGGACAGCCGCTGACGCAGGCGCCGCACTTGATGCATTTTTCGGTATCGATCACATGGGCCTGCTTCACCTCGCCGGTGATGGCATCCATGGGACAGTTGCGCTTACACTTGGTACAACCCTTACACTTGTCGGGGTCGATTCTCAGCACCTTCTTGGGGCCGTTGCAGTGGGGGCAGTTCTTATCCACCACGTGGGCCAGATACTCGTTGCGGAAGTACTTCAGGGTGCTGACCACAGGCTTACAGGCGGACTGGCCCAGACCGCACAGGGCAGTCTGAGTGATGGTGGTGGACAGCTCCTCCAGCATGTCCAGATCCTCCAGAGTGCCCTCGTTTTTCACGATGCGCTCCAGGATCTCCAGCATGCGGCGGGTACCCTCACGGCAGGGCACGCACTTGCCGCAGGACTCGTTCTGAGTGAAGTTCATGAAGAAGCGGGCCACTTCCACCATGCAGGTGTCCTCGTCCATGACCACCAAACCGCCGGAGCCGATCATGGCGCCCACCTTCTTCAGGGAGTCGAAGTCCATGGGCATATCCAGATGCTCCTCAGTCAGACAGCCGCCGGAGGGGCCGCCGATCTGAACGGCCTTGAACTTCTTGCCGTCCTTGATGCCGCCGCCGATGTCAAAGATGACCTCGCGCAGAGTGGTGCCCATGGGCACCTCGATCAGACCGGTATTGACCACGTTTCCGGTCAAAGCAAAGGCCTTGGTACCGGGAGTACCCTCGGTACCGATGGACTTGAACCAGCCGGAGCCATTGCGGATGATCAGAGGCACGGCGGAGAAGGTCTCCACGTTATTCAGCACGGTAGGCCGAGCCCACAGGCCGTGCTCCACGGTACGGGGAGGTTTGACGCGGGGCATGCCGCGGTTGCCCTCGATAGAGGCGGTCAGAGCGGAGCCCTCGCCGCACACGAATGCACCGGCGCCGCGGTTGACATGCAGATGGAAGCAGAAATCAGTACCCAGAATGTTATCGCCCAGCAGACCGGCCTGCTCTGCCTTGGCAATGGCCACCTTCAGGCGGGTAACGGCCAGAGGATACTCGGCACGCACATAGATGTAACCCTCGTCGCTGCCGGCGGCAACGGCGGCAATAAGCATACCCTCGATCACAGAATGGGGGTTGCCCTCCATAATGGAGCGATCCATGAAGGCACCGGGGTCGCCCTCGTCGCCGTTACAGACTACGTACTTCTTGCCCTTGGGCTGCTTGCGCACACTGTCCCACTTGTGGCCGGCGGGGAAACCGCCGCCGCCGCGGCCGCGCAAACCGGAGTCCAGCATTTCCTTGCAGATCTCCACGTCGGTCATATCGAACAGAGCCTTTTCAAAGGCCACATAGCCGTCACGAGCCAGATACTCGTTCAGATCCTCGGCATCGGTGGTATCGCAGTTGGCCAACACGATGCGGTGCTGCTTGTGATAGAACGGGATCTCGTCATGCTTGGCATAGGCCACGCCGTCCAGAGTATAGAGCAGGCGCTGGATGACCTCGTCACCCAGAATGGATTTTTCGATGATCTCGTCACAGTCAGCCAGCTTCACATGGGTATACAGGATACCGGCGGGCTCGATCTGCAGCAGGGGGCCCATCTCACAGAAGCCGTGGCAGCCGCTCTTCTTCATAGACAGGCTGTTCTCGCTGCCGCAGGAGCACTCGCCTTCCTCCTCCATGAGGTTGACGTGCACGCACAGACCGCGGCGCTCACATTCTTCCTTCAGGTAGTCGTAGATTTTCAGAGAGCCACCGGCGATACAGCCGGTACCGGCGCAGATCAGGATCTGCTTGCCCTGACCGTCCATGGCCTTTTTCGCATTGGCACGGCGGGCATCCAGCATTTCACGGGTCATATTAGCCATTTTCCGCATCCTCCTTCTTGATCTGCTCCAGCAGCTCCACGATGGCCTCTGGAGTCATCTTGGAGTGCACCTGATCGTTGACGGTCACAACGGGAGCCAGACCGCAGGCGCCCAGACAGGACACGGTCTCCAGGGTGAACAGGCCATCGGCAGAGGTCTTCTGCTTGCCTTCCAGACCCAGATGCTTGCGAATGGCATCGTAGATGGGCTGAGACTTGCGCACGTGGCAGGCAGTGCCGTCGCACACCTTGATGATGTACTTGCCCTTAGCCTCCAGCGAGAAGTTCTCGTAGAAGGTGGCAACGCTGTACACCTTGGCCACGCCAATGTTCAGCTTCTCGGCGATCAGCTCCAGAACGGGCACGCTCAGGTACTTGTTCTCAGCCTGCACATCCTGCATGATTGCGATGAGGTTGCTGCGCTTGGCACCGTAGGAATCAATGATCTCTTCCACACGGGCCATGGAAATTCCATTTGCCATTGTTTTCCTCTCCTCTTTCCCGATTTTCAGCATAAGAGTATATTCCGCAAGATATACTCCCAGTTATGATTACGCAACTTTGATTATATCACAAATCCTTTGTATCCTCAACGGTTTTCCCCAAAATCTCTCCTTTTTCCGTTTGTTTTGTTTTCAAATTTTTTGCAATCAATTGTTCTCCATTTCTTTTAAAACCGTGAAAAACGCAGACATTACTGTGATTATAGTATATATTTATAGCAAGCATAGTTGATTTTTTCACTATCTTTGTACAGGGAAACGGGGCCTGTCTTCTGACAGGCCCCGTTGAAAAAGGTCGTTCTCTTAAATTTTGGTGATATCGATGGGGATCAGGTCCTCACTTCTGCCCTGCTGACGAACGGTGAGCATAGCCCGAGCAGTATCGATGGCGGTGACGCAGCCCACAGAGTGTTCCACGGCAGAGCGGCGGATCTTGAAGCCGTCGGTGTCGTGCTTGCGGCCCTTGGTGGGAGTGTTGATGATCAGGTCCACAGTGCCAGAAGCAATCATATCCAGAATATTGGGATGAGCCTGAGACACGCGGTTGACCCGCTTACACTGGATACCCGCCTCGGTAAGCACATCGCAGGTGCCGGAGGTAGCATACAGCTCCACACCCATCTCCTCAAAGCCACGGGCGATGGAAACGATCTCCTTCTTGTCCTCGTCCTTGACGGTGATGATGATGCGGCCGCCCTTCTTGGGCACACGCAAACCGGAGCCCTTAAAGGCCTTGAGCAGAGCCTGCGGATAAGTCTCGGCCAGACCCAGCACCTCGCCGGTGGACTTCATCTCCGGGCCAAGACCGGTATCCACGTCGGTGAGCTTCTCGAAGGAGAAGACAGGGGCCTTGACTGCATAGTACTTGGCCTCCTCATAGATACCGGTGCCATAGTCCAGATCCTTCAGCTTCTGGCCCAGCATGACCTTGGTGGCAAGGTCAATGATAGGCACACCGGTGACCTTGGAGATATAAGGAATGGTGCGGGAGGAACGAGGGTTGACCTCGATGACGTAGATGTCATCATCATAGAGGATATACTGAGCGTTGATCAGACCGATAACACCCAGATGCTTGGCCATGTTGTGGGTGTGCTTGAGGATGAGCTCGCGGTGCTTTTCCTCCAGATTCAGAGGAGGATACACGGCGATGGAGTCGCCGGAGTGAACACCGGCACGCTCCACGTGCTCCATAATACCGGGGATCAGAATATCCTCGCCATCGAACACGCCGTCCACTTCCAGCTCCCGGCCCATGAGGTACTTGTCAACCAGCACCGGGTGCTCCTGCACGGTCATGTTGATGATTTTCATGAACTCTTCGATGTTACGGTCGGAGTAAGCGATCTCCTTGCCCTGTCCGCCCAGCACGTAGGAAGGACGCACCAGCACGGGATAGCCCAACTCATTAGCCGCCTTGAGCGCCTCTTCCGTGGTAAAGATAGTGCGGGCCTTGGCGCGGGGGATATTGCACTTGTCCAGAATGGCCTCAAACCGCTCGCGGTCCTCTGCGGCATCCACACCGTCAGAGGATGTGCCCAGGATCTGCACACCCATGTCGGTCAGCGCCTTGGCCAGCTTGATGGCGGTCTGACCGCCGAACTGGACCACAGCGCCCCAGGGCTTTTCCTGCTCCACAATGTTCTGCACGTCTTCGGCGGTCAGGGGCTCGAAATAGAGCTTGTCGGCCACGTCAAAGTCGGTGGAAACAGTCTCGGGGTTGTTGTTGACGATGATGGTCTCGTAGCCCAGACGACGGAAGGCCCACACAGAGTGGACGGAACAGTAGTCAAACTCGATACCCTGACCGATGCGGATGGGGCCGGAACCCAGCACCAGCACCTTCTTGCGGCCATCGCCACTGTCTGCGGCCTCGTTCTCTCCGTCGTAGGAGGAATAGTAATAGGGGGTCTGCGCGTCAAACTCGCCGGCGCAGGTATCCACCTTCTTGAAGGAGGGAGTGATGCCGTAGCTTTCCCGCAGGGCCTTGACCTCGGCCTGCTTCATGCCGCAAAGGGTACCAATATAGCTGTCTGCAAAGCACATTTCCTTTGCACGCTTCATGGTGTCGGCATCGGGCGCACCCTTGCAGGCCTTCAGCTCCTCCTCCATGTCGATGATGCGCTTGAAGCCGTCCAGGAACCAGATATCCATTTTGGTGATGTGGTTGATCTTCTGAGGGGAGAAACCGCGGCGCAGAGCCTCAGCCACCACGAACAGGCGCTCGTCGGTAACATTGACCAGCATGTCCTCAATCTCGTCGGTATACAGGCCTTCCAGCTTGTCCAGCTTCAGAGCACGCACATTCAGCTCCAGAGAACGGATTGCCTTCATCATGGCGCCCTCAAAGGAGTTGGCGATGGCCATGACCTCGCCGGTGGCCTTCATCTGGGTACCCAGAGTACGGCTGGCGGTGGTGAACTTGTCAAAGGGCAGGCGAGGGATCTTGAGCACCACGTAGTCAATGGTAGGCTCAAAACAGGCCATAGTGGTGCCGGTAACGGCATTGGTGATCTCGTCCAGCGTGTAGCCCAGAGCCACCTTGGCCGCCACCTTGGCGATGGGATAGCCGGTAGCTTTGGAGGCCAGTGCGGAGGAACGGGACACACGGGGGTTAACCTCAATGACCGCGTACTCGTAGGAGTCGGGGTTCAGAGCAAACTGCACGTTACAGCCGCCCTCGATCTCCAGCGCGTTGATGATATCCAGCGCGGCACAGCGAAGCATCTGGAACTCGCGGTTAGCAAGGGTCTGGGTGGGCGCCACCACGATGGAGTCGCCGGTATGCACACCCACAGGGTCGATATTTTCCATGGAGCAGATGGTGATGACGTTGCCGGCGCTGTCGCGCATGACCTCGAACTCGATCTCTTTCCAGCCGGCAATGCATCGCTCAATGAGCACCTGACCCACACGGGACAGGCTGATGCCGCGGTCGGAGATCTCCTCCAGAGAGGCACGGTCATAGGCAATACCGCCGCCGGTGCCGCCCAGAGTATAGGCAGGACGGACGATGACGGGATAACCAATGCTTTCGGCAAAGTCCACCGCGTCCTTGACGCTTTCCACCACCAGCGAGGTGACACAGGGCTGGCCAATGGACTCCATACAGTCTTTAAAGCCCTGACGGTCCTCCGCCTTGTGAATGGACTCGGGGCTGGTACCCAGCAGACGAATACCGTACTTTTCCAGCGTGCCATTCTCATGCAGGGCCATGCCCAGATTCAGACCGGTCTGGCCGCCCAGGTTGGGCAGCAGCGCGTCGGGTCGCTCCTTCTCGATGATCTGAGTGATGGATGGACTGTTCAACGGCTCGATATAAACATGATCGGCAATGTCCTTGTCGGTCATGATGGTGGCGGGGTTTGAGTTGACCAGAACGACTTCCAGTCCCTCTTCCTTCAGGGCGCGGCAGGCCTGGGTGCCGGCATAGTCAAACTCGGCCGCCTGGCCGATCACGATGGGGCCGGACCCGATGATCAGAACTTTTTTCACATCCGTACGTTTTGCCAT
>JAFVVH010000039.1 GCA_017502285.1 Oscillospiraceae bacterium | reverse complement strand
CTGGCCTTGCCGCCCCCTACTGGGATTCCTACGCCCGGGGCATGATGATCGGCATTACCGGCGGCACACGGCGGGAACACATCGTCCGGGCCACGCTGGAATCCACCGCCTATCAGGTGTCCGACCTGCTGCACGCCATGGAGTGCGACAGCGGCGTTAAACTCCACGCCATGCGCTGCGACGGCGGCGCCGTGGTCAACGGCTTTTTGATGCAGTTCCAGTCCGACATTCTGGGCCTGCCCGTCCATGTCCCCGAGATCCGGGACACCACCGCCCTGGGCAGCGCCTTTATGGCGGCGCTGGGCGCGGGCTTCGTGGGTTCCACCGATGAGCTGCGCACTTGCTGGCGCCTTGACCGGGCCTACGAGCCAAAGATGAGTGCCGACGAGCGTGAGTTTCTCCTCTCCGGCTGGCACCTGGCCGTGGAGCGCTGCCGCGGCTGGGCAAAATGAAGAAAAAAAGACCTCTCCCGCGGGAGAGTGCATCTGTCAAGTAAAAGTAGACAGATAAAAAAGCATAACTAGCAGAAGCCCAGTTCGGTCTTGTACTGAACTGGGCTTTTGTAGCCCAAAGCGGCAGCAGGACGCCGGTTGTTGAAGAAGTCAACGTATGTATCCAACAGTTCTGGAACGTTTTTGGAGTGCGCCAAGTCGAAGTCGAGAAGCAATTCTTCCTTGATCCAGCCGTTCAAAGCCTCAATAATTGGATTATCTGTTGGAGTTCCTACTCGCGACATGGAACGAAGTATGTTATAATGGCTGTGGGCCTGGCAAAAAGCCTGTGAAGAGTAGACAGCTCCCTGGTCGGTGTGGAAGACTACCTGGGACGTCTGCTCTTCTCTTTTGTCCATAAGTTGTTTGAGTTGGTCTAAGCAATGATAGTATGGCTTGTTGCTGCCCTTGGTCGAGGTTGCGCTATGTGCAAGGATCTCATTGTTGAATGTATCCAACAAAATCGTCCATTCCCATTCAACGCCTTCTGCCCGGAATACAGTCATGTCCGACACAACAATCTGCAACGGTGCAGTCGCATTCCAGCAACCTCGGACTTCGTTAGGAAACAGAACACTTTCTTCTCCGGGCGGCTTGTATCGGTATTTTCTGGCCTTGGAGCGTATCCCTGCAACCTTGCAACACTGATGTGCCAAATGGTGCGAAAACACCCAACCGGTTTCCTGAAATACATCATTTGCAAGCCTATGATAGCCGTGAGACGGATGCTTTTCATGTTCTTTTTGAAGAAACTCCGTAAGTAATATTCTATCCTGCTCGTACCGATTGATTGTTCCTTGCCGTGACTTCCATTTATAATAGCCGGATCGGTTAAGTCCCATAAGCCGACAGAGAAAATCTACTGGATACTTTACTTTGAGTTCTTCGATGACCTCGTATTCTCTCCGCTGCCAGTAACGTACTCCTTGTTTACACCAACTCCTTTCACCCAATATCCTTTTTTTAGCCGGGCAATCTCAATTTCTTGCTTGGCCACGATAAGCCTGAGCCGATCCACTTCGCTTAAAGATTTGCTCGTGTGCAGCGCTGCATATGGATTACCGCTGCGAGAAACAAGTGATTCCTCTCCGCCGTTCAGGTATTTCTTTACCCATGTCGACACCAGACCGCTGCTAACCGAGTATTCTCTCTCAATTTGCATGAGTGGCACCTTATCATTCAGATGAAGCAGAACCAATTTTAATTTCTCTTCTTTACTCCACTTGCGTGGTTTTGTGCCTTTCTTTGTCCCCATTTCGTTCACCTCCATTTTTATTTTAACAGATACGAAAAAGTAGACACCCACTTTTTGTGAGTGTCTACTTTTATCTTACCAGATGCAGACACGACATCGTCGTGTCTTTTTTGTGTATTGGGGTAAACTTATAAAACTACCGGTATGCGGTCCAGAATCTCCAGAGAATCCGGCGTTACCCGACAGTTCACCGCCACCACTTCCACACCGGCTGCTGCCGCTTCACGCAGCGCTGCGCCGAATGCGGGATGCGTCACATCATTGGGGGCAAAATCCACCACGTCCTCCATCTGGATCACAAATACCGCACTGGCGCGATGGCCTTCCTGCACGGCATGGATCAATTCCTGCAGATGCTTGATGCCCCGCTCTGTAGGTGCATCGGGAAACCGGGTATGCCCATCCTGCTCCAGCGTAACGCCCTTGACCTCCACCAGATGCAAGCCCGCCGCCGTTTCCAGACAGAAATCCAGCCGTGACTGGCCGTAAGTATACTCGCCGCGCAATGACAGAAGTTCCGGCTCAAACCGGTCCGCCCATTCGGAAAACACCTTGTTGGGTGCCTGCGCATCCATATTGATCAGCCGCTCCCCTTTGTGCACGGCAATCAGGTCCCACGCCGTTTTCCGATTGGGATTCGTCCCCTTTTCCAGCCACACTTCCGCGCCCGGCACCAACAGTTCCCGGCAGCGTCCTGTGTTCTTGACATGGCAAATCATCCGCTCCCCATCCAGCTCCACATGGGCGATAAACCGGTTGGGCCGGG
>JAFVVH010000038.1 GCA_017502285.1 Oscillospiraceae bacterium | reverse complement strand
TACCGGGTGGGCCGGGGCCCACATCTGTTCCGGCCGGGGATACCCGTCCCCCTGCGGGGCGGACTGATGGTAGTGGATTCCAAAGATTGTGACGGCCGGGGAGAGCCCGGGGTGCTGTGTCAGGAGATCCTGCGTGAATGTTCCGCCCGTGGCTTTCGGGGTGTGATCTGCCGATTTGACGGTCGTCCCATTCCTTTACTGGAGCGGGCAGTTTCTCATCTGGACCAACTGCTCCCTCAAAAAGGGCTGACTCTACACGTTTCAGAGCCTTACGCAGACTGCACCCAAACGGCTCGAGTGCTCATCTCCTCCGCTCTGTCTGGCGGCTCTCTGGCCCAGCGTCTGCAGGATGCCGCCCTGCGCTTCGGCGGTCCGGAGCGCATTACACTGGACCTGCGGCGGGTGGCAGAGGACTTCTTCCTGCCCTCGCCCACGTGCAGCGGCCGCCCCATGAGTCGGGAAGAGCTTGCCCGACAGTTGAAGGAGCGCACACCCAGCGTGTTCTTTTCCAACGAGCTTTGTGCCCGTTATTTTACTTACATGTCCCGGGACAGCGGTGCCCATTTTGTTTTATTTGATGACGAAATGAGCCTGCGCAAGAAGCTCCAGGTGGCACAACGGCTGGGCATCCGCCGAGCTGTGGCCTCCCTGCCGGAAATCGACGACCTTTTACCCGCATTGCTTCGGGAGCCTGTGTAATTTTATTGCTCAACACCGCCTTTTGTGCTATTCTTGTAACAGCATAATGAAAGGAGCAGTGGATATGGCCTGTGGACGCTTTGCACCCAGTCCCAGTGGAAGAATGCATCTGGGCAACCTGTGGTCGTGCCTGCTGGCATGGCTGTCTGCCAGAAGCGCGGGTGGTTCCATGGTCCTGCGGCTGGAAGATTTGGACACGGACCGGTGCCGCCCCGAATACTGCGATCAAGTTATGCGTGATCTGGAGTGGTTGGGTCTGGACTGGGACAACGAGCCGGTGTACCAAAGCCGCCGCACCGAGATCTATGCCGAATATTTCCACAGGCTTGAACAGGCTGGTTTGATCTATCCCTGCTACTGCACACGGGCCGAGCGGCTGGCCGCCAGCGCTCCCCACCGCAGCGATGGGGTCTCAGTCTACGACGGCCGCTGCCGCCGTTTGACCCCGCAGGAGCGCGCGAAGCTGTCCGCTTCCCGCCGTCCCGCATGGCGGATAGCCGTCCCGGCGTGCAGCATCTCTTTTGCCGATCTGTGTCAGGGCCCTTACAAGGAACAATTGGACCGGGACTGCGGTGATTTTATCCTGCGCCGCTCGGACGGAGTCTATGCCTATCAGCTGGCCGTAGTGGTGGACGATGCCCTGATGGGCGTGGATCAGGTGGTTCGGGGCCGGGATCTGCTGGACTCCACCCCGCGCCAGATCTGGCTGAATGAAACGCTGGGCTTTTCCATCCCGGAATATGCCCACATCCCCCTGCTGCTGGCTGCGGATGGCCGGAGGCTGGCCAAGCGGGACCGGGATATGGAGCTGGGGCAGATCCAATCCCTCTATACCGCCCCCGAGCTGGTGGGCCGTCTGGCCCATCTAGCTGGGCTGATCCCGGAATACGCACCTGTGGCCCCCGCCCAGCTCATCCCCCTGTTCTCATGGAACAAAGTGGTCAAGGACGATCTTTTCGTCTGTGCCCAGGAGGGCACGTTCGGACTGTAACTGGTATCGGTACATCCCGCTCCCGCATAAACTGGGGCGAGGTGATATGATGTACCCTTCCACCAACTGCCCTCAGGCCGCAGCCCGGCTGCTGGGATCAGCAGACGCACCCAATTTGTCCGGCGCGGTGCAATTCTGCCAGACAGCCCATGGTGTACTGGTGACCGCCCACGTGTCCGGTCTGCCCCGGGAAAATGAATGCGGTTTTTTCGCCCTGCACATCCATCAGGGCGAAAGCTGCACCGGAACCGGTTTTGCTGACACACTCAGCCACTATAATCCCACAAACGCTCCCCACCCCGGCCACGCAGGTGACCTGCCGCCCCTGCTATCCAATGGAGGTGAGGCCTATCTGTCCGTTCTCACCGACCGCTTTCAACTGGCAGACGTACTGGGCCGTACGGTGGTCATCCACAGCGGCCCGGACGACTTCAGCTCCCAGCCGGCAGGAAATGCCGGAAGCAAAATCGCCTGTGGCGTGATACGCCCCGTATGACCTGCTCCGGACACCGTTGGTGTCCGGAGTTTTTCATGCCCACAGGAGCTGCGTATGACCATTGCATTTCGGGTACATTTATAATAAAATAAGGATATGCTTTTGTTCCGGAGGGCTTTTTATGACAAGACCCATTCAAATATTGCGTTCCTGCCGCCCCCTGCGGGTGCTGGCATGGCTCACGCTGCCATTCTTCCCCCTCGCCTGCCTGCTGCTCATGGATTATATGAACTTTGGTGGACACGTGTCCTACGTGGTTCAGTTTGCGCAGAATTTCCCCCGCGCCCTGCTTTTCGAAGTGCTGGTGGTCGCTCTGCTGGCTGTGCTGGCCCTGCTGATTTTTCGCCGGGCCGCAGTGGCCATGGGACTGCTGGGAGCACTCAGCCTGATTTGCTCCTATGTGAACTTTACCAAAGCCGCCCTCAACGGCGACCACTTCATGCCCCAGGACATCCTCATGCTGTCCAATGCCGGGGAATTGACCAGCTTCATCAGCGGAGACCTGCCCGTCCCCTTTTGGCTTGGCGGGGCGGTACTGGTCCTTTGGGTCGTCTTTCTGGCCCTTATGGGCATTGCCCTTCCTCTGAGCTGGAAGCTCCGGCTGCCCGCAGCTGCCGCACTGATTGTGTGCATGTGGCTGCCCTGTTCCAACATTGACAAAGCAGATGTCCTGCTCAACAAATTCGGCATGTCCCTGTTTGACTCCGCCCTGCAAAGCTCCAATTACAACGCCAACGGCTTTGTGGGTGCGTTTACCGTCAATCTGCTCAGCCTCAACGTACAGGAGCCCCAGGGCTATTCCCGTCAGACCATCGAGGACATTCTGGACGGTTATCAAGCCACCCCCGCCGCAGAAAATGCCCCGCAGTATGATGTTGTGGTCATCCTCAGTGAAAGCTTTTTTGACGCGCGCATTCTGGATGGTGTGACCTTTTCGGAAAATCCGTTAAAGAATTATGACCGTATTCGCAAAAGCAAGCGCTGTTACAGCGGAAGCCTGTATACCACCGCCATCGGCGGCGGCACGGTGCGGCCGGAATTTGGCATCCTCACAGGGTTGACCTGCGACTATATCCCCAGTGTGCCCACCCCGTACCGCTATCTGTCCCACCCCATCTCCTCCTATGTATCCAACTATCGGGACGCAGGGTACAGCACCATCGCCATCCACCCCTACAACAGAAAATTCTATTCCCGGGACAACGCTTACGGGCATATCGGCTTTGACCAGTTCTACGGTCAGGACGAGATGACCCAGATGGTGTATGCCGAGTACAAGCGCGGCTATGTTACCGATGAGAGCACCACGCGTGCCATCCAAAAGTGCATGGACGAAGCCACTCAGCCCACCTTCCTGTTCGCCATCACCATGCAGAACCACCAGCCCTACGAGGGCATTGACCCCAGCTTGATGCAGATCGATGTGAGTTCCGACCGCCTGTCTGAGCCTGCTCTCACCGCGCTGACCACCTACACTCAGGGACTTTACGACGCGGACAAGATGCTGGGCGATCTGGTCAAGTGGATCGACAAGCGGGAACGGCCCACGGTGCTGGTCTTTTTCGGTGACCACATGCCCACCCTGGGCTCCAACTATCTGGCCTATAACGAAAGCGGCCTGTTCAACTCCTGGGACGGTATGACACAGGAAGAACTGCTGACCATGTATGCCACCCCCTTCCTCATTTATTCCAACCGCACCTTGGACAAGGGATTGTTTGCGTCCAACACCGAAAACCGCATTTCCGATTATAACCTGCTCAACGCAGTGGCCATGTCCACCGGCTTTGGCCGCACCCCTTATATGAATCTGCTGCTGGATTTTCATTCCGTTACCCCAATCTACAACGTGCGTCTTGGCATGGAAGTCACAGATTCCATCGCCCCCTTCACAAAGGCGATGGAGCACATCACCTATGACCGGGTGTTCGGAAAAAACTATTCCGCGCAACGCCCTGATACACAGGGAAAATCTTGACTTTCTCCAGCACCGAGCGTATGATTTCGTTATATGTCCAAAAAAGGAGTTTTCCCCATGATGACCCTCGACCGGTTCAAGGCCGCCCGCAGCGTGTTGCAGGGTGTGATCCTGGAAACCAATCTGATCCACTCTCCCGCCCTGTCCCGCAACTGCGGAAACAACGTATACCTGAAACCCGAAAACATGCAGATCACCGGCGCCTACAAGATCCGGGGCGCTTATTATAAGATCAGCACCATGTCTGACGAGGACAAGCAGCGCGGCCTCATCACCGCCTCTGCGGGCAACCACGCTCAGGGCGTGGCCTATGCCGCTCAAGCCGCGGGGGTACGTGCCACCATCGTTATGCCCACCACCACTCCGCTGGTCAAGGTGAACAACACCAAGGATTACGGCGCTACCGTTGTGCTGCATGGCGAGACCTTTGACGATGCCGCAGCCAAGGCCATGCAGTTGTCCAAAGACGAAGGCCTGACCTACATTCCTCCCTTTAACGATCTGGATGTGGCTACGGGTCAGGGCACCATTGCCTACGAGATCTTTCAGTCCCTGCCCGATGTAGATGTGATCCTTGTGCCCATCGGCGGCGGCGGACTTGCCGCAGGCGTGTCCACCCTGGCAAAGTTGCTCAATCCCAACGTGAAGGTCATCGGCGTAGAGCCCACCGGCGCGGCCTCCATGAAAGCCAGCCTGGAAGCCGGTCACGTGGTTACCCTGCCCAATGTATCCACCATCGCCGACGGCGTTGCTGTCAAAACCCCGGGCGATCTGGTATTCCCCTATATCCAAACCAATGTGGACGATATTATCACCATCGATGACAGCGAGTTGGTGGACGCATTTCTGGACGTGATGGAAAAACACAAGATGGTGGTGGAAAATGCCGGTCTGCTCACTGTAGCCGCCCTGCGCCATTTGGACTGCAAAGACCAAAATGTGGTCAGCGTGCTGTCCGGCGGCAACATGGATGTGATCACCATGTCCTCTCTGGTGCAGCATGGTCTGATCAACCGCGGCCGCATCTTCACCTTCTCCGTTCAACTGCCCGACCGCCCCGGCGAGTTGCTGCGGGTGGCCGAGATCGTAGCCAAACAGAATGGAAATATCATCAAGCTGGACCACAACCAGTTCGTCAACATCAACCGCCAGTCCGGTGTGGAGTTGAAGGTAACGCTGGAGGCCTTTGGCCACGAGCACTAGCAGGCCATTCTGGATGCCATGCATCAGGCCGGTTATCAGGCCCATATGGTATTGACTCAGGAGCACGGTCCCTCCTGATTCCTCCCGGAGGCCGAAGCAAGCGCCCCGGCCACCGGGTATCTCAAACGCGGCAGGCGGCCGGAAACACCGGGCCGCAGGGCGGTCCGGGACATGACCTGGAGCAGCCCGGCTTCGGCGCCACACTGGGGCGCCCCATCTTTCCGCGTGCTGTATCCTATGCCGCGCCGCTGTCCCCCGACACATATACCGGCGGACCTGTCCGCTACTGAAAGGAACGATACCTATGATCAAAATTGCCCCTTCCATTCTTTCTGCTGACTTCGCCAATCTGGAGCGGGATGTAAAGAAAATTGCCACCGCCGACTATGTCCATGTGGACGTGATGGACGGTGCCTTCGTCCCCAACATGTCCATCGGTATCCCCGTGGTGCAGTCTCTGCGCAAGTGCACGGACATGTTTCTGGACGTACATCTGATGATCGAAAAGCCTGTGCGCTACGTGGAGCAGTTCGCCAAGGCCGGTGCCGATCTGCTGTCCATTCATCTGGAGGCTGATCATCCCACCCGCATTGCCGAGGCTCTGCGCATCATGGACGAGTGCAAGGTAAAAAAGGCCGTGGCCCTGCGCCCCATCACCTCCCCCAAGGCCGTCCTGCCCTACATTGAGCAGCTGGATCTGGTACTGGTGATGACGGTGGAGCCCGGTTTCGGTGGTCAGGCCTTTATGCCCGAACAGCTTGATACCATCCGAGAGGTACGTGCGCTCATTAACAAGTACAACCCCGCCTGTGAGCTGGAGGTGGACGGCGGCATCGCACCCAAAACCGCCCCGCTGGTCATTGAGGCGGGCGCAAACGTGCTGGTCGCCGGCTCTGCCGTGTACGGCGCGGAAGACATCCCCGCCGCCATCCAGACTCTGCGAGGCTGATTCTACTCTACGGGAGGTTTTTGTCATGCAGTACTTTCCCCCCGCTCTTGAAACGCTGACCGAGCAATTTGCCCGCCTGCCCGGTGTGGGCACCAAGTCCGCCCAGCGGCTGGCCTTCCATGTACTGTCCCTGTCTGAGGAGGACGCGGCCAAGTTCGCCCAGGCTATTCTGGATGCCAAGCGGGCCATCCACTGCTGCCCCGTGTGCCAGAATCTGACACAGGGGGACGGCCCCTGTTCCATCTGCGCCAGCCAGCGCAGAGATGCCTCTGTGGTTTGCGTGGTGGCTGACCCCAAAGATGTGGTGGCTATGGAACGTTCCCGAGAGTATAACGGTCTGTACCATGTGCTCCACGGTGTCATTTCCCCTATGAACCACGTAGGCCCCGACGACCTGCACATCAAGTCGCTGGTGGAGCGCGTGGCCGCCGGCACTATCCGCGAGGTTATCATGGCCACCAACCCGGATACGGAGGGCGAAGCCACCGCCATGTACCTGTCCCGACTGCTTAAGAACTTCGGGGTCAAGGTCACCCGCCTTGCCTACGGCATCCCGGTGGGCAGTCATCTGGAATTTGCCGACGATGCCACCCTTATGCGTGCCCTTGAGGGCCGCCGTGAAATGTGATACGCTACATAAAAATTCCGTAGTGCAAAGCACTACGGAATTTTTATGCATTTTTTACAGTTGTAATATCCCTTCCCCCAGAAAATCTCAAGCAGAATTTACCTTGATTTTGTCATACCGGTTTTGCTTAAATAATAAGTGTGAAAGATAAGAAGTAAAAAAAGAAGAAAGCAAAGAGGTATCCCAAAATGAATTTATTTGATGTATTGTCCCTCATCGGCGGCCTTGCCCTGTTCCTGTTCGGCATGAACATTATGGGTCAGGGTCTGGAACGCAGCGCCGGCAGCAAACTGAAAACCATTCTCGAGAAACTGACCTCCAATCCTTTCAAGGGCTTCCTGTTGGGTCTGGTCGTCACCGCAGTCATCCAGTCCTCCTCCGCCACCACTGTTATGGTGGTGGGCTTCGTCAACTCCGGCGTAATGACCCTGCGCCAGGCCATCGGCATCATCATGGGTGCCAACGTGGGCACCACCGTCACCTCCTGGCTGCTCAGCCTGAACGCCATCGAGGGTGACAGCATCCTTATGAAACTGCTCAAGCCCACCTCCTTCTCCCCCATTCTGGCTCTGATTGGCGTCATCCTCTATATGTCCGCCAAGAACAGCAAAAAGAAGGACATCGGCACCATCCTACTGGGCTTTGCCATCCTGATGACCGGCATGGACGGCATGTCCGATGCGGTGTCCGGTTTGAAGCACGTGCCGGAGTTTGCCAATATTCTGACCATGTTCTCCAACCCCATTCTGGGCGTGCTGGCCGGTGCGGCACTGACCGCCATCATCCAGTCCTCCTCCGCCTCGGTGGGTATCCTGCAGGCCCTGGCCTCCACGGGCACGGTCACATACAGCAGCGCCATCCCCATCATTCTGGGTCAGAACATCGGCACCTGTGTCACCGCCATGCTCTCCTCCGTGGGCACCAACCGCAACGCACGCCGGGCCGCCGCCGTCCACCTGTACTTCAATATTATCGGCACCACCGTTTTCCTGCTGGGCTTCTACGCCCTGCACGCCCTCATCCGTTTCCCCTTCTACTCCCTGCCCATCGACGAACTGGGCATCGCCCAGGTGCACACCGTATTCAACTTGACTTGTACCGTGGTGATGCTTCCCCTGTCCCGCCTGCTGGAAAAGCTGGCCTACCTGACCATTCGCGAGGAAAAGGACAAGCAGGACCAGTTCCAGCTGCTGGATGAGCGTCTTATGGTCACCCCCTCCATCGCCATTCGCCAGTGCAAGCTGCTGACCATGGATATGACCGCTCTGGCCCGGGAATCGATG
The DNA here is from genome assembly GCA_017502285.1 of Oscillospiraceae bacterium. Classification (GTDB taxonomy): domain Bacteria; phylum Bacillota; class Clostridia; order Oscillospirales; family Oscillospiraceae; genus Lawsonibacter. The sequence goes on along the minus strand of JAFVVH010000038.1, from coordinate 23,922 downwards.
CTCAAGGCCATGGACACCGTGTCCGACTTCAAGGAGGAGGACGCAGCACTGGTCGCTGAGAACGAAAAGATGGTGGACGTTTACGAGGATCGGCTGGGCACCTATCTGGTCAAGCTGTCCAGCCAACGCATCTCTGCCGAGGACAGCCACGAAATCTCCAAACTGCTGCATTCCATCAGCGATATTGAGCGCATCAGCGACCACGCCCTGTCCATCGCCATCATCGCCCGGAGCATGGCGGAAAAGGGCATCCGCTTCTCCGAGCAGGGACAGGCCGAATTCCGGGTCATTACCGACGCGGTGCGGGAAGTGCTGTCCATCACCGAACAGTGCTTTGACGCAGACGACCCCGTGCAGGCCCTGCGGGTAGAACCGCTGGAGCAGGTGGTGGACTATCTCAGCGACACCCTGCGCGCCCGGCACATTCAGCGCCTGCAGGAGGGTGCGTGCAGCGTAGAGCACGGTCTGGTATTCACCGATCTGCTCAGCGACTACCGCCGCGTGTCCGACCACTGCTCCAACATCGCCGCCGCTGTCATCCAGCTGCAGCATGACTGCTACGACACCCACCAGTATCTCGGCTCGGTCAAAAAGAACAATCAGGACTTTGACCGTCTGTACCGATCCTATATGGCACAGTTCCCTCTGCCCCAGTAAGCAAAATCCCTCGCGTCCTGCGGACGCGAGGGATTTTTTGTTCAGTTTTCCGTTTCCTCAAACAGCTTTGCGTCCATCAGTTCAATTTCAAACTCCAGACGCTCGCCCGCCCGGTCTACTGTCAGGCTAAGGCTTGCACCCACGCCCAGTTCTTCCTTTGCAACCACAAGAACACTGTCGTCCGTTACGGGCACGCCGTTGACCGCCACGATCACGTCGTCCGGACGCAGGCCCTTGGCCCATGCATCACTGTTTTTGTTCACACCCGTCACACACAGCCCGCCGTATTTGGCATAGTCAAACATAACGATGATACCCAGCGCAGGGGTCTTTGCCTCTCCGCCTGCGATCAGCTGATCTACAACTGTTTTGGCAAGCCGGGTTGGGATAGCAAACCCCAGCCCCTCGATGGTATCGTACCGGGACATCATTTTCATGGTGGTGATACCTACCACCTGCCCCCGGTCGTTGATAAGTGCGCCGCCGGAATTGCCCGGATTGAGGGCCGCCGTGGTCTGGATCAGGGACATAGTCACCCCATCCATATCCACACTGCGGTCAATGGCAGAAACAATGCCCTCCGTCATAGTACCCCGCAGTCTGCTGCCCAGCGGATTGCCCAAGGCCACCACCGCATCACCCACACGCAGATCCGCGGAACTTGCAAATTGGGCACAGGGCAGGTTTGCTCCGTCCACCTTCAGCACCGCCAGATCATAGTCTGCATGCGCACCGACCAAAACAGCCTCCATGACCGTGTTGTCCTGAAAGACCACCTGTGCCTGCTGCGTTCCGGTAATCACGTGAGCATTGGTAATGATATATCCATCTTCGGTCATGACCACACCACTGCCCGCGCTTCCCCGCCCGGAGGGATAGCGAGCCTGAATATAAACCACGGCAGCGCCACACTGTTGATAGATTTCCTGCGGTGTAAGCACCTGCTCTCCCGCAGGCTGCAGCTCCAGCCGGACATCACTGCCGATGCCGCCCCGGGGGATGGTGGTCTCCCCATCCTCCTCAGAATTGTTTTGGGCCGCATCCTCCCAGCCGGGCAGCATCACTTGCAGCTGCATATAGGGCATGAACACCGCTGCAATCGATATTGCTGCAATCAGCCCCAGGCTGATTGCGAATATGATCCAGCCTTTGTGCCTGCTGCGGCGCAGACGTCCCTTGACCTCCGGCAAAATCAGCGGCTGCACCGGCTGCGCGGGCTGTTCCCACGCTCCTCCCCGCCACAGTTGCTGCTCCATAACAACGCTCTCCTTACGCCAGCGACAGGGTAAATGTAAAGGTGGTCACCCCATCCTCACTGGTTACGGTAATATCTTCTTTCAGATTGCCCAGAATGGTCTTAACGATGTAAAGGCCAAGACCCACACCATCCCGGTCCTGACTGCGGGAGTGGTCCGCCTTGTGGAACCGGTCAAAGAGTAGGGGTAGCTCCTCGGCGGGGATGGTCGCACCCAAGTTGGACACCGAAACCAGCGCCTTTGCGTCTTTGCGTTCCACCCGTACAGTCAAATTGCTGCCCTGCCGGGCGAATTTGGCCGCGTTGTCCAACAGGTTATAGCATACCTGGGTAATGCCGTCCGGGTCGCCCCATACCATTACCGGCTCCTCCGGGATGTAAGTGTCCACATCCAGCCCCTGTCCGGTGATACGCCCCTCCAGACTAACCAGCACCCGGAGCATTACCTCACTGATGTCAAACTGCTCCTGTGCGGTCACGTTCTCGTTGAGCGCCTTCAGCCGGGACATGTCCAGCATGCGGCGCACCAGCCGGGACAGCCGCCGGGTCTCCGAGGCAATGACCTGTAAAAACTCCCGTTCCCGCTCCTGGGGAATGGTCCCATCCAAAATCCCCTCCGCAAAGCCGGAAATGGTGGTCATGGGTGTTTTCAGTTCGTGGGAAACATTGGCAATAAACTCATTGCGCTGAGTCTCGGACTTCTCCAATGAGCTTGCCATATTGTTGAACGCTTCTGCCAGCGCGCCCACCTCGTCCTTTCGGTGCTCATAACCCCGGATGCGCACGTCAAATTCCCCGTGTCCAAACTTGCGGGCCGCCTCGGCAATCTCGTTCAGCGGCCGGGTCTGCCGTGCGGAGCTGATGGTTCCGGCCACAATGGAGATCAGTAGCACCACCACGCTGGTAAAGAAAAAGATATTGGCCATGGCCCGCCACAGCTGGGAAATGCCGGAGGCGCTGGTGGACACCAGCACCACCCCGCGCACCACCGCCCCGCCGCCGGGAAGGGCACCGTAAATAGGCTCCGCTGTCAGAAAGCGGTTCTCGCTGTAAATGCCCCCCAGATCGGTCATTCCGGTATAACCGCCCCTGCGGGTGGTCTGGGAGATGATGGACCGGGGCACAACCGAGTCGATGTACTGAAACTTACCGCCGTCGGTGGCATAAACGATCTCACCGGTGGTCTCACTGAGCATCACGTGTGCCCCCGAGATCTGGGCCAGAGATGCCACGTACATCTGAAAATAGCGGTCCCGGATCTCGTTGCCCTGTCCCAGATAGTTCCCGGTAAAATCAGCAATGTACTGGGCGTTGGCAGACATGGAGTCCTTTTTCTCCTGGATCACATAGCGGTAGGACAGCAGGGTAAACGCGCCCGACAGCAGGAAGAACGACAGCAGCACTACGCTTAGCAGCATCGCCATCTGCCGTTTGTAAAACGTATTCACCCCACGTCACCCCATTTCTTCTGATTTATCAGGAATTTCCGGCCACCTCGAATTTATAGCCCACACCCCACACAGTCTTGAGCGACCACTGCTGGGACACACCCTCCAGCTTCTCTCTCAGGCGCTTGATGTGTACGTCCACCGTCCGGCTGTCGCCGAAATAGTCAAAGCCCCACACCTCGTCCAGCAGCTGATTGCGGGTAAAGACCCGGTTGGGGGCAGAGGCCAGATGGAACAGCAGCTCCAGCTCCTTGGGCGGGGTGTCCACCCGTTGACCGTCCACCAGCAACTCGTAGGAGTCCAGATTGACTACCAGCTTGTCGAAGGCCAGCTTTTTCTCTCCGCCGTCCTCCTCCGCGCCGGTCCGGCGCAGCACCGCGTGGATGCGGGCCAGCACCTCTTTCATCTCAAAGGGCTTGACGATGTAGTCGTCCGCGCCGCTTTCCAGGCCGGACACCCGGTCCTCCACCTCGCCCTTGGCTGTGAGCATGATGACGGGAATATCCCCTTCCTCACGCACTTTTTTCAGTACAGACCAGCCGTCCATAACGGGCAGCATAATGTCCAGCAGGATCAGATCGGGCTGAAACGCGCGAAATTGCTCTACGCCCTTGCCGCCGTCCCGGGCCACGCAGGTGGTAAAGCCCTCCTTCTCCAAATAGAGATGAAGCAGTTCGGCAATGTTGTTATCGTCCTCAATGATCAGCACTTTTCTGGCCATACGCTGCACCAAACCTTTCTTTCTGCCTTCCGCAGGTGTTTTATGCCCTTATTATAAACCAAACCCAGACAGATATAGGTGAATAATCTGTTAAATCAGTGTTCCCTGCACTCCACGAAGGAGCGGTCCACCTCGATCACGGCATAATACTTGTCAGACAGTTCCTTTACCCGCCGGGCCAACTCTTTCTTTACCTGCGCGTCGGTCATGGAAAAACCGTAGGGCACCACCACATCAAAGAGCAGGTTGGTGTGAATGGGTCCCGCGGTAATGCGGAAATCGTGGATGGTCAGCCTTTGGTCCATCTGCTTTGCCAGCCCCTCGATCTGCCTGCGCAGCTGTTCGGTACCCTCATCCTGCACGATGGGATCCATGTGGATAACGGTTTCAATGCCGTTGCGCTGCTTCAGTTCTCGCTCAATATGGTCGATCACATCGTGGATGGCCAGCAGGTCGCCGTCGGCAGGCACCTCTGCGTGGAAGGACATCATGGCCCGCCCCGGCCCGTAATCGTGATACACCAGATCGTGTATGCCCATGATATAAGGATGGTCCAGCACCAGTTGATCAATGTCTTGCGCCAGCTCCGGGTCCATAGGACGGCCCAGCAGGGGGTCCAACGTCTCCTTGGCCGCGTCCAGACCCGCTTTCAGGATGAACAGTGCCACCAGCACACCCACCCATCCGTCCACGTTCCACCCAAACCGCCACCCGATCAGTCCGCTGACCAGTACCACCGCCGTAGCGATGGCATCCATCAGGGAATCAGCGGCAGTGGCCTGCATGGCGGCAGACTCAATGCGCCGCCCCAGCGCCCGGTTGAACCGGAACAGCCACAGCTTGACCAGCACCGCAAGGGCCAAAATCAACGTGGACAGCAGGGAAAACTCCACCGGCTCCGGATGCAGGATCTTCTCCACGGAGGACTTTCCAAGTTCAAACCCAACCAGCAGAATGGCCAGAGAAACGATCAATCCGGCCAGATACTCCATGCGGCCGTGCCCAAAAGGATGCTCTTCATCCGCCTCCTGTCCGGCCAGATAAAAGCCCACCAGTGTAACGATGGACGTTCCCGCATCGGACAGGTTGTTGAACGCGTCCGCCAGCACCGCCACCGAAGCGGTCAGAATGCCCGCCAACAGCTTGACGGCAAACAGCAGTAAATTCACTCCAATTCCAACGCCCCCGGCCAGCCGCCCGTATTGCCTTCGCACCGAGGCATCACGGGTCTGCTCCCCGTTGGGTACGAACCATCGGATCAGCAAGTCTGTCAAAGAGATCACTCCCAAAGCAAGTTGTTATTGAATTATTATCCCACGCACCGCCTGTCCCGTCAAGAGCGGACGCAATTCAAATAATATCACAGCAAAGTTGCACGCAAACGTGCAACTTTGCCCCTGTTCCTACCTATTATGAGGGGCTTTTGCCCCATCATAAACAAGGAGGATATTTTATGGCAAGCAATCATACCCAAACCTACGGTCTGAACCAGTGGGCACTGTCCGACAGTGTGATTATGGCAGACTTCAACGAGGACAACCTGAAAACCGAACAGGCTCTGCTGGCACTGAAGGAGGAACTCAAAGGGGCCGACCAGAAAATCGAGCAGACGCTGACCGCCGCGCTGCCCAAATTCGCTCTGGGCAGCTACGTGGGCACCGGCACCTACGGCGCGGGAAACCCAAACTCCCTCACCTTCGCCTTTGAACCAAAGCTGCTCATTGTGGCCCCGGAACCGGTGGGCACGAACAATCAAAAGGACATGTCCACGGCGGAAACCATGAGCCCTCTGGTGGCCATCCGGGGCGCGTCCACCGCCACCGTCTCCCTGGACACCAACCGATACGGCGCAAACTTTCTGACCATAATCCTGAATCTGATCTGGAACGGCAAAACGGTCAGCTGGTACACAAATGATGCCGCACTGGCCCAATATAACGATGCTACTCTGACCTACCGCTATCTGGCTATCGGCTGAGTGTCCTGCTCAATACGGCTCGGGCGCATAAATAGTAACACGCCTCGCACCCTCCGCGACGGCCAATAACTCCTACGACTACGGGCAGACTCAGACCGGACAAGTCCAGTCTTGGACTCTGCCCATCCGCTCCGGAGTCTATTGGCCTGCTCCCGGGTGCTTGGACGCATAATGGTAACATGCCTCGCCTGTTCGCGACGCTCGGCTTCCTTGCGACTCGGAACACAAACAGCAAACTTTGTTTGCTTGGTTTGTATTCCTCGCTCCAGTCCATCCGCGCTGCTCACGGCGGCTCGGGCACATAAAATAAAACAGCGCCCACTCCCGAAGGAGTGGGCGCTGAACTTATTGTGTTAAGTTTTTGATCCCATCAACAGAGGTTGAGATTAGGCCTCAACGTTCTCCACGACGGTCTTAACAAAGATGGCCTCGATCTCCTCGTCATCATTCAGGAACAGGTCCAGAGTGATGGTGTGATCCTTGGCAGCAGCCTTCAGATCAGCCAGAGTCTCGATGGCGTAGTCGCAGGTCTCGCTGTCCTCGATCTCCTTAGCGGCACGAGTGTCAACGATGTAAGCGCCTTCGGCGACATCGTAGCCCTGAGGCATGTCGTCAGTTCTCAGCTTACCGTTGATGACGCCCTTATACTCAACACCGACCTTCTCAGCGGAAGTGGGATACAGAGTATAGACGCTCTCAGTAGCATCGTACTCGAAGGTGTAGAAGCCACCCTCGTACTCGCCGTCAGCCACGAAGCCGGTCTTCACGGAGCCGTCGGTCACCATGTAAACGGAGTAGTCGACCTTGCCAGCGCCGATGTTGGCAGCAGCAGCAACCTGATCAGCAGAGATGTAGATGATGTCCTCGGAGGAAACGTTCATGTCGGAGGTAACGATAACAACGACCTCAACGATCTTGTTGTCGTCAGCGTCCAGGCTCAGGATCATCTCAGCGTCCTTAGACAGGGTCTTGGTGATGGTGCCGGTGGTCACAGCGGTCTCCAGAGCGGAGCCCATGTTGTCCTCGATCACGATGAACTTGGTGTTGGCGGTCAGGAAGGCGTAGTCGCCGCCCACCTCGACCTCGGTGGTCTTGCTGGAGAAAGCGTTGCTGTCCAGAGTGGTGTAATCCAGAGTGGCGTTGTAGATCTCGCCCTCTTCATCAGCCACGGTGGTAGTCAGAGCAGTAGCAACCATGACACCGGAACGGCCGGCCTTGCCGGTAGCCTTCTCGAAGGTGTACAGGCCAGCCTGAGCGTCAGTCTTGCCGACTACGGGATCAACAGGATCCAGGTCAGTCTCATCGGCCTCGGCGAAGTCGCCGGCGTCGGTCAGAGAATCGATGTCAACAATGATCTGGGTCTCCTTGCCCTCCATGTCGATGGTCTGGGCATAGGTGGTATAATCGGGGATGCCGTAGCTGTTGGTGGAGTCAACAACGTAGGTGCCCACAACATAGTAGACGTCGGACACGTTGGCAGCGCCGGTCACGCCCTCAATGCCGATCCACTCGCCCTCGGCGGTCAGGTACACGGTGTAGGTGTCTTCCCAGTCGGTGATGGAGGTGGCCAGGCCGGTATCATTGTCAGCGAAGGTCTTCTGCACATAGGTGGTGCCGTTCACAACGATGCAGACGTTCTCGTCAGCGTCGGTGAAGGTACGGGTGATCTGACCCTGGACGGAAGCAGCCTTGGTCAGGTTGTAGATGGCGTCAGCGCCGGTGCCGATCTTCACGTAGGTCACGTAGTCTTCCTCGGCAATGCCGTCGTACTCAACGATCTTGTCCTCGGTCTCGTTGTTGTTGATCTTGCGAGCGCCAACCAGAGTGATGGACTCGTTGCCAACGCGGGTGTTGATGGACTCGACCTTGTCAGCATAGATGGAAGCGGGAGCAATGTAGGCGATGATGGTGTTGTCATCACCGATGACGTAGGTACCGGCATCAGCAGCCCAGGTGCCGTAGTTGTACTCGAACTCGCCCTCAGCGTCAACAACGTAGTTGCCGTTGAAGTACACGGGGGTAGCACCCTCAGCGGGGGTCAGGTCCTTGGTGGAACCGAAGGCAGCGGTGTACTCCTTCTTGGTGGTGGTAGCCTCAGCGACCTTGATGTACTCGGCGTTCTCGACAACGCAGTAAGCGATGCCGGGCTCGTCCTCGTCAACATACTCCTCAGCGTAGTAAGCCTTGACGTAGTGGCCGATCATGTCCAGACCGGTCTCCAGGTTCAGCCACAGGCCGTTGGACAGCTCGGTGTACTCCAGACCGGTAGCCTGGTTGCCAACAATGTAAGCATCGGCGGTGGTAGCCTCGAACACGGTCTTCATCAGGGTGTCCTCAGCGGGGCTGATGTCGATGTTGTCGGCGTTATCAATGCCCACGCTCTGCAGAGCAGCGGTCAGGGAGGAGAACTCGAAGACCTTGCCAGCGGGAGTAGTGTAGGTGTAGGTGTTGGTGTCGGAGGGGCTGTAGTTCAGGCCGTTCAGAACGATACCGGCCAGAGCGTCACGGGACAGAGCCTCGTTGGTGCCGGGCTTAACAGCCAGATCCTCGAACAGCTTCATGGTCTCGGCAGCGGCCATAACGGTCATGGGCCAGGTGCCCTCGCCGGCGTCGACCTTCAGGGCATTGATGATCATGGTCACGGCCTCAGCGGTGGTAACAGCCTGGCCGGGCTTGAAGGTGCCGTCGCCGTAGCCGGAGACGACCTTCAGGCTGGCGCACAGGTTGATGTAGCCCTCGGCCCAGCCGCCCTCGAAGGCGACGGTGTCGGAGAAGCTGCCAGCACCCTTGAACTGATCAGCATTGATCTCGGAGCCATACAGCATCTTCACGATGATGGTGGCCATCTGGGCACGGGTAACAGTGTCCTTGGGGTTGAACTTGCCGTCGGTGCCAGCGAACAGGCCCAGACCGGCGGTAATGGTAACAGCTTCCTTGTTGACGACGTCAGCTTCGTCAGCGAAGGCAGCAGCGCTGGAACCAACGACCATCATGCCCAGCAGCATAACGGAAGCCAGAGCCAGACTCAGAGCGCGCTTCAGGTTTCTCATTTGGATATTCCTCCTTTTTATTTTGACAATTGGAAAGGCAGACCCTTTCCTTTGTCTCTGCGTGTACTATACCGCAACTTAATTTCACCGTCAATATATTGTTGCGATATGTAACACAACTGTAAAATTTCCGCAATATGAGTGTCATATTTCATCCGCGGACACTGTCTTAGACGGCATGAATGCGATTTTGTTCCCCAAAAATCAAAAAAAGAGCGCCGCGGCATAGCCGCGGCGCTTTGATACATTATAATATTACACTTCCATGATGACAGGCAGGATCATGGGACTGCGCTTGGTCTTTTTATAAAGGTAGTTGGACAGGTCTCCCTTGATGGCGCCCTTGATAGCCGACCAGTCGGTCTGATAGCGTCCGTCCACACTCTGAAGCGCCTCCAGCGCCACCTGACGCAGTTCCTCCATCAGTCCTTCGGACTCCTTTACATAGACAAAGCCCCTTGTGATAATGTCCGGCCCGGACACCAGCGCGCCGTCCTCGCCGGACATGGACAACACCACCACGATCATGCCGTCCTGAGCCAGATGCTTGCGGTCGCGCAGCACCACGCTGCCCACATCGCCTACACCGTAGCCGTCCACAAAGACCTGACCGGCGGTGACAGTGCCGTTGAGCCGGGCGCTGTCTGCGGTCAGCTCGATCACCCGGCCCAGATCGCTGATGATCACGTTCTGGGCAGGCATGCCCATATCTCGGGCCAGCTTGGCATGGATCTGCATCATGCGCTGCTCGCCGTGGACGGGGATGAAGAATTTGGGCTTAACGAGTGCGTGGATGATCTTCAGCTCCTCCTGACAGGCATGGCCGGACACGTGCAGGGCCAGATTGCGCTCGTTGACCACGTCCGCGCCCTTGCGGTACAGCTCGTTGATCACGTTGCCGATGGCATTTTCGTTGCCGGGGATGGCGCTGGCGGAAATAATGACTCGGTCACCGGGCATAATGTCCACCTGACGGTGGGTGGAGAAGGCCATGCGGCTCAAAGCGGACATGGTCTCGCCCTGGCTGCCGGTGGTAATGATACACACCTTGTCCTTGGGCAGCGACTTGATCCGGGCCAGATCCATCAGCACCCCGTCGGGGATGTTCATATAGCCCAGCTCGGTGGATACCTTCATGGCATTTTCCATGCTGCGGCCGGTCACCGCCACCTTGCGGCCGTAGCGGGCGGCCACGTCGATAATCTGCTGCAGGCGGTCCACGTTGCTGGCGAAGGTGGTGATGATAATGCGCTCCTCACAGCCGCGGAACAGCGCGTCAAAGCTGGCGCCCACGCTGCTTTCGCTTTTGGTGTAGCCGGGGCGCTCCACGTTGGTGGAGTCAGCCAGCAGGGCCAGCACCCCTTCGTTGCCCAACTCACCCAACCGGGCCAGATCGATCATGCCGCCCTGCACGGGGGTGGCATCGATCTTGAAGTCGCCGGTGTGGATCACGGTGCCCACCGGGCTCTTGATGGCAAAGGCCACCGCGTCGGCGATGGAGTGGTTCACGTGGATGAACTCCACGCTGAATTTGCCCGCCTTGACCACGTCGCCTGCCTCGCAGGTGATCATTTTAGTCTTGTCCAGCAGGCGGTGCTCCTCCAGCTTCAGCTTGACCAGTCCCGCAGTCATGCGGGTGGCGTAGATAGGCGCATTCACGTCCCGCAGAACGTAGGGCAGGGCGCCGATATGGTCCTCATGCCCGTGGGTAAGGAAGATGCCCCGGATCTTGTTCTGGTTCTTGATGAGATAGCTCACGTCGGGGATGACCACGTCGATGCCGTACATGTCATCGTCGGGGAAGCCCATGCCAACGTCCACGATAACAATGTCACCGCCATACTCGTATACGGTGAGGTTCTTACCGATCTCATTCAAACCGCCAAGGGAAATAATTTTCAGTTTTTCAGCCATAATTGCTCCTTTTCACATTGGGTATGTAGGAACAGAGCACGGCAAACAGGCGCAGGAAGATCCGCGTGTTCCGGCCCTGCCTCGCCGAAACACCAAAAGTCCCCTTCGCCTGCCGCTGTGTTCTGTTGTCGCTGTGACTGCCGCTGTTTCGGCAGACATCTATATTTAGGCGCACGCAGGCGCTTAAATCCAAATTACCGGGTAGTAGTATACCACATTTTGGATGGAAAGTATAGTCTTATTTTGTCCTGCGCCCGGGCTGGCCGCCGTCCAGCTTGGAGACCTGCGCGGCATAAAAGTCGCACAGCTCGGCCGCCATTTCCAGATCCGGTCCTTCCGCCACCACCTTCACCGCCGCCCGGCGGCTCAGAGGCACCAGATACACCCAGCCGCCCCGGCTGCGCAGGCGCAGGCCCTCTCCGGTCACCGCGTCCCGCCCCGCCTGAATGGTCAGTTCCCGCATGATTTCCCCCCTGTCCCGGACCAGAGGCACCTCACGCTTCCAACTGGAAAAGCGGGGCGTCTTGGCAGACAGTTGCTCCAACCGCTCCCCGGTGGCCGCCATGCGGGCGCACAAGCGTGCGGCGGCAAAAGCCGCGTCCCGCAGCCACGGCAGTGTGCGGTAAAGCTGCCTGGCCTGTTCTCCGTCCCGGCCCAGCCGCAGCACCGTCTTGTCAAAGCCGGCAGCGATCAGCTCCAACGCCGCACTGGCATCGTCTGGCACCGCCAGCCTTCCTCCGCCGTTTTCCAGCTCCACCAGTGCTACCATAGCCAGCAGCTGCTGTGGTGAGAGCAGCGCGCCACTCTCGTCCCGGGCGGAAAGGCGAAAGCCGCCGTGACTTCCCGTAAAGGCCGGGATGCCCCGCTTCCACTGGTCGCTGACCTGACAGCCCAGCTTTTCCAGCACCAGCCGTATAGCCCGGTCGGCAGGGGTATGCCCGGTCACCGCCACCCGCACCGAGCGCAGGGACACCCGGCGCAGATCAGCCCGGCGGGCCGCATCCAGAGCGTAGTCCCCCGGCCCGGTTGGCAGCCGCTCACAGCTGCCAACGGGCTGAGCCGTCAGCGTCGGCTCTCCCCGCAGCAGGGCATGCTCCAGCTTTCGCTCCCGGCCCCGGCCCAGAGGCAGACCGCAGCTGTCAAACAGGTGTAAATATACCTTTTCCCCATCCTGCTCTATAAACAGGCTGACCGGCAGCTGGTAGCTTTCCCCCAGCCATGCCGCCTGCGCGGCGCACTCCATATCGTGATACAGCGCGGTCCCGCCCGCGGCAGTGATGCCGCTGGCAGCGGAGCGCAGGAGCATCTGTGCCCCCGCACCGCCAAATCCGCCCAGTGCCACCTTGCCTTCGCTCCCCAGTGCCCGGCCCAGCGCCAACAGAGACTCCGGCCCAATGTCTTCACCCAGTATGCCGCGGATCACTCCGCCGTCCCCGAACCGCAGAGGCCCGATCTGTCCTCCGGCGGTAACGCTGTGGGTCAGTCTGCCACCCTCCTGCACCGTTCTGCCCGGCCAAAGCCGCACCCGCTCCATAAGCACAGCACGGTCCTTTATCAGCGTATTTTCGCCCAGCACTACACCTTCGTTGAGCACTGTCTCGTCGCCTACCCGGCTGCCCCGGCACAGTACCGCGCCGTACAGGGTGGCCCGATCCCCTATCTGCGCGTCCATGAGTACGGACCGCTGGACCAGACTGCGCGTCCCTACCCGGCTGCCTCGTCCCAGCACCACATGAGGTCCAATGAGACTGCCGCTTCCAATATATACCTCCGGGCCGATCCAGCAGGGCGGGATGACGCTGACTCCATCCGGGATCGGTTCGGCGCTCCATACCCCCGGCTGGCGCTGTTCCAGTCCCATGTCCAATGTCACTTTGCCGCCCAGCGCGTCACAGACACATTCCAAATAGCTCTCACAGTCTCCCATATCCCGCCAGTAGCCCTCCGGACAGCAGGCATATACAGCCTCACCGCTTTCCAGCATGGCCGGAAACACCTCTTTTGCAAAATCACGCTCCTCACCCGCAGAAATACGGTCCAGCACACCGGGAGAAAGGATATAGATGCCTGTGTTTACCATGTTGGTGAACACCTGCCCCCATGAGGGCTTTTCCAAAAACTGCTCTACCCGGCCCCGGTCATCCGTCAGTACCATGCCATATTCCAGCGGTCGGGGGTGGCGGCAGATGACCAGCGTAGCAAGCGCGTCCTTCTCCCGATGAAAGTCCATGGCTTCGGTCAGGTCCAGATCGCACACACTGTCCGCCCCCATGACCAGCACGTCCTCACCGTCAACAAAGTCGGCGCAATTCTTTGCGCTGCCCGCCGTACCCAAAGGGGTGTCCTCCATTTTATAGGTCAACTGCACCCCAAATCGTGTTCCGTCTCCGAAATATTCTTCAATCGCCCGGTCCCGCTGTCCCAATGCAACACAAATTTGGGTAATGCCGTGCCGCCGCAGCAAATGCAGCAGATGCTCCATGACCGGTCTGCCTAACAGGGGTGTCATGGCCTTGGGCCTGCCTAAAGAGATGGGCCGCAACCGGCTTCCCTCCCCGCCCGCAAGGATCACTGCCTTCATATCAAACCGCTCCTTTCAACCTCGTCCCCTTAGTATCCCCGGCCCATGCCAAAATAAACCGCACTCGCCTCTATCACCATTTTCTTCAAAAACTTTTATCTTCTTTCTTTAAATATTGCTTTTCTTGTCGAAATAAATTACAATAAAGCAAAGCACAGTTCGATGCACTGCACAAAGACAAAGGAGGGCTTTTTGTGAACGCTTACTATTTTGGGGTAATTTTAGGTTCCCTGATCACAGGAGCACTGACCGGCGCCGTTCCCGCTATTTGCGGCGCTGTCAAAGGTAAGATTGGTTTAGCATTGGGAGGCTTTTTCGCCTGCTTGGTGTCCAGCCTCATTCTGGGCATGATTCTGGCAATTCCTGTGTGTGCCGTATTTGTCTGGCTCATATTCAAGAAAGAAAAGAATCCTACCACCCCCGAGTATTGACACATAGTAAAAGCACCGGCCTCGTCACAAACATGGTCGGTGCTTCTTTATTCACAAATCAATACTGTTCAGGAGGCCCATTATGAACATTCAGATTTTCGGCAAATCCAAATGCTTTGACACCAAAAAGGCAGAGCGCTGGTTCAAGGAGCGGCGCATCAAATTTCAGGCGGTGGATCTGAAGAAATACGGCATGAGCCGGGGTGAGCTGACCAGCGTCAAAAGCGCGGTCGGTCTGGAGGCCCTCATCGACCAGAAGCATCCGGACGCGGTGCTGCTGCGTTACCTGGCCTATGATGCGGACAAGTTTGAAAAGCTGCTGGAGGACCCCACTTTGCTCAATACCCCCATCGTCCGAAACGGCAAGCAGGCCACCGTGGGTTACCATCCGGAGGTCTGGGAGACTTGGAAATGATAAAATGCCCGAACCGATACAATCGGTTCGGGCATTTTATTATGCTGCATATTACGAATATACTTCCGGCTTGAGGATGCCGATATAGGGCAGGTTGCGATAGCGCTCGGCATAGTCCAACCCATAGCCCACCACAAAGGCATCGGGAATGGTGAAGCCGGAATAGTGGACAGCCACCTCCACCTTGCGCCGGTCAGGCTTGTCCAGCAGGGTACACAGGCGGATGGAGGCAGGATGGCGCTGCTCCAGCAGACGCAGCAGATAGCTCAGGGTATTGCCTGAGTCCAGAATGTCCTCCACCACGATCACGTGCAACCCAGAAATGTCCTCAGACAGGTCCTTGGTGATCTGCACCTGACCGGAAGAAGTGCTCCCCTTTCCATAGGAGGATACAGACATAAAGTCAATGCGGCAGGGGCGGGTGATCTTTCGGGCCAAATCGGCCATGAACACAAAGGAACCACGCAGCACGCTGACCAGCAAAATCTCCTTGTCGGCATAGTCCCGGTTGATCTGCTCGGCCAGCTCGTTCACCCGTTGGGCCAGCTGTTCTTCGGAAAACAGGATCTCCTGAATGTCATGTTCCATCATGTAAACAACATCCTTTCTGTGTTTGAGCGATATTGGGAATACAAGTGATATGCCAGCACTCCTGCCCGATTTCAGGCAGAAAGGCCCGGTCCGGGCCGAGTCCGGCCACCGCGGCCACTCGGCCGTCCCAATCCATAACCGGGAGCGTATCCCGGATGTGCCGTGGAATTTTTTCGTCAATGAGTATTTTCTTTAATAGCCGCCCCGGTCGGCCGGGCCGTTCCAGCCTGTCCCCGGTGCGGCGGGAACGAACGGTAAACGCATCACCGCAAGACAGGTAAAAGTCAAAGGGAGTTTGCTCCTGTCCTTCATACACGCTGTGCTGCACGGTGATCGTTCCCCAGGTTAGGGTCAGCGTTCCGGGCAAAGAGAGCATTTCCTCTCCCCATCGCTCCGACTGTTGCTCTATCACCAGCTCCAGCCGGTCATAGACTCGCCGGGCCAGCCGTCCTCCGGGCAGAGAGACTTGTCCGGAGGGGTCATCGCTTCGGCACAGGCCAACCACGTCCAGCAGATGCCGGGCCGTGCATTTGCCTCCGTCCCCGTTCAGCCTGTCCAGCAAAAGCCGCACCATGCGCACGGCAAGAGCGTCCGGCTGTCCGGCAATGTCAGCAGCACAGATACTCAGGCCGCACTCAATTTCCTCCACGGGGCCCAGCGCCTGTCCGGCCTGTCGGGTCAGATATTCTTCATCCTGTGTCAGCAGCCGGGCCGTTTTCCCTACGTGAGAGACAAACTGCGGTTGCATGTCCTCCAATACAGGCAGGAGTTGACGGCGCACCCGGTTGCGGGCAAACCGCTCATCGGCATTGGAACCGTCCTCCACGTGGGGCAAACCGTAAACACGCAGATACCCCTCAATATCCCGGCGGCGAGTGGTCAAAAAGGGGCGCACCAGCGTACCCCGCCGGGGCTGTATTCCGGTCATGCCCCGCAGGCCGCTGCCCCGCATCAGGTGCAGCAGCACTGTCTCGGCATTGTCCTCGGCATTGTGGGCGGTGGCGATCACATCCGCCCCCACCTGTCGGGCCGTTTCATACAAAAAGGCATACCGCATCTCTCGAGCCGTTTCCTCAATGCCCGTTGCGTCCTTTTGCGCTTGCGCGGCAACGTCACCGGCCACCACCACCAACTCCACTCCCGGGCAGCATCTGCCCACGAAGGAGCGCACGAATTCCTCATCCCGCAGGGACTGTTCCCCGCGCAGCTGGTGGTTATAATGAGCGGCGGTCAGCTCAAATCCATACTCGTCCCGCAGTCCGTTCAGCCAGTGGAGCAGACACACGGAGTCCGCCCCTCCGGATACGGCACACAGCACGTGGCCGCCCCGGGGCAGCAGGTCGTGTTCCCGGCACAGGGCAACTGCCTCCGGCATGCTGTAACCGGTCATTTAATACTCCTCATGAGTGCGGTCGATGCCCGCAAAGGTAGTATATTCGGGCAGCCACTGCAGCTCCACAGTCCGGGTCTCACCGTGACGGTTCTTGGCGATGATACACTCGGCCAGATTATGATTTTCTGACTCCTTGTCGTAATAGCCCTCACGATACAGGAACATGACGATATCCGCATCCTGCTCGATAGCGCCCGACTCACGCAGGTCGGACAGCATAGGCCGCTTGTCACTGCGGCTTTCGTTGGCACGGGACAGCTGAGACAGGCACAAAACCGGCACATTCAGTTCCTTGGCCATGATCTTCAGGGCGCGGGAGATGTCAGACACCACCTGCTGGCGGTTTTCGCCGGAATAGCTTCGCCCGCCCGCCGACTGCATCAGCTGCAGGTAGTCGATGACCACAAGGCCCAGATCCTCCACTCTCCGGCACTTGGCATTCATGTCCGCCACGGACAGAGAGGGGTCGTCATCGATGAGGATGCGGGTCTGGTTCAGTGCGGCGGCCGCGGCAGCCACCTTGGTCCAGTCATCCTCGTTGAGCTTTCCGGTGACCAGCTTCTTGTTGTCCACGAAGGACTCGTTGGAGATCAGGCGCATGGCAAGCTGCTCCCGGCTCATTTCCAGCGAGAAGAACACCACGCTCTTGCCGGAGAATTTACCTGCATGGAGCAGAATATTCAAAGCCATGGAGGTCTTACCCATACCGGGACGGGCGGCCAGCAGGATCAGGTCGGACTTGTTCAGGCCGGAGATGGCCCGGTCCAGATCGGCAAGGCCCGTAGACAGGCCGGGGACGGCGCTATCGCTGGCAGCCAGCTCGTTGAGCCGGTCGTACACGTTCAAAATGACGCTGGAGATGGGGGTCAGACCCCGGGCGGCTCGACCCTGACGCAGGGCAAAGATCTTCTGCTCCGCCACTTCCAGCACGTCGTGACCGGTACCAGTGCCTTCCTGCACCAGTGCCCCCACTTCCCCTGCCGTCTCCGCCACACGGCGCAGCAGGGCCTTGTCCTTCACGATCTCTACGTACTCTCCCACGTTGGCTGCGGTGGGAGTGGTATCCATCAGCTGAAGAATATAATTGCGGGAGTTGTTCTCGTCATATACTCCCTGCTGGCGCATATGCTCCAGCACCGTCACCGGGTCAATGGTGGCGGAGAAACTGAACATGGAGTAGATGCTCTCGTAGATTTCCCGGTTCTGGCGCAGATAAAAGTCCTCCGGGCGCAGATGCTCAATGACCTGAGGCACACAGCGCGCATCGATGAGCATGGAGCCCAGCACGGCCTGTTCCGCCTCCACGCTGTGAGGCAACTGCCGCATCAACAGTTCTTCATCCTGCATTGCCATGGAAAAATCTCCTTTTGGTTAGGAGTTATGGTTCAAATTCAGGCCTCTACCACCATCACGTTGACGGTGCCGACCACCTCGTAGCCCAGCTTGGCCTTGATCTTGTAGCCGCCGCAGGCCTTGATGGGCTCATCCAGCACCAGCTTGGCCTTGGCGATATTCAGGCCGAACTGGGCATTGAGGGCCTCGGAAATTTCCTTGGATGTGACCGCGCCGAACAGACGGCCACCCTCGCCGGCCTTGGCCGCCACCTTCACGGTGATGGTCTCCAGCTTTTTGGACAGCGCCTCGGCCTCAGCCTTCTCCGCAGCTTCCTGGGCCTTTCGGGCCTTCTCCTGCTGCTTCATGGTGTTCACGTTCTCAGGGGTGGCCAGCACAGCCAGCTTCTTAGCCAGAAGGAAGTTGCGGGCGTAGCCGTCGGAAACGTCCACCAGCTGGCCCTTCTTGCCCTGACCTTTTACATCCTGCTGCAAAATGACTTTCATATCCATATCCTCCGTTTTCGGTTTATTTTCTTAAAATGGGACTCTCAGCCCTCCAGATACTGGTCGATGGCCTGTTCCAGTTCTGCCACTACTTCGTCCAGGCTCTTGCCGGTCACCTGGCCGCCGGCAGCCGCCGCGTTGCCGCCGCCGCCCAGCTTTTCCAGAATGACCTGCACATTGATATCGTCCCGGATAGACCGGGCCGAAAGCGTAATGCTTTCTCCGTCCGGGAACAGCACAAAGGACGCGCCGATGCCCATAATGTTCAGCAGCTCATCCGCCGCCTGTGCCGCCGTCACGCGGCCCACCGTCCGCTCCGACTGAGCAATGGCGATGCCCGGCTTATAAATGTGCGCGTTTTGAATCAGTGCGTACTTGTTCACCGTGTCCTCAAAATCGTTCTGGAACAGCTTTTTGACTTCGCCGGTGTCCGCGCCGGCACGGCGCAGGAAAGCCGCCGCCTCAAAGGTGCGGCCACCGGTACGCAGAGTGAAGTTCTTAGTGTCCAGCACGATACCGGCCAGCATGGCCTCCGCCTCGGCCCGCAGGATGTCCACGGGATCCAGAATGTACTGGGCCAGCTCGCTTACCAGCTCGCAGGCAGAGGAAGCATAGGGCTCGTGATAGTTCAGCGCCGCACCGTCAATATAGGTCGCCGCGCGCCGGTGATGGTCGATAACCGCCACCCGGTTACAGGACTCCAGCAGTTCCGGGGCCTGCACCTGCTCGGGCCGGTTGGTATCCACCACCACCAGCAGGGTGCGGGAGTCGGCCACCACCATGGCCTCCTGCGGAACGATAAAGCAGTTGTTATACTCCTCCAGTCCGGCCAGCTTGTCGGCCATGGCCTTGGAGGGATGGTTGCCCAGTTCCCGGATAATGTGGGCGGGCACACCCAACTTGCGGGCAATGGCACACACACCCGCCGCCGCACCGCAGCAGTCCAGATCAGGGAACTTATGGCCCATGACCAGCACCCGAGAGGAGTCGGCGATCAGCGCGGACAGGGCATTGGACATGACCCGGCTTTTCACCTTGGTGCGCTTCTCCGCCTCGGTGGAACGGCCGCCGTAGAACTCAAAGTTAAATCGGTTGCGGATGACCGCCTGGTCTCCGCCTCGCGACAGAGCCATATCAATGGACAGATTGGCAAACTGCATCAGTTCCTGGAAGGTATCCGCATCCTTGCCCACACCGATGGACAGGGTCGCCGCGATGCCGTTGGGATTGACCACCTCATGTACCTGGTCCAGAATCTCAAACTTTTTCTCCAGGAACGCGGGCAGATGCTGCTCCTGGAAGATGAACAGGTAGCGGTCGCGCTCCAAACGGCGCAGAAGTCCGTTGGCCGGGGCGCTCCACGCATCCAGTCGGTCGTTGATCTCGCTGAGCAGGAAGGATCGCTGGTTCTCGTTGAGGTTCTTCATCAGATCCTCATAGTTGTCCAGCAGCAGCACCGCGGCAATGGGCCGGGTGGCCTGCAGCTGCTGACGGCTCAGGGAATAATCGGTCACGTCTACCCAATAGGTGGTGGCCAGCAGTCCGCTGCCCTTTTCGCTGGTTCGCACCAGATGTCCGAACACCAGAAATCGCCGCCCGCCAAACTCCACCTCGCCGGGGCACTCGTTTTTGCCCTCCATGAGCCAGCGGCTGTCAAAACCGGGCACAACGGCGGACAGCTTGGAGTCGAACATGCTCTCCCGCTCCCCGGTAATTTGCAGGAAGCGCTCGTTGCTCCAGATGATCTCGTCCCGCTCCGGGCGGAAGATGAGCACGGACAGGGGCGAGTTGACCATACTGTCCTTGGTAGCCACATCCACACTGCCGGTCAGCGCATCGATATACTTCGTGATCTCCTTCTTGCGGCGGCGGCCACTATGGCGAAAGTAAGCAAACAGAAACAGCACGATGACCCCTTCCACCAGTGCCAGCAAGGGTGCAAAAAACACCGACACAAGGGCGAAAAGCATTAGAAAGAAAAAGTATAATTTAAAGCTGGGCTCCAGCAGATGATTCAGTTTTTTATTCACCCGGAGTCCCCCTTTCTATAATAAGACACATTATTATATCAAACTCCGTTTACAAATACAAGTCCTGTCACCATCCTTTCCCTGGATATCCCTGTTGCACGGAAAGATATGTTCTGCTATAATGAACGTGATTTTGAATCGAGGTGTTCCCAATGAACAAACACACTCTCTGGCCGCAAACAGCGCAAACCGGCTCGGCCGCCAAACGGCTGCTGGCGCTGGAAGTATGGGTCATCACCGTCTCCATCCTCATGCTGCTCGCATTTACTTTTGCCGCGTCCCTTATCTCTATGGCAGACTGGCTTCGAATCGTACTGATCCTGCTGGGATTCATCGCCATAATTCCCGGATTGATCTGGTCGCTGAAAATCGAGCAGATCGCAGGCTATTACCGGTGCGGTAACTGTCACCACAAACATGTCCCCACCTTAAAGGCGGTGTTCTGTGCTGCTCACATGGGCAGGACCAGATATATGACGTGTCCCAAGTGCGGCAAAAAGTCGTGGCAGAAAAAGGTTTTGACCTGACAACACCAAAACGGCTCCATCCAAACTGGATGGAGCCGTTTTTTAAGCATTTTGAATGTCTGTCACCGTAAGGACCGTTCCATCTACCCGAAAACAGATGTTGCATCCGGCAAAGCCCATGCCATACACCCGCTCCGGGTCGTTCTGATAGGAGGGTCTGGGGTCCTGTGCCAGTACAGCCAGCAGAGCGTCTGTGCGGTCTGTCGGAACCCGGGCCAACAGTTCCTCCGAACAGTTCACCCTCAGGGTCGCCTCCTTGGGTGCGCTGGCAAATCCACCCACCGCATCCGGTTTGCAGTCAGCATAGGGCAAATAGGGCTTGATGTCATAGATGGGCGTTCCGTCCATCAAATCGGCCCCCGCCACATGGATCACCGGCCCCAGCTCCGGATGCAGTTCCACCCGTTCCAGCTTCACGCAGGACAGCCCAACAGGATTGGGCCGGAACGGGGAGCGGGTGGCAAACACCCCCATGCGCTCATTGCCTCCCAGCCGGGGTGGGCGCACCGTAGGTGACCAGTCCTGCCGCACCGCCTTGGAAAACTGCCAGATGATCCACAGATGGGAAAACCCTTCCAGCCCACGCAAGGCATCCGGATTGCGAAATTCCGGTTCAAAAACAACGGTTGCCTTCAGTTCCTCCACCAGACCGCTCTGACGGGGGATGCCAAATTTTTCGGAAAAATCACTGCGGATGTGGGCAATGATCTTCAGTTGGGACAGTTCGCTCATGGCAAGCCCTCCTTTTTACCAGATGTAAGGGATCAGCCGATACTTTACGCGGGCCTTGTAGTCGGCATAGCCATTCAGCTCTGCTTCCAGCACCTGCTCCTCGTTGCGGATGCGCTTTACAATGAGAAGCGGATAGACCAGAAAAACCACAAAGGACACCCACGAGCCCAGCACCAGCGGCATGGACAGGAATAAAATCACTGTGGCCGCGTACATGGGGTGCCGGACAATGCCGTACAACCCGGTGTCCACCACCTGCTGTCCCTGCTGCACCCGAACGGTGCGGGACAGCCACGTATTCTCCCGCAGTACCTCGGCATACAGACCATAGGCCGCCAAAAAAACAGCCGCGGCACAAACGGGGAGCCAACCGGGCATTGCGGACCAACCGAAGCGAAAGTCCAGTCCCGCCGCCACAAAGCCGCACAGGAACATCAGCCCGCTCAGTACCACCACCAGCCGCTGTTCTCCCTGCTGCTCCTTAGCCTGCAATCGGCTGCGCAGCAGCGCGGGATTGGCCTTCATCATGACCAGCCCGGCCACAAACATGGGAAGGAACATGACCGCCATGAGAAGCCATCCATTGGAAAAGTATATCGTGCCGGCAGGCAGAAACAGCAGCGCCCCGGTACATACAAGTCCCAGTATGAACTTGGCTGTGGCAGAGCAAAGCAGTTTTTTGTCCATTTACAGGCCACCTTCCCCTTGTTTGCATGAGAAAAAACGCGGGAATGCTTACAGGCACTCCCGCGTTCCGGGTCAAAACGGCAAATTCATCCCACCGGTCAGTTTCTGCATGGAGCTGCTGGCATCGTCCTCCGCCGCCTTCAGGGCAGAGTTGACCGCAGCCACGATCATGTCCTGCAGCATCTCCACATCATCGGGATCCACCGCCTCGGGGTCAATGACCACACTTTTCAGATCGCGCCTTCCCGTTACAACAGCGGTGACCACACCGCCGCCGGCAGTACCCTGAAACTCCTTGGTCTCCAGTTCCTGCTGCATGCGCAGCATCTCCTGCTGCATCTTCTGGGCCTGCTTGATCATGTTCATATTCATGCCGCCGCCCATGCCGCCCATGGACATTCCGCGTCCGCCGTATCCCTTAGCCATATGTCACATCTCCTTATTCGATCACGATATTATCAAATTTACTCCCAAAGTCCAGCAGCTCGTCCAGTGCGTCCTCGCCGAGCTCAGGCCGGGAGACCTCTGGCCGCACTTGCTCTTCCGGTGGCCTGCCGATAGCAAATACGGTCCGGGCCGACTGTCCAAAGCGAGCAGATGCCGCCTTGGCAATGCCCTCGGTGATGGCAGGCCGGTTGAGCATAGCCTTGGTGAATTCATCCTTTACCCACAGGGTAAGCACTCCATCTTTCCATGTGCCGCATACCAGATCCGCGTTGATCAGGTAGGGGTGGGCCGAGGGAGGCACGCTCCCCCGCAGCCCGGCTGCAAATTCGGGCCAGAATCCAGCGTCTTGCGTACAGGCAGGTGCGCTGTGTGCCGCAGGCTCCTCCCGTTTCACCGGAACAGGCGCAGCGTGGGACACAGGCTTTTCCTCCGGTTCGGGAGGCAACAGGGGCCGCTCCTCCTCCCAAGGGGGCAAATCATCTGCCGCAGGCGGGGCCGCAACAGGTTTGCTCGGGGTCACCGGGCTGGCGGAAACGGGAACTCCGCTGCCCACCATCTGCTCCAGCCGGGTCAGCCGGGCAGTCAGTCCGGCAATAGAGTCATCCAGCGTCACGTCGCACAGCCGGACCAGACCCAGCTCCGCATCGGTGCGGCGGTTGGGACTTTGATTCAGTTCCCCGGCCGTGCGCTGGAGCAGTGACAGCATTTGCATCAGTCTGGGTGCGCTGAATCGCTCGCCCAGAGCACGCATAGTGGACTCGTCAAAACCGCCGGTGAGCAGCCCCGCCGCTCCCTGAGGCGCGGTGCGTCGCAGCAGCAGGTCGCGGGTCAGCCCGGACAGCTCGCCCAGCACGCTTCCCACGTCCTTGCCCGCGGCATATAGACGTCCCAGCGTTTCCAGCGCGGCGGCGGTGTCGCCGTCGGCAATCTGTTCCATGAGCCGGGCCGTCTCAACATTGCCCGCAAGGCCCAGCGTATCCAGTACTCTTTGCTCATCAATGATACCGCCGCCACCGGAACACTGGTCCAGAAGGGACAGGGCATCGCGCAGACCGCCGTCAGCCAGCCGGGCCAGCAAAGATGCGCCTTCCCCAGTCAGCTCGAGATTTTCTTTCTCCGCCACATGGCTCAATCGCCCGGCAATATCTCCGGGCAGAATTCGTTTGAACGCAAACTGCTGACAGCGGGACTTGATGGTGGCGGGGACCTTATGCAGCTCGGTGGTCG
>JAFVVH010000037.1 GCA_017502285.1 Oscillospiraceae bacterium | reverse complement strand
GACAATAAGGTGGACGGCGTGCTGGTCCACTACAACCGTTCCTGCAAGCCTTGGTCCGGTTATATGGCTGAGATGCGGCGTCGGTTCACCGCCGATCTGGGCGTGCCCTGTGCCGGCTTTGACGGCGACCAGGCTGACCCCCGCAACTTCAACGCCGCTCAGTACGAGACCCGCGTTCAGGGCCTGGTGGAAGCCATGGAACAGAACGCCATGAACAAGGAGGGCTGAGAAAATGAGCATTGAGACTATGATGAAGGAATTCCAGGCCATTGCTTATAACCCCAACAAGCAGCTGGCCGATTTCAAGGCTCAGGGCAAGAAGGTCATCGGCGTTCTGCCCTACTACGCCCCCGAAGAGCTGGTCTATGCCGCCGGCATGGTGCCCATGGGCATGTGGGGCAGCAACAACAAGACCATCTCCCGCGCCAAGGAGTACTGTGCCACCTTCTACTGCACCATCGCTCAGCTGGCACTGGAGATGCTGCTGGACGGTACCATGGACCAGCTGGACGGTCTGATCACTCCCACCATCTGCGACACTCTGCGCCCCATGAGCCAGAACTTCCGCGTGGCCATCGGTGAGAAGATCCCCACTATCTTCCTGGCCCATCCCCAGAATCGCTTTGCCCCCTGGGGCCTGCAGTTCTGCATTGACCAGTACACCAACGTGCGCAAGATGCTGGACCAGATCTCCGGCCATGAGATGACCGACGAGGACATCCGCAATGCCATCAAGGTCTACAACGCCAGTCGTGCCGCCCGCCGCGAGTTCGTCAAGCTGGCCAGCGACCATTGCGACGTTGTCACTCCCACCCTGCGTTCCGCCGTGCTGAAGGCCGGCTGGTTTATGCTCAAGGACGAGTACACCGCCAAGCTGGTCGCCCTGAACGAGGAGCTGAAGAAGCTGCCCGTGTGCGACTGGAAGGGTGTCAAGGTGGTCACCTCCGGTATCATCTGTGACAACCCCAAGCTGCTGGCGATTTTTGAGGAGAACAACATCGCCATCGCTGCCGACGACGTGGCTCACGAGACCCGTGCCTTCCGCACCGATGCCAGCGAGGAGGGCGATCCCATGATGGCCCTGGCCAAGCAGTTCGCCGACACGGATTACGAGGTCCTGCTCTACGATCCCAAGTCCTCTGAGAACCGCCGTGGCGAGTTCGTGGCCAACCTGGTCAAGGAGTCCGGCGCGCAGGGTCTGATCCTGTTCATGCAGCAGTTCTGCGACCCCGAGGAAATGGAGTATCCCTACCTGAAGAAGGCTCTGGACGAGGCTGGCATTCCCCACATCAAGCTGGGTGTCGACCAGCAGATGCGCGACTTCGGTCAGGCTTCCACTGCCATCCAGGCCTTTGCCGACGTGCTGTAAAGAAGCGTGAGGGTAGGGTACATCCTCAAACGGATAAGGCTCACTCAGGCTTAGAAAGTTTTTATGTGTTCTATTGCTGAAAATTAATATTGAACACAATATATGGATGCGCGATGAGTAATGTGCTGACATGTTGTACTTAACTTTCTTCGGTTTGGCCGGATGCCGCAACCTTAACGACTTCTTAACTTGACACCGTCAAGGTCGGGACGATATAATTTCCCAGATTTGGACACAGATCCTGTGTTTTACCTTTGGGGAGGGAGATCTCCCCGAAGGAGAAAATTAAATGTAGAAAAAGGAGAAAATCACAATGAATTACGTCATTACTGTCAATGGTAAGACTTACAGCGTGTCCGTGGAGAAGGAGGGTGCCGCCCCCAAGGCTGCTCCTGTTGCCGCTCCTGTTGCCGCTCCTGTTGCCGCCCCTGTGGCTGCTCCCGCTCCCGTGGCTGCTCCTGCTCCCGCCGCTGCTCCCGCTCCCGCTCCTGCTCCTGCTGCCGCTCCCGTGAAGGTTGCTGAGGGCGATACCGCTGTCAACAGCCCCATGCCCGGCAACGTGTTCAAGGTGGAGTGCTCTGTGGGTCAGTCCGTCAATGCCGGCGACGTGCTGGTGGTGCTGGAGGCCATGAAGATGGAGATCGAGGTTTCCGCCCCCTGCGCCGGTACCGTCAAGGCCATTGCCGCCAACGTGGGCGCTACCGTCAATACCGACGATTTGCTGGTCACTCTGGGCTGATTTCAGGAGGACTGAATTATGCCGAGTATTGAAAAAGCCATTCTGGACCCCTTTGCACCTATGAGCCTGGGTGACGCGCTCATGGTGGCGGTCTGCGGAATCATGGTCGTGTTCCTGGTGCTGGCTGTGCTGGCGCTGATGATCATGGTCATCTCCAAGGTCGTGGGTGCTATCGAGGGAAAGGTGCACACCGCCGCTCCCACGGCAAAGGCAGCTCCCGTCGCCGCACCCAAGAAGGAAGAAGACGATGAGGAGATCATCGCCGTCATCACTGCCGCTGTTGCCGCTGAGATGGGCACCACTCCCGATACCACCCGCCTCACCAGCATCATGAGATACTAAGAGGGGAGGAGACAAGACTATGGGATTTTTTACTGAAGTAATGTCCAAGATTCTGGGCAGTTCCGGTTTTGCCGCCTTCGCCGGTGTCTCTGATGCCACCGGTGCCTGGTGGGATTGGCGCAACGCCGTAATGATCCTGGTGGCCTGCGTGTTGCTGTACATGGGCATTGGAAAGAAGTTTGAGCCTCTGCTGCTGGTCCCCATCGCCTTTGGTATGATGCTGGCCAACCTGCCGCTTACCGGACTGTTTGCCGAGCCGGTCTATGACGCGGCCACCCACAGCGGTTCCGTTGGCTTTATGTGGGCACTCTATCAGGGTGTTCAGTATGCCATCTACCCGTCCATCATTTTCTTGGGCATCGGTGCTATGACCGACTTTGGTCCTCTTCTGGCCAATCCCATTTCCCTGATTCTGGGCGCTGCCGCTCAGCTGGGCATCTTCGCTGCCTTCCTGATGGCTCTGGGGCTGGGCTTTAAGCCTTGCGAGGCTGCTGCCATCGGCGTTATCGGCGGCGCGGACGGCCCCACCGCCATTCTGTCGGCTTCCAAGCTGGCTGTGGAGTTGCTGCCTGCCATCGCCATCGCAGCCTACTCCTATATGGCGCTGATCCCCATGATCCAGCCCCCCATTATGAAGCTGCTGACCACCAAGAAGATGCGCCAGGTCAAGATGACTCAGCTGCGTCCCGTGTCCAAGACCGAGAAGATCGTGTTCCCCATTGCGGTCACCATCTTCGTGGTGCTGCTCATTCCCGACACTGCGCCTCTGATCGGTATGCTCATGCTGGGCAACCTGTTCCGTGAGTGCGGCGTCACCGAGCGTCTGTCTGACACTGCTCAGAACGCCCTGATCAACATCGTGACCATTCCTCTGGGCTTGTCTGTGGGCTTCAAGGCCACCGGTGCCACCTTCCTGAGCAAGGAAACGCTGTTTATCATCGGCCTGGGCCTGACCGCCTTCCTGCTGTCCACCGCCGGTGGCTTGCTGCTGGGCGACCTGCTGTACGTTGTGACCAAGGGCAAGATCAATCCTCTGATCGGCTCCGCCGGCGTGTCCGCCGTGCCCATGGCCGCCCGTGTGGCCCAGTCCGTGGGTCAGAAGGAGAACCCCTCCAACTTCCTGCTCATGCACGCAATGGGCCCCAACGTGGCCGGCGTGATCGGCTCCGCCGTTGCTGCGGGCTTCATGATCAAGGTCTTTGGCGGCTGATTTGCGCAATACAACTCAAAACACCGTGCGAACAATGTTCGCACGGTGTTTTTCTTGAGTTTTGGGAAGAAGAAAATATTTCGCCAAAAAAACGAAAAAATTTGAAATTAGGGCTTGCAATGCAAAGGGCTTTGTGCTATTATAACTTAGCTGTCACGAGCAGTATGCGGCTGTAGCTCAGCTGGATAGAGTGTTTGGCTACGAACCAAAAGGTCGGGGGTTCGAATCCCTTCAGCCGTACCAAAAACACCGTCACCCATCCGGGTGGCGGTGTTTTTGCATATGTACGGCAAAGGGATTCGAAGCTTGAGAGGGTGAGCAGGCAAACGGCAGATGCCCAATACGCACCTGCCGTTTGCACCGTTATATCAAATACGAACTGTAAAGGAAATAACCTGTTCGACTTTGTTGTAGTCTGCAGTGATGGTGCCGCCATGGGTTTGAGTGATGGCGCGGGCGGCGGACAGACCGATACCGTAGCCTCCAGTGCTTTGCGTTCGAGCGGCATCGCCCCGGTAGAATCGGTCAAAGAGTTTTTCCAAATCTTTTTCCGGCGGTTCGGTACAGGTGTTTTTTACCTGAAGATATACTTTATTTCCTTCTGTGCACAGGCGCAGGGAGATGGTGCCTTGGTCCGGTGTATACTTGCAGGCGTTGTCCAGCAGAACAGACACCAGCTGCATGATACTGTCCCGGTTACCTTTCAGGGTAACAGAGGGCTGGATCTCTGTGTGAACATCCAATTTTTTAGCCTGCGCCAGTGTGCGGTGAATATCCAGAGCCTCCTGCACCAACAGATCCATGGAGAACTCCGACACGGGCAGGGTGGTGCCGTCCTCGTCCGTTCTGGCCAGTGTCAGAAGATTTTTCATCAGTTCATTGAGCCGGATGGCCTGTGCCCGGATGTTTTTGCTCCACTTGCTTTCGCCGTTATGTAGTTCAAGGGCATCGGTATTGGCCAGAATGATGGACAGTGGTGTTTTGATCTCGTGACCGGCATTGGTGACGAACTGCTTCTGCTTTTCCATATTTTCTGCGATGGGTGCAATGGCCTGCCGGGACAACAGGGTTACCAGCAAAAGCATGGCCGTCCAGCATAAGAGACCTACACCCAACGAGATCAACAGTACAGTCACGATAGACTCCTGCTGGGTAGAGGTGTCAAGAAAGAGCACCAGCTGGCCCTTGTCCTCTGGCAGGGGGATGGTTTGGTACTGGAACTGTTCGTACTGGCCGGAGGGTTCGCCGCCATAAAGCTCTTGAGCGATCTGACGGGCCTGTTCGTCTGTGACGGCATAAATATGCTTGAGGTTGGTGCGCAGAATATTACCTGCGGAATCAAAACGCACATAGAAATACCGCGCCCCCATCATATCGTCCGGGGTGGGGCGGCGGAAGAAGGGAAACTGCCTTTCGGCATCCTTGGGCTGCCGATGGGAGGATGGATCGTAAGAGCCGCGACCGGCAGTGAGCACGGACATTACCTTTTCCGCCTGTTGATTGACGATAATGATGTTGGCGATATTTACCGTGCTGAGCAGGATCGCCAGTAATATAGTGATGGCCGCCATGGCGGTGCGAACAAATCGCCTTTGCAATGCTTTTGTCATACCTGCATCTCCAATGTATAGCCCACACCGCGCTTGGCACAGATCTCAACGGCACTGTTCAGATTCTGCAGCCGCTTGCGCAGGTAGGAAATATAGACCCATACAGAGCCCAACTCCGCATCCGTGTCATAGCCCCATACCTTGGTTAGCAGTTCCTCGGACGAAAGGTACAGGCCCTGATTTGCGATCAAAATTTCCATCAGCTGATATTCCAACTTGGGCAGGGTGACGAAGTTTGCACCGCTGCTGAGCCGGTAGTTATGGGGATTAAGCTCGATATCACCATAGGACAGAATGTCGGGGGTGAAGTTCTCCTTGCGGCGCAGCATGGCACGGATTCGAGCCAAAAGCTCGCCCATGTGGAAAGGTTTGGACATATAGTCGTCTGCACCCAGATCCAGACCTAAGATGCGCTCATCCACTTCGCTTTTGGCAGTGAGCAGCAACACCGGGGTGCGGCATCCGTCGGCACGAAGCTGTTCCAGCACTTGAAAGCCGGTGAGTTTGGGCATCATCACATCCAGAATGATGCCGTCATATTGCTCTGTACGGGCGTAGGCCAGAGCCTCCGCGCCGTCATACACGGCATCTACCTGATAGTTGTGATAGGTCAGAATGTCTACCACAGCCTCGGACAGGCTCACTTCATCTTCCGCAAACAGCAGTTTCATAAAATCACCCCTTGCTACAGTAGCAAAAAACCTTTAGAATTAAATTAGAATATCATTATATACCAATTTCGGGAAAAAGTCTCGCTTTTTAGACGGATCATGGACAAGACTCTAAAGTAACTTTAAGGCAGATTATTTATAATATTTCCAATACTGCGAAAGCAGGCAAAGCAGATGAAAAAATGCTTCAGGAGGAACGCTCACATGGGGAAGAAAAGTAAGAAAAAGGCTATTGTGATCGCGGCGATGGTCATTGCGCTTGCGGCGGCTGCCGCCTTTGGCACGTATAAGCTGTTTTTTCAAGAAGAGGAGCGGGTGCCTATCACCGGTAAGACCACCTTCGGGGCGCTGAATGAGGCTATTGAGGGTTCGGGTACCACCAAGCCTGCCGACTCCGTCAGCTATACCGTCAGCGGCAAGGTGCTGGAGTGGCACGTGAAGGCAGGACAGGAGGTCCACGTGGGCGACCTGCTGTATGTGCTGGACTCTTCCGACAAAAGGGATGAGATCCTGGAGGCGGAGGTGGAGCTGAGCGACCTGTACCAGCAACGCTCCGATCTGCGGGATAACGTCACCAATCAAGGGGTTACGGCTGAGTTTGACGGTCGTATTCAGGATGTCAAAACAGAGGTGGGCAAGAGGGTGCAGAGTGGCGCCCAGCTGGCTACCTTGGTGGACGACAGCGTTATGAAGACCACTCTGTACTTCAGCTATGTCTATGAGCAGGACATTGCCAAGGGGATGGCGGTCACCATTTCCGTCCCAGACCAGATGATGACGCTGGACGGTACTGTGACCGATGTGCAGTACGTGGATTACATTACCCCCGAGGGCATGAGATGCTTTGCCGTCACTGTGGAGATGAACAACCCCGGATCTCTGACCAAAGGCACCAAGGTCACCTGTTGGATCGAGAAGGAAGGCAGCTATATCTATGCCGTGGACTCAGCCCAGCTGGAGTTCCGGAACGAAGCCTCCGTTACCTCCGGTGCCTCCGGTGAGGTCAGTGGCGTGAATGTGGTGAATTACCAGCGGGTCACCGCCGGCCAGAGCCTGTTTACTGTAGACGCTTCCGACTACGAAACACAGCTGGAGCGGGTGCAGAAGCAGATCGACAGCTACGAGGAAAAGATCGCCGATCTGCAGGAATCCATTGATACCGAATACAGCCGCTATGCCGACATTGAAGGCAAGGTGGTCCGTGCCAATTACAACACCAACCGTATGACCGGCCAGGATTCCGGTACGGTGACCATTTATAATCAGGAGTCCATGCAGATCAGCGTCAACATTGATGAGCTGGATGCGGACTATCTGGAGGAGGGGATGGAGGTCTACGTTTACCGCACCACCTCCTCCGGCCGGATCGACTATCCTGCCACCCTGACTTACCTGAGTCTGGAGGCAACCTCCGGCTCCAGTGGTGTGAGCACCTTTGAGGCGACCATCACCATCGACTCCAAGGGTGAATTGTCCTCCGGCGTGACCGCCTATTATTCCATTGACACCACGGGCGGCGGAGGCACCAAGGAGACTGTTCTGGCCCCCCTTAATGCGGTGTGTACTTACGACAGCGGCCATTACATGATCGTTCAAAGCGAGAAGAAGCCGGACAACGCCATCGAGCCCTCCGAGGTGGGTGGTACCGTTACCGACTTCCCCAAGGGCTACTATGCCGTTCCCGTGGAAGCGGGCGATTATAATGGCAATCTGATCCAGATCCTGTCCGGAGTGGAAAAGGATGCCGTGGTGTTCCTTCGTTATATGAATGCCCGTCCTTCCGGTGGCAACAAGACCTCCAATGTTGAGGGTGAGGGCGGTGGTCAGTCCGGCATGAGCGGCTTCCCCTCCATGGGTGGCTCCGGCGGCAACCGCCAATGGGGCCAGAACGGTAGTTCCGGCAACCGTCAGTGGGGCCAGAACGGCAGTTCCGGCAATCGAACCCAGGGCGGCAACTCCGGCAACCGCACTCAGGGCGGCAACTCCGGCAACCGAGCGGGGTGACGCCATGGCACTGATCGAGATACGTGATCTGCACAAGATTTATTTCGAGGGGCAGGAGAACGAGGTCCGCGCACTGGACGGAGTCGACCTGACCATTGAAAACGGAGAGTTCGTGGCCATCGTGGGCGCGTCCGGTTCGGGCAAGTCCACCATGATGAATATTCTGGGCTGTTTGGACATTCCGACCCGGGGCGAATATATGCTGGATGAGATTCCCATTGCCCACCGGACCGAGCGGGAACTGGCGGATATCCGCAGCCGAAAGATCAGCTTTATCTTCCAGGGGTATAACCTGATCCCGTCCCTGAGTGTCTGGCAGAACGTGGCTCTGCCTATGGCCTATCAGGGAGTCGGCCTTGCCCAGCGCAAGCAGCGTGCCATCGAGGCGCTGGATTCCATGGGTATTGCCGACAGGGCAGATGGGAAACCCATGGTGCTTTCCGGTGGCCAGCAACAGCGCGTGGCTATTGCCCGCGCCATCGCTACCCGGTCCCCCATTATTATGGCAGACGAGCCCACCGGTGCGCTGGACTCCAAAACCGGTCAGCAGGTGCTGGACATCCTGCGGCAGCTGAACCGGGAGGGGACGACCGTCATCCTCATCACCCACGACAACGGCATTGCTGCCAAGGCTCGGCGTATTGTTCGCCTGCAGGATGGCAAGATCGTGGAAGACCGGCCCAATGTGCCTGATGAGGATCGGGCCATTAACGAGAATATGTAAGGGGGGCGCGGTATGGATTCGATACGTATGGCCCTTGAGTCCATTCGGGACAAAAAGGTGCGCTCCTTCCTGACCATGCTGGGTATCATCATTGGCGTGGGCGCGGTGCTCATTCTGGTGTCCGTGGTGAAGGGTTACAATGCCGACCTGACCGCCTATTACGAAAAACAGGGTGTGAACAAGGTCAACGTGACCCTTACCAACCGTGACCGGACCAACTCCACTGACCAGTCCGGAGAGTTTATGGACTGGGTGACCGAGTCGCTGGATGAGTATATCACCGGCATTACCCCCAGCTATACCAGCAGTGGAATTTTGAAGTATTACAGCAATACCAATGAAACCGCCAAGGTCTACTTTGGCAACGACCAGTGGTCGGCCTGCAACAACTTTGTTGTGGATAAAGGACGCGACCTAATGGAGAAGGATCTGGATAAGCGCAGTCTGGTGTGCGTCATTGGCTCCTACGTGGCAGACAGCCTGTTCGGCTACCGCAAGGCGGAGGGGGAGATCCTGATGTTCAATGGAAAGCCCCTGACCGTTGTGGGTGTATTTTATCCCAAAGACGGCAGTGCGGAGGAGTCCATGGACGACATGATCCTTCTGCCCTATACCCTGAACCGCCAGTTGCTGAATACCGATTCGGTCACCAATTTTTCCATCAAGGTCAGCACGTCCACCAATATGAACACGGTGATTGACCGGGTAGAGGATTGGATGCAGGAAAATGTCAACACCAACACTGCGGACTATACCGTGGAAAACGGCAATGATGCCATGGAGGCGGCGGAGGACGAGACAGCCTCCCTGCAGGTGGTGCTGGGCGGCGTTGCTGCTATCGCACTGCTGGTAGGTGGTATCGGCATTATGAACATCATGCTGGTCACCGT